>CAIWRB010000307.1 GCA_903914955.1 uncultured Chloroflexota bacterium | reverse complement strand
GCTTCCTTCGGACCTCACCTCACGATGACGCCCTTGCCTTCTGCTAATGGTTGGTGCAATCAACCTCCATAAGGGTCTTTCACCCTCTAGCCAACGCCCATGCTGGGCGCACAATAAAAATCCTGTTCTCTTGAACAGGATTTTTTCATCCATCAAATAATGAATATTTTCATGGTACTGGTGTTGGGGATACACAAGTACAGGTAATTGGGTCCCAATATGAATTTTTATTTTGAGTTATCCTCACACATCCGCTAACAGGTTCAGTGCCGGTACATGGTCCAGGGTCACCACCACCAGGCACCCTCTTCACGGGAGGATGACAATCTTCGGTATCAAATAGGACAGTCTGAAGTTCGTTATCAACCATCGCGGATTTTTTTACGCACGTATCACCCAGCGGATAAAAACCAGCCGGGCAAAGATCAAAATTCACGACACTGCCAGGAGCCGCTGTACAGCAATGGTTGAGCGGGTCATAAATACTGCCGGCAAAACAAGCTGTTCCGCCCGTTCCTGAGCCGTCCCATACACAAGAGTCCGCAACTTTGTTGTAGTGAATCGGGCAGGCTGGAACGCATGAACTCAGGTCTGAACATGAACCTTGCCCGGAGGCAGTATATGGCCCAGGCAGATCACATTGGAATTTTTTAGCGTCCGCTCCAACCGGGCTAGAACAACCCGGCACATCATACGTCCACGCATCTGGCGGAGTATTTGCCAGGCTAAACGTTACGATCGTGTACAAAATATAATCCGGTTTGCCCGTGCAATTGGGTGCTTGTGAGATTGAAACATTATTACACTTCACATCAGGTGTGCAGTCAGTCTGCTCGCCATTGGGGCCAGTACCAATAAAACTATTCTGCTGGCACATCGGGGCAAAGTAGGTTGGATCCTCCACCACGCAACGGAATCCCAGATCGGGCAGATTCTCCGTCGGCAGAAGCGAGAAGCGATGCGCTGAAATAGACGGGTCGGCGCTGTCCTGATAACTGCTCCCGCGTACGGAGCGTTTCTCACCGATCACCGGTCCCAAAGGATCCTCCACCGGCGATTCACTGTAATAGGTTGGGCTGTACCAATCTGCCGCCCATTCACGTGCATTACCTGACATATCGAACGCGCCATAATAGCTTACGCCATCTGGATAATCATTGATCTCTGTGGTTTTTCCATTACAGAATTTATAATTCAGTAATTTGCAATCCGCTCCTGAATCACCCCATGGGAACAGGTTGGCATCCGGGCCGCGCGCGGTCTTCTCCCATTCAGCTTCAGTCGGCAGTCGTCCATGCACAAAGGAACAATAGGCGGCGGCTTGATCATAATTGACACCCGTCACGGGAAAATTAATATAATGATAATCCCCAAATTGCGGCGCGTTGAGCGGGTCGGGCGAAGCGCATTTTCCATCCTGCACACATAACGCATATTGTTGATTGGTGATCTTGGTACTGTAGATCCAGAAATCACTCAAAGTCACTTTATGAATGGGATTATCCGCGGAATAATAGCCCATTGTAAATTCGCCGCCAGGCACCGCTACCAAAACTGTCCCATCCACATAGCGGTATTTGGATCCCAACTCCATTGGGGGACCAGCCAGATTGATCGAAACAAGTGTCGGCGGCGGCTCGATTACCACAAGCGGCAGCTCGGTCACTATCACGGGCGGTTCAGTCACAGCAAGTGGCTGAGTCGCAGGCGGTGGTTCAGTGGGAACTGATGGAACTACGCTCCCAGCACCTATCGGCACATTGCATGCAGAAAGTATCAGCAATAAAATGGACACGTTTAAAAATCTTTTCATAATCTCTCCTGTTGAAATTCACTTCCTTATACATATCTCTCAACTTGTGCAAGGTGACAGGAACATTCAAACTCCGTATCGATAATCTTTTCGCAACTCTGTTTTCAAAATTATAATCCAATTGGATGGCTCGTCTCCTCCGCATAATAAAAACAGGACGAGTGGTTTTTTCTGTACACAGGTCGGCCCGGAATTCATATAGAAGCTCAATTTTTTTCAAACAATTAACTCATACACAGCATGATTCATCGAAACGAAATGGATAAAATAAATGCTATAATCTAATCATGGCAACACCCTTAACTCCACAACAACCAGTTTCACAACCCTTGCCCACGCCTGAAGAACTTGTGGCGATCCGCGAAGCAGAACGCAAGCAAAAGACCATCACAGCAGCAGTTATCGCTGGCATTGTGGTCTTCCTTGTTTTGCTGGGAGTGGCAATCTTCTTCCTATTGCAGCCAGCCACCCCCACAGACAAGATCCGCGATATATTCATAATTATCGTTGCGCTTGAGTCACTGGTCATCGGCGTCGCGCTGATCGTACTGGTTATCCAACTTGCCAGCCTGATCAACCTTTTACAAAACGAAGTCCGCCCCATTCTTCACGCCACAAATGAAACAGTCAACACCCTGCGCGGCACAGCAGAATTTCTAGGTGAAAACGTGGTCGAACCAGTCATCAAACTTAATAGCTATTTGGCAGGCTTGACTCGTATGTTAGAATTAATGGGCATCAAAAAGAAATAATAACTTCCAAAATTTTAATCTATCAAAAAAAGGAGTAATAATATGTCTGACCGAGATGAATTTGGAGCCTTCCTGGTAGGGTTTGTAGTTGGTGGTCTTACTGGCGCAGTCGTTGCATTGCTGTTCGCCCCGCAATCTGGAGATGAAACCCGCGCATTGATCAAGGATAAAAGCATTGAACTGCGTGACAAAGCGCAGGTCACTGGCGAAGAAGCTCTCGCCCGCGCTGAAGCGCTAGCCGCTGATGCCCGCCAACGCGCTGAAGAATTAACCAAGGAAGCTCGCACCCGCGCCACCGAACTTGCCAGTGAAATTCGCGAACGCACTGGGCACCTTTCCAGCGAAGTCCGCGAACGCGGAAAAAGTGCAATTGAAGCCGTCCGCAAAACCAAGAAGAGTGACGGCGACGAAGCCCCAACCGCGTAACACCTGTATTCAGGCAACAAGGGTTTGACTTCAATGTCAAACCCTTGTTTTATTTATGAAACTCATCCCGCGTTTTATGCGCGTCTTCTTTCACCTGCTCTACCATCCATTTGCATTCGCGTATGATCTGGTTGCAGCAACAGTCTCGTTCGGTAAATGGACAGACTGGACGAAGGAAATTCTCCCGTTTATCAGAGGGATGCGCATCCTTGAGTTGGGACATGGTCCCGGTCATTTGCAGCGCATCATGCTTGACCTGAATCTTGATTCTGTTGCGATAGATGAATCAGCGCAAATGGGAACCCTCGCCAGACGCCGTATCGGTGCAGCTCACAAACTCACACGCGGACTTGCCCAACACCTTCCATTTGCCAGCAACTCCTTCGACAGCATCGTATCCACATTTCCAACAGATTACATCTTCAGCGCACAAACACTTTCAGAGATAAGCCGATGCCTTTCAGACGGAGGCAGACTCGTCGTCCTGGCGGTTGCCTGGCCAAAGAGTGGATTCCTCAAATGGTTGTATCGAGTCACTGGCGAGAGTCCAGCCGATGGGCAAGCATCCATTCGTTCAAAAATGGAACAGCCATTTATCAAGGCAGGCTTTGAGATTCAAATTAAAGTTGTCGAAGTAGAATCGAGCAACCTGATGATCCTCATAGCAAACAAGTAAAGGAAAATATGCAAAAAACATTTCGAGAACCAGTAAACAGTCTTACACATTGGGTGGGCGCGCTTCTTGCGCTGGTTGGATTGATCACTTTATTAATTATCGGCTGGGGCACTCCGCTCAAAGTGGTCTCTTTGATCATTTACGGCGTAAGTTTAATATTTTTATTTTCAGCCAGCGCCACATATCACATGGTACAAGTAAAAGACAAAGCGTTGGAGATCTTCCGAAAGATCGATCACGCTGCGATTTATTGTCTGATCGCGGGAACTTACACACCATTTTGCATCAACGCCTTCACAGGCTTTTGGAAGTGGGGCATGTTGAGCATTATCTGGTCGCTGGCGATCATTGGTATCGTAATAAAAATATTCATCGTGCGAGCACCGCGCTGGTTGAACGCTGGCGTTTATGTGGCGATGGGCTGGCTATGCGTCGGCGCCAGCGGACAGTTACTAGCGGCTCTGCCCGCCTGGGTACTGACCTGGCTCGTCATCGGCGGTGTGATATATACATTGGGCGCAGTGGTTTACAGTACCAAAATGTTCAACTTTGTACCGGGCGTCTTTGGCTTTCACGAAGTCTGGCACATCTTTGTATTACTCGCCGCCGCCGCACATTTTGTGGCTGTGCTGGGCGTTGCGGTTCATTAGTTAGAAACAGATTTTCCAAAATGTCCTGCGAAGTTTATTTCTGCGGGACATTTTTTTATTTCAATATCTGGAACAAATTACTGTAATCATCTGTCCACAAGCGAATGGATGGATCGGAATCGGTAAACGGAATTGCACGCGATTTGATCGTGGGAATTTCAAATAATAATGGATCTTGTGTTAGCAGTACCCATTCAGACGGAAAGCTTCCAGCATCTGCGCTTGCGGGTTTGGCTATCATAACCATTTGAAGATTAAACTCCTTTGCCAATCTCCAAACCACGGGTTGAAGATTCAAGTGACGATTCGAAATATGCGCGGCGATGACTCCGTTCGGCGCAAGATGTTCGAGATACAAAGTAAAGGCTTCCTTCGTAACCAAATGAATGGGGATCGAGTCGCTGCTAAATGTATCCAAAACCAGAATGTCAAAATTTTGCGGATGACCTGAAGATAACTCCTGCTCCAATGAAATTCTCGCATCGCCGGTGACAACACTCACATCCGCTTTGCTATCTTTCAGAAACGTAAAATAATCGCCCTCGCCATTAGCGAGTCGCACAACAGCGGGATTGATCTCATAAAAGCGATAAACATCACCGATCTGGGCATAAGTTGCCAACGTGCCCGCGCCGAGACCTAGAACGCCAACCCGCAGGCCTTGTTTGTTGCGCGGATGATTTTGCAGCAACAATCCAATTCCGCTATCCTCTACATAATATGTGGTCGGGCGCGCGCGATCATCCAGATATTGAATTCCATGCACGGTCATGCCGTGGATCATGGCAACAGCCTTTTGGTCAAACTCGGTCACGCGGATCACTCCGTAAAAATTTCGTTCTACAAAAAGCGCATTCTGATATTGATTCAATCCGAGCGCTAAAAACGCGGCCGCGACAAGAAAAGACACCCCCATCACCCGCGCCTGAATATTGACTTGCGCCGAGAAACGCGGCAACAGCATCACCACCAATAAAAGAATAGTAAGCAGCCAGGAAAGATAAAATTCCCAGTATCCTTTGAACAGAAAAGGCGCGATCAAATTCACAAATATTCCACCCGCTGCGCCGCCAAAGGAAACCATCAAATAGAAACTTGTCAAATGATCAGCGTGCGGACGCAAACGGTATAGCTCGCCATGACAGATCATCGTTGCGAGAAAAAGCAGTACCCCGTAAACTGAGATTTGAACAAGAACATTTAATGAGCCAGCCCTCAGCAAAACCCACAACATGCCGAGGCTGGCAATGCAAAAGAGCAAAGTATAAATGCGGCGTTCATACCAGCGCGAATCTGAAAATGCGAATATGAACGAGAGTAAATAAATGACAAGCGGCAGGATCCACAAAAATGGGATGACCGCCACTTCCTGCGAGATCTGGTTGGTCACCGACAATAAAAATAAGGAAGCTATCCCGCTTAGTATGATCCACAGTATGCGCAATGAAAATGATGGTTTCCCGCTCGACGAATTTATTCTTACAACTTCATCCGTATTGCGCGTACGCCAACTCAACGTGCCTGCGACCAATGCAAATAGGCAAAATCCGCCTGTCCACAGCCAGCCTTGTTGACGAAGAGTGAATGTCGGCTCGATCAACAGCGGATATGCAAGCAATCCGAGTAAGGAACCGACATTCGATAATGCATACAAACGCGCGTAAGACCGTTCAGGGAAAACGCGACTAAACCAGGCCTGCATCAAGGGGCCGTTCGTGGCGAGCATAAAATAAGGAAGGCCGACAGAAACCGTCAAAAGCAGGAAAATATTGAGCACGGGAAAACTCACATCTGCGGGACGCAGTGCAGCGGCGGGCGTGATCGGTGATGACCACATCCGCCCGAGCAAAGCCAGAAGGCCAATCGTCGTCCCCAATAACGTGATCTGTATCCACCCCTGCCGCGTACGTTTGACAAGCCAATATGCGTACGCATATCCGCCGGACAACAGCACTTGAAAAAACAGCATCGAGGTAGACCAAACCGCCGGCGTACCGCCAAACCATGGCAAAATAAATTTCCCGATCATCGGTTGTATTTGGAACAACAAAAATGCTGAAAGAAAAATACCGAGCGAAAATAATATCATCCTGTCTCCATATCCATTTTATACAAAATCATATAAAATGATAGCCACAAATAAAAAGGAAAAAACATGCGCCTACTTGAGATCATCATTCCACTTCTTCTTGCAATTTATTTAATATGGCCGCACCCGCGTTTACGTGTCGTTCGTTTCGCGCCAGCCACCGCATTATCCCTGACACTCCTTCATTTTCTTGTCGAGGGATATCGCTGGCAGATGATACCGCTTTATATATTGACCCTTCTGCTTACAATAAGTAGTTTGTATAAAATCAGGATTCAAGCAGATTGGCCTGCCGCCGCTTCATACCTGACTGTCATCCTGCTCGCTGTTTCGACTGCTTTACCTGTGCTGTTACCTGTTCCAGCCATCCCCAAGCCAGGCGGACCGCTTAAGGTCGGCACGACCATTTTCGAGTTGACAGACGAATCACGCAAAGAACTTTATTCAGGCAAAGATGAAGCGCGTTCGTTTATGGTGCAAATCTGGTATCCGGCAAACCCGCTGCCCGAAAATAATAAAGCTCCATGGATGTCACGCTCGGATATTTACGGCCCCGCCATATCCACGTTTCTTAATCTGCCATCGTACTTTCTTGATCATCTGGCGCTGGCGAAAACTCCTGCCTATATTGATGCGCCGATCGCAAAAACAAAAATTCCTTATCCAATGATATTGTTCTCGCATGGCTGGAATGGATTCAACGCGCAAAACACCGGGCAAATGATCCAACTCGCCAGCCGCGGATATTTTGTCGTCGCGGTCAATCACACCTATGGCGCAGTTGCAACTGTATTCCCCGATGGAAGAATTGCATACAACAATCCAAACGCACTGCCTGAGGGCGCTCCCGATGCCGATTACGAAATTGCCGCGCGCAAACTCGTGCAGCAATGGGCTGGCGATCTCGGCTTCACACTCGACGAGTTAAGTATCCGCAACAACGATAAAAGCGACTCCTATTATTCAAAACTGGACTTCAACCGCATCGGCGTATACGGACATTCCACTGGCGGCGGCGCGGCCATCCAATTCTGCGGCATTGACCCGCGCTGTAAAGCTTTGCTTGGCATGGATCCGTTCATGCGGCCAGTTTCTGCTGAAGTGCTGGCAAATGGTATCACACAGCCTGCGTTCTTTATGTTCAGTCAAGGCTGGGCGGATCTTGTGGACAGCAAAAATAATCAACTGTTCAACCGTTTCTACCCAAATGTAACAGACAGCAAAGGCGCGATCAGCATCAACGGAACGAAACATTACGACTTTAGCGACCTGCCTTTACTTTCTCCCATTGCGCCGCAGCTCGGTCTTAAAGGTCCCTTGAATGGAAATCGCGTGACCGAGATCGTTAATACATACTTGATCGATTTTTTCGAAA
This sequence comes from uncultured Chloroflexota bacterium, assembly GCA_903914955.1. GTDB lineage: Bacteria > Chloroflexota > Anaerolineae > Anaerolineales > Villigracilaceae > Villigracilis. Next base: position 2,028 of record CAIWRB010000307.1, on the reverse strand, counting down.
TGACATTAAACGGAAAGCCTTCAAATCTTTTCAGTGGTAATTTCACAGAATATCCTGAAGTAAAATTGAAATAGGAAATAATCATGCAACTGAATAAACGCAATATTTCAATGATTTTCCTGATCCTCGGTATGGCATTTTTAACGATCGGAATCAGCACCGACAACAAAGCATTCTCCTTTGCAGCGATCGGATTCATTCTCATCTCTCTCATCACAGGTGGAAGGTGGATGAGACCGGGAAAAAAATAGATTTGGCTTAATATATCAAAAGACCCCTCGCGCAAAAGTAATTGAACTTTGCAAGAGGTTTTTTTGATTCTCTTTCACATGTATTATTTTTCTTTTTCCACTATAATCGTAGCTTCTGTAACAAGCGCTGCGATCGCTCCGACCGCAGCAAGTGTGGGCGCTAAAACAAAACCAACCACCCCAATGGAAAGGGGAAATTCGATCAACACCTTACCGTCCTTATCCTTAATGACGACACGGCGAATATTGCCTTGGTGCAACAGATCTTTAAGTTTGGCAAGTAATTGTTCACCGCTCACTTTAAATTCTTCAGTATTAAAATCAGGCATGCCAACTCCTTTTCCCAAACGATAATCCATCCCCCAAATCAACAAATCAAATTTGAGGGATGGATATGAATTTAGATAATTCTTTCGAATCACAAAAGCCGTAGTTACTTCTTCGGCGGCTTTGGCTTCTCCTGCTTTTTCTTCTTCTTTTCCTTGTTCTTACCTTGTTCTTTGTTTGCCATATTTAGCTCCTTTCCAAAAATCAGCAAAGTGATCTTCAGATAAAAAATTTGTCTTCACTCAAAATTGAGTCAGGGCAAAGACATTGAACAAACCTTAGACAATTTCAATTATATCACTGCACAAGCCTCTGAAATAAATATTAACGCTCTGCGTTGACGCATTATCTTTTCAAATCAAAATATCATTTAGTCAAATTCCTGATATATAATAGGAACAAAAGTGCTATATCCAAACACAAAGGAACAGGCTAAAATAAAGGCATGAACAAAAAAAATGGGTACCTTTTGGTAGTCGAAGACATTCTCGATATTTTGAAATTACTGGAGACAGCTCTAACCTTCAAAGGGTATCGCGTTATGACTGCTCGTAATGGCGAAGAAGCTCTGGAAGTCATTCAACGGGAAAGTCCCTTATTGATTATCTCAGACATCCTAATGCCAAAAATGGATGGCTTCAGTCTGCTGCATAGATTGCGTTTAAAATCAGAAACTCGAAAAATCCCGGTTGTCTTCCTCTCGGCTACTTACGTCGCCCCTGAAGACAAAGCATTTTCACTCACCATCGGCGTGACGCGGTTTATCGAAAAACCGATCAACATAGAGGAATTTCTCGAGACCATCAAAGAACTTCTGTCTCAAGGTGAACATTCAGCGGTACAAGAACCGTTAACCGGCCCCCATTTTTATGAGGAATACCGTCTAAGACTTAAAACAAAACTCAATCAAAAATCCACGCAGATCGCGCGGATTGAACGTCTTCTTGAAACCATGTCGGAAGAAGAAAAACCGTCTTTTCAAGAATCCCTGCTCATTGCAACCCAGGAACGAGATGAGATCAGCCTTCTGCTTGAAGAAATAAACGAAAGATTTGAAAACAAACCCGGATCATGAATTTCATGCGATCAGCCAAGGTCTGCCAAATTTATGCATCAAGACTCTATGTTGAATTACCGATCCAATTTGTTATTCATCCAAAAAAATAAAAAATTATAGTAGAATTGCACTCCCTGGGGCGATGGCGGAATCGGCAGACGCAACGGACTTAAAATAATAATAGTGCTAGAATGAAATACCCCGTACTAATAGGCATGCGGGGTATCTTTTTACCTGTATCTGGCGGGTCAAATTGGTGAAGGTAATACGTTTTCAAATAATCCGATGGGTTTATTCACTCCCATAATTTACAATAAAACTAATATTAATATACTATTTTCTATTCAGAGTTTTCTAGTTTTTCGTTGAATAATTCACTTAAATTATAGAATC
>CAIWRB010000306.1 GCA_903914955.1 uncultured Chloroflexota bacterium | reverse complement strand
CAACTCGTTTGAGGTTGTGCGTTCCAACGGATCGCCCAGTCCAGGTCAAAGACCTGGTGAAGGATATTCCAGCAGAATCTTGGACACGTGCCAAAATTAAAGAAGGCAGAAAAGGACGGATCTTGTGTGACTTTGCTTTCATCCACCTGACTGAGTCCCGTGCAAACTTGCCCGCATCTGAACTCTGGCTCATCGTTCAACGCAATCTCGATGATCCTAAAGTGGTTAGTTCTATTTCAGTAATGCTCCTGCCGAGACGCCTTTGCTTGAGCTTGTTCGAATTAGTGGCATGCGTTGGCCCATAGAAACCATCTTTGAAGAAGCCAAAGGTGAAGTTGGGTTGGACCATTACGAAATGCGTAGCTGGATAGGATGGCATCATCATATGTTGTTGGTCTCTCTTGCCCATTACTTCCTTGTACGATTGCGAATTCGATTCCAAGAGCTTGCACCTGCTTTGGCGGTTTACCAGGTGAAAATCTTGCTCAAAAGTGTCTTGTCGATACCTGTTCTTGATGGTTCTGCCGCACTACAACGAGTCATCTATTACCAGAAGCGAAACTATGCTGTATATTGCTCTCATCGTAAATCAAAGCTGGCCCGACTTGCTGCTCTCACACCTAACCTTGCGCTGTAATATTAGGCTATGACCGTTTAGCCTGCAGCCCTTTCTGCATCAAATGCAGCATTCGGACACCAATGGATGGGTGGTTCGTAGGCTCATAATTCATCTATCATCACATCGATATCCAACTCAACCTGATGTTCCTACAATTCTAGCGTATGCCTTAATGCCTGGTCAACTCTTTGCATGGATATTTTCCCAATTACCCGGTCGATGGCCACATCGGTTACAGTAGCCAGGTTATCTGTAACCACAACAGAATCTGCCAACAACCCAGATTGCACCCCATCGGGTGTATTGAGAACTATCATTACCCGGCTGGGATGATTTGCGCGAAAAGTACGGCTGGTAATCATGGCCACTATGATCTGCGCTAAACCTGTATTCAAGTCGTTTGCCTGTACAATCAGTGCAGGGCGGGTTTTTGCTGTTCGCAGATCTGAATGTGGAAACAATACCAGGACAACATCACCGCGCTTAGGGTTTTCTTCGGGCAGCATCGTAGTTGTCATATAAGCTCATTTCAGGAGCATTCCAATCTTCACCAAATGTAGCAAGTTGGCCACGTAGTAGTTTGGCCTGTTTTTTGTCAATGCCACGCTCACGTAAATCAATGTCATTTTCGGTGAGGAAGGTGACTATCACCGGGGTTTCATCTTGAATCTCCCTCGGCGGTTTCTCAATTTCGATTTTTCCCTTACGATAAACACCGTGCAAACTGGTTAGCATAAGCAACTCCTGTCTCTATCAATTATTATACTTCGGACTTGTCTCAGCCATTAAAGTATTGATGCAAAAGAGCTAAAATTGCATCCACCACCTTTTGACGAGTATTGACATCGTTAATTCTGGAGACAGCAATCGCTACTTCCAGCGCGTCTGGAGATAACCGCAGTTCATCCGCGTGACTGGCGCGATCTACCTGCACATCGAAAAGATCAAGCGTAGGCCAGCCTGTCAATTTCAAGAACTCATTTGGATTGACCCCAAAGTGATCAGCCAACAAAATTGTAGCCATCATGTTGGGGCGTGTGCCTTTCATAAAACGAAATACCGCCTCATGGTCAAGCTTTGATGCCAGCGCCGCCTCGCGCATCGTCTCGTTGCGCCGTTTCATCAATTCTTGCAGGCGGGCAGTGAAAAGTGTATTATCAAATTCTGCAGCTTTGCTGCGGCGAATTGCTTCTGCAAACGGGACGTTCATCCCTTACCTCCGGGTGAAAATTATCTACAGTATCAGGTAATGAGTATATAATGCCGTGATTGTTGGAAAATGCGGTATATCCGACTGATTGTACCGGATAAAATTATAGTCGAGGGAGACCAATATGGAATCTACAACTTTACGTGCCGTAGGTTATCGCCGCGTTTCAATGCGGGATCAGGTGGATGGCTTCAGCCTGGATGCCCAAGAGAACAATATTCGCAAATTCGCGGCCAGTAAGGGCTGGGAACTGGGGGAAATTTACATTGACGCCGGAATTTCCGCCAAAAAGGATAGCCACCGCCCCAGCCTTGAGCGCTTGATGAAAGACGCTGAAGCAGATAAATTTGACGTCGTTATTGTAGATAAGATTGATCGTTTCTATCGCCACCTGACCGGTCTGCTCACTGCACTTGATAAGCTCCATGGTTTTGACGTTAGTTTTGCCTCCGTACAAGAACAGATGGATTTCACCACTCCTTGGGGCAAGCTTACTTTGACCATGCTCGGTATGTTGGCTGAAATTTACATTGACAATTTACGACAGGAAACCCGCAAGGGTAAAGT
>CAIWRB010000305.1 GCA_903914955.1 uncultured Chloroflexota bacterium | reverse complement strand
TCCTGGGAGAATTGAATATCCTTTAAATTCTGACCAGCGTTCAGTATCGAGAATTTCTGTACAAATCTCTGGTGAAGATTTTCGAATATGACCAACGATTTTTACTTCAATAGGTTTCATCTTTATGTTTTCGAATGGAAAATCTTGCTGGCGATGCCCGCCCAACGAGACTTTCGAAAAAATGAATTTTGAGGGTAAAAATTGAGACCGTATCGGTCAAGCCCTGGAGTGGGGTGAACCGGCTTAAACTAGGCTTAGATCAGCGCCCCGAACACGTGGATATTGCCGATATTGTGAACCAGAGCGAACAATATCTATTGTACATCCATTATTCGCATTGGGACTAGTTGCCATAACGGCAAAACGTACAACTTCTCACGGCTCTGCATTTCAGGTAACGAACGCGCCGCGCTTTACTTCCTTCAACAAATATCCGAAGCCCTGTCGACCCACGAAAGAGAAATACATTGAGCCAACTTTCGCAGAGTTCCAACTACAATATCACGCACAACTCACAGACCAATCTAAAAACGCGCAGAACGCAACACCCTTAGAAGCAAAATAAAAGCTGCATGTTTTTCGAATTTTACCTGATAGCTTTGCGTGACTTTATCTTGAAAAGCGCACTTACCGACTATCTCAGGGAGCTCGTGATGATATTGTTTCTGAGGACCACGCTTCGTTAGGCGGCATTGTCGGATGACCCTGTGGGCAATTGCTTGCGATAGAAAACTCTGTCATAGCCACCATCAACCTTTCTCTCGTACACTACGTAACCAATGCGAGGATAGAAGGTCTGGTTTTCTACCATCTTGGCGTTCGTGCAGAGGTAAATGGAACTATAACCTCTGCGAACTGCCTCCTGCTCAGCTAATTGAAGAAGTGCTCTGCCGACACCAGTACCTTGGAGATGCGGAGAAACTGCGACGGTGTCAATATAAAAACCGAGGTCTGTCTCGTACTGGACAAGCACTCCGATAACCGCATGATCTGCCTCTGCCAACCATACGTGATTAGATTCGATCTCGGCAGCGAAGTCAAGCAGCATCGGACCAGGTTGCTTGCCGATCTGTTCAATATATTGGTTGAAGGCTGATACAACACATGCTTTCACAAACAGAGCGTCGTTTGATGATGCCTTGCGAATCAAGAACTGCATACTTGTTTCCAGTAGATTTCAATGCTGCCGCCCAACGGTTTGCAAGCGGACTTTGGCCCGTGAACTCCGCCTGAGATCAGAAATAATCTCGTTCCCCAGTCCTCACCCTCTTGGGGGGAGGTGCACCGCGAAGCGGGTGGAGGAGGTTGTCTAACCAGACAACCAAAAAACAGCTCCAAATATTTCCTGTTCAGAACCATTTTTTATTTTGAGATCAGTTTTCAACTTTGTGACGTTCCACCCGCACACACTCCTATTTATCGGTAGCCTGCGTTTTCCTGTTGCATAAGACGCTGCCATTCAAATTTCAAACTATATGCGGCAACGAGTGCAACCCGCCGCACTTGTCTTATGGGAATCATTGGCACCAGATGAACATAATTCCTCCGCAAGTAAGCCAGTTTGAATCCACTACGCAGCATGTTGTGATAGGAAGGGTTGGGATCTTCGGGCGTGTCTTCACCAGTTTCGGTGACAAACCAATTAACACCCAACGCCAAACCATCCTGAATACGGCGGGCAAACATGGCGCCCTGTCCGCCGCGTTTGCGATATTTTTTAAGGGTGCTCGCAAAACCAAGCCAACCTGTTTCACCATTTACAAACATAGCCGCAACTGATACGGGCTTTTTCCCATCGAGTGCCAGATAATGATGCCACCCGGGTTCGCCCACATTGCATTTTAATAGCGGGCGTGCTGCGGGTGGGTAACCCCAGACTGGAATTGTCACATCGGCAAAAGCATCCGCCTGTTCTTTCCCGATCTTTTCCACGCGCAAGTCAGTGGAAATGACCGGAGCGGGTTCACTTCCCCGGTACATTTTTGCCCAATTACGTCCCAGCTTGAAGCCACGGGTGGCAAGCCATTTCGGTAATTGGGCGGGCTGTGCCATGGGGGAAATCTGCGCTACATAGTTTTTGCAACCAGCACTTTCGAGAAAAGCAATCGCCTCATCCAGAATGGCTTCGGTTGCAGGTTCGCCCACGCCCAATCCCAGAATTCGGTTTAAGATGGCCTCATCATATTCCGGGATCATGGTCACCACCACCGACCCGATACGTTTGACTCCCAGCCGAAATGGATTGGTAAATTCTGGCGGCGCGCACAGGAAATAATTTGCATGGGCTTCTGCTTCTCCGAACTCATTAATCTCAGCAATCTTTTCGGGAGTCAAATCGGACATTGTTTTCTCCTGTGATATTTACCGTGAAAATTTGGAATAGCAGGCTAACGAGATCAGAAATAATCTCCTTCCCCAGTCCTCACCCTCTTGGGGGAGGTGCTCCGCAAAGCGGGCGGAGGGGGCGGAGGGGGTTTTACGGGCTCGACGCTCAACAATATTATACAATCCTTGTCAACGCTTTTAAGCAACTATTTAAAAGTGGTGGTGGGGTGTTGCTGCTTTTTCACTCCCATGCGCAACAATGCAACCATCAAATTCTTAATTTATCGGCACTCTTGACTTCCCCTTTCCATCTGCACCACGCTTTGTTACTAGAATAAACAGTAGGGGCGTGGCGGGTGTATCCTTAAGATAGTAAGACACCATCACCGGGATGCATCCGGGGTGTGAGCATCAGGGCAGACCTGGGCTGATGAAATGAGGCATAAATTGGGTAATATTGTAGTTTTTGAAACGTATCGTATTTGTTCCGCTTTGGGGAAGCACTTGCGGACTGCAAGAATCTCAACTATAGTAGGTGAATCTTAATTCAGGTGAAAAACATGGATGATGCCCCGAACGACAAGAGCTACAAAAGCCCTACCCGGAAGTTGATACGTTTTTTTGAAAAGAGCAGGGATCAATGGAAGTCCAAGCATCACAAAGCAAAGGCCGGGGTAAAGCGTCTCAATAATCGCGTTCGATTT
>CAIWRB010000304.1 GCA_903914955.1 uncultured Chloroflexota bacterium | reverse complement strand
CTGATAACCCTTCGCCCTTGGACTTTATACCAAAACTCTTGACAGACCCGTCAATTCCTTAACTTGTGACTGATGTCCTCAGATGTAACCAGTCCGCCCAATCATGACGATCACAACCTGGAACTTCCGATGAATTCATCATCTGAATTCGCTTTTGGATTCATCTCATATCCATTGGCGGGAGTTAGTAGCAATGGATGTAATTGGCTTCTGGATCCCACCTACAATACAAACATCGTTTTATCTATTCCCCATATTACTGTTGACAATGTCAGTAATGGCCCTTATTCCTGGAAATTTTCATATGCCCCTCCGCTAATTGGAATTCTCCCTGAACTTATCCCTAATTATAATAGACCCCCTGATTTCACTAATGGCCGGATAACACCTACACTGTTGCCGCCACGTTTAACGACAAACCTAAGTTTTCCAAATGGCGAAGAACCAGAAGTATATTGGGAAGGCTTCGCGCGATATGTTTGGCACCAGTTAATCGGAGAACCATATTGATCGGGATTTCCCAATAATTTGATTTAAAAACAAGTTGATAAATATGCCAACCGCATTCACCTTTATCCCCGCTCGCGGACATGAATTTCCAGATCATCCTGAAAGACCGGGAAGATTGGAAGTACTCGAGCCATTGCTCAATTCTTTTAAAGCGGAGCGGATCGAGGCAAGCCACGCGACCTTCGAACAGATCGCGCGGGTGCATCAGCCGCGAATGATACAAGCGATCGCGGAGGCTTGCAAGGATGGTCCAGGCATCATTGACCACGCCCCCACTTACATCACCCAAACATCCTATCAAGATGCACTCCTGGCGGCTGGCGGTGTGATCGCATGTACGCGTGCGGTTATCAATGGAGATGCAAAGAATGCCTTCGCGATAGTCCGCCCACCGGGGCATCATGCAGAACCAGCGCGCGCGATGGGGTTTTGTATCTTTAATAATATTGCAATTGGTGCGCGTGAAGCATTGGAAAATGGATTACAGCGCGTGATGATCATTGACTATGATGCCCATCACGGCAACGGGACGCAAGCCGCGTTCCTTCATGAAGAACGTGTCGGATTTATATCCACTCATCAATGGGGAATTTATCCGGGCACAGGCTGGATCACAGACTCGCCTCATGCAAAGAAACGGTTGGTCAACGTGCCCTTGCATGAGTTTGCAGGCGACGAAACTTTTGCGCGCGTGAGTGATGAAATCTTCAAGCCATTTGTCCGATCATTCAACCCTCAGATGTTATTTATTTCAGCTGGCTTCGATGCGCATTGGAATGACCCGATCACTTCGCTGGGATTATCAACACGCGGATATTACAACATGTCTAAAAAACTGGTTGAGATCGCGGAAGAATATTGTGATGGCAAAATTATCTTTGTACTCGAAGGCGGCTATGACCCGCACAATGTCGCTCATGGCTCGGCGGCTGTCTTCGACGCATTGACCAACTCAAAATTCAGGAATGATGCGCACGACCCGTCACCTTATGCAGATGTGGATCACGAATCCCGCATTCAGGAAATTCTAAAATGGCACGAAATCCCGCAATAGGAATATTATGATGTAGAATCATTTCGTTGTACACTCGCATAAAATTCGAGGAGCGAAAGATGGATAAAAAAGAAAGTAAAGGTTTTGTTCAACTTGAATGGGTTTGCCCGAATTGTGATGGGCGAAACCCTGGCCCAATAAAGAGCTGTCAAAGCTGCGGCGCCCCCCAACCTGATAATGTACAATTCCAACGCGCCGCTGATGAGAAGCTCATCACGGATGAAAAAATTCTTGGCGCGGCGAAAGCGGGTGCCGACATCCATTGCGGATTCTGCGGCACACGTAACCCTAGCTCTGCGGTAACCTGCTCACAATGCGGCGGTGACTTAAAGGAAGGCAAGACGCGGGCGGCCGGTCAGGCATTACAAGCGGCGGCTCCAGCGCTGAAGACGGTCGCCTGTGCAACTTGCGGGGCTGAAAACCTGGGCAGCGCGCGCGTCTGCAAGGAATGCGGGGCTCCTATGCAACGAACAGCGGCGGCAACTCCAGAACTGTCAACAAAAACTCCAGCGCAACCGGCGATCAGAGCGACTAAAAAAATAAGCTTGGGTGTTTTTCTATTCCTGATCACGGCCTGTATCGCCATTTGGTATTTATTCGGAGCCACTTCAAAATCTGTTGAAGGAACGGTGCTGAAGGCGCAATGGCAAACCTCGGTAGCGGTGCAGGAAATTCAACCCGTGAATTATTCCAATCAAAGCGGTAATCCGCCATCTGATGCTTACAGTCTTTCGTGCCACGATGAAACTCAAGAAGTATGCGAAGATAAGACCATTGACAAAGGAAATGGTTTCGCAGAAGTGGTAAAGGAATGTCACACAGACACCACTCAATATTGTGATTACACCGTGGATGAATGGAACACCATCCAAACGTATACATTGGACGGCGAAGACAACTTCCCCGTTTATGAAAGCCCCAGTCTCACCAGTAACCAGCGCACAGGCTCAACCACTGAAGTACTGACCGTAACCTTCAACACCTCTGACGGACAGAAAACTTATTCGCCGGATTCAGTGACTGAATTCCAGCAATTCAATACCGGAAGTGTTTGGAAGATCAAACTAACTGCCTTGGGCGCTGTGATCGGCGTGGAGAGGTAAAGCGGAAGGCAAAATGCAGAATGTAAAAAACTCCTGACTCAATCAGGAGTTTTTTTCTTTATAATGAACTTATGAATCATTCGGTGGCGATTATTGGCGGTGGACCTGCGGGGCTGATGGCGGCAGAAGTGTTGAGTAAGTATGGCGTGAAAGTCGACGTTTATGACTCCATGCCATCGCTCGGGCGGAAGTTTTTACTGGCTGGCAAGAGCGGATTGAATCTGACTCACTCGGAGCCTTTTGATAAATTCATTTCACATTATGGAGATCAAAAAAAAGAAATTGAAAAATGGTTAATGGATTTCACACCCGATGATCTACGTGAGTGGGCTCGCAGACTTGGAGTCGAAACTTTCGTTGGCACATCAGGCCGCGTATTTCCCGTGGAGATGAAAGCCAGTCCGCTGTTGAGGGCGTGGCTGAAACGCCTGGCTGAGTCGGGGGTCAATTTTTATTTGAAGCATCGGTGGAATGGAAATCTTGCCGCCGTCCCCGGCGGTAAGAACGTTGTTCAATTTGAAACGGTCAATGGAATCAAATCTGTAACAGCAGATGCTGTGGTGCTGGCGCTCGGCGGCGGTAGTTGGGCAAAGCTCGGTTCGGATGGCGCATGGGCCCATTGGCTGAGTCAGGCCGGGGTTATGGTGGATGCGCTGAAACCATCCAACTGCGGATTTGATGTGGCGTGGAGTCCGATCTTCAAGGAAAAATTTGACGGTCAGCCGATCAAATCAGTAATATTATCATTTGGAAATTTTCATCAGCAGGGCGAGTTTATTGTCACAAAAGAAGGCGTTGAAGGAAGTTTGATCTATGCGGCATCGGCCTTGATGCGGGATGAAATTCTTGCCAAAGGAAAAGCTGTTATGCTCCTTGACCTTGCGCCAGACAAAACGGAATCGCAGTTGGTTGATAAATTATCCAGGCCACGCGGATCACGTTCGATGGCAAACCATTTGGAAAAGACCGTTGGGATGAAAGGTGTGAAGGCGGGATTGCTTCGTGAATTTATCTCGAAAGATGATTTCGGAAATATGGAAAAAATTGCGTTTTATATCAAGCAATTACCTATACCATTAATCGCAGCGCGTCCACTGGATGAAGCCATTAGCACCGCGGGCGGTGTGATGTTTGAGTCGCTGGATGAAAATTTAATGATACGCGAGTTGCCCGGCATTTTTGGTGCAGGTGAAATGCTGGACTGGGAAGCACCCACTGGCGGATATCTATTGACTGCATGTTTTGCAAGTGGAAGAAAGGCCGGGCTGGGAGTAGCAAGCTGGTTGGAGAACAGGAAATAAAACAGGCTGGTTTGACCAGCCTGTTTTATTTCCTGCTTAAATATTTTTCTTCGCCTTCTCAATCACTGCGAGCACTTCAGGCAGGTCGATCCCCAACTCACGCAATTTTTCTGGCGTTGGGATACTGTTCACGTCCCAACCGCGGCGCTGATAGACCGCATCCATCAACTGCTCATACTGGCCTTCGCGGTACTTACGCAAATATTTCATCTTCTCTTTTGTGGAAAGTCCTTCAGGCTCAATTTCGACAAGCCGCTTGAGCTGTTCATCGTAACGATCCTGGCGCGATTCGTATTCCGCCACTGTGACAGGTCCCATTGCGCGGTAAGGCGGAACATCATGCTGTCGTCCAACTCGTCCCATGCGCAGGGCAAAAACTTTTTGGAAGTTGTAGACCCGTTCAGATTGAGTCAACAAATCTTCAACTTTGGTTGGTTTGCCAGTCACACCCTGATGGATCCAGGTGTAGTTTTCGACATGCTCCTGCACCTTGGCTGGTTCGGGAGTCTGCTTATTGTTTTCTGGTGAAATATCATTCCACGGCAATTTACATAATCCATGCAGACTGAACCACGTGCGCCACATCGGGAAATAATGCAGGGCTTCAGCTTTATCCTTGAATGACGGCAGAAGATTCTGCACCTGATCCATAAAGATCAGCCAGGCTTCATCGTGCTGCGGACCTTTGGTTGCCATTCCATAACCACCCTGCTGAGCAAGTGATTCTTTTGTGAGGTATTCAGAGATTTCCATGCCTTTGATTTCCATGCCAATGTCGTGCAAAAATTTCGGATCGGCATCGATTTCACGTACGAATAACTCCTTCATATAACGAACACCCTGACCAACGATCACGCCAAAGCCATCGCCGCGCGCCATTTGATGAAGAAGTTCCAGTGCGGCAGAGCCGTTCCCAAAGTTTAATTCCAATCCGCCAGCTTGTTCCCTGGTAAGAATGCCTTCTTCATAGCATTCCATTGCAAAGGCGACACAGTTTGCAAATGAGATACTGTCTACACCATAGGTATCACAATAGAAATTGAGTTCCAAAACTTTTTGCGGATCAAAGTTGCCAATGTTCGAGCCGAGTCCGGCTGCGCCTTCATACTCAGGACCATCTACCAGAACACACTGACCGGCATAGGGTCCAGTCTTAAGTGGGAAGTGATCCACGCCGTGTGAGCAGCTCATGGTGCATCCCAGCCAGCAGCCGTCGGGCAACCCTTGCGTAAAAGATTCCTTCCAGACTTTCGAATCGATCAAATGCGTATCGGGATGCGATCCATAACGATAGTTATGAGTCGGCAGCAGGTCAAAATGATCCATCACTTCCACTATGTTAGCCGTTCCAACTTTACGCATCTGATTCTGCTTGTCGTCAAAATCAGTGATTTCCTTGTTGATGCGCTGTCCCGCCTTGCGGATGAGTGCCATGTCTGCCACTCCGTTTTTGTCGCCACCCATGTCGGTGTAGCGCACAACGATGGCCTTGATCTTCTTATCGCGGAAGACGCGCCCCGGGCCGCCGCGCCCGGCCTGCTTGAAACGCGCTTCTTTGCGGCGCACATCATACCAACTGGAATTGATCAACGCATAGCGGATATGTGCGGCTGCCTGACCGGTAGACAGCACCGAAATTCCGCGCCGACCTTTTTCATCGCCTCCATACCACGCTGTGAGCTGGTTTCCAATCTCATGCGAATCCATCGCTTCGAGAGCATCCGCCTCAATCGTCACCCTGCCAGTGTCTCCATCAATAAAGATGACCACATCCTCGGCAGCTTTTCCCTGAATTTCAAGCGCATCGAATCCAGAGAATTTTAAGAAAGGCGCAAAGTAACCGCCGACATTGCTGTCGATCACATTTTCGGTCAGTGGACTCAGCGTCACTACTGTAGACTTGCCGCTGCCTGCATAAGCCGTGATCCCGCAAATGGGACCGTTGGCAATCACCAGTTCATTCAGCGGGTCATTCCACTTTGTTTCGGGAGTAACCGCGTCCCATAGAAGTTTGAGCGCAAATCCTCGCCCGCCAGTGAACAGATCCTTCATCTGCTGTGTGACAGGTTTTTCGCGAAATGTGTTGTCGGTCAAATTGATATAAAGGGTTCGTCCCGCATAACCGCGTTCCACAGGACGTTTTTCGTAGGTGAATTCACCCAAAAGAGTTGATGCAGGTGTAGCCATAATTCGATCTCCTATGAATTCTTTTGCCGCAATATATTCTCAGCGGCTTGAACAAAGTCTTTTTCAAATCACACATTTCATTATCATGGAAATCACGTGGAGTGTATATTGACTATCTTCCCCTTTTGGTAGTGCCAAGAGACAGGTTGATATATAATCATCATGTCTCTCAGAGAAAGCGTGTTTGCTGCGACCGAAGGGTCTCGGGAAGCCAAATATGAGGCGGTGCAGACTTATATGAAAAAAATGAAAATGAGGCCACAATGAACGTATCCGATGCCATTCGATTAAAACGCGCTGTGAGGAAATTTCAAGACAAGTCCCTGCCCGATGACGTGGTTCACTCCATTTTGAATGCAGGACGCAGGTCGCAATCATCGAAAAATACTCAAGTGTGGCGGTTCATTGCCATTCGAGATAAAACTATTTTGAAGGAATTGTCGCAGTGCGGCGAATGGGCGGGACATATCGCTGGCGCGGCTTTATGCGTTGCCATCCTCACTCCCGATCCGACGGAGAAATTCCAGACCCTGTTCGATGCAGGTCAAGCCGCGGCATTTATGCAGCTCGCCGCATGGGAGTTGGGAGTCGGCTCGGTGCCCGCATCCTTGTATGAATTCGAAAAATCGCGGGCCATTCTAGGCTTCCCCGCTGAATGGCATTTACGCGTGGCGCTTTCTTTTGGATATCCGCTGGAGGATGAGACATTGACTGCGCCGCCAAAGAAGGGCGGACGGATGAGTCTGGATGAAATAGTGCATTGGGAAAAGTGGTAATAAGTAAATACCATTAACCTCCCCTTAATAAGTGCAAGGCCTCTTTATGGTATATTCCCATCAATGCCTGAAACAATTCTGATCGTTGAAGATGAACTCTCTTTACAAGAGACGCTCGCGTATAACTTAAAAAAAGAAGGTTATACCGTGGAAACTGTTGGGGATGGACGCGCTGCGCTTGAAATTGCGCGGCGCTTGAAACCTGACCTGATCGTGCTCGATATCATGCTGCCAGAAATGGACGGCTTTGAAGTGGCGCGCATTCTCCGCAAGGAAATGTCCGCCGCCATTCTGATGCTGACTGCCCGTGACGATGAAATTGACCGCGTAGTCGGTCTTGAAGTCGGCGCGGATGATTACATGAGCAAACCATTTTCGATGCGCGAGTTGATGGCGCGGGTCAAGTCACAACTTAGGCGGGCACGCTTACTGCGCGAAGAAATGGGAAAGTCTAAAGACGCAAACTCTCCACATGAAAAATTAATATTTGATAACCTCATCATTGACCTCACCCGCCGCGAAGTACTTCTCAATGGTGGTCCGATTCAGATCAAACCAAAAGAATATGAGCTCCTGCTTTTCCTCGCTGAACATCGCCGCCAAATGCTCTCGCGCGAATTTATCCTTGAGCGTGTTTGGGGCTGGGAATTCATTGGCGACAGCCGCACAGTGGATGTGCATGTTAGATGGCTGCGCCAAAAGATCGAAACAGATTCTTCCAATCCGCTGCGCATTGTCACCGTCAGAGGCGGCGGGTATAGATTTGAAGGGTAGAAAAATGTCAAAGGTAGAAAGTCAAAGGTCGGGATGAATTCATTTCTTTTGATATTGGTTATCGTTTTATTTATTATCGCCGTGTGGTTTGCCTGGCTATATTATGATTTAAAACGGCGTATGAATGCTTATGCACAACTTATTCGCAATCAAGATAACTTTCCCACCGATGCAAAAGGTCTTGAAAATCTATCCAATGCCATCGCCTCACTACATTCAACCTTCGACCTTCGACTTGCGACTTTAGACTCTGATAACGCCCGCCTTTCCACCGTGCTTGAACAACTCACCGATGGCGTGATCATTGCTAACGCGAATGGCTTGATCCAATTTGCGAACCCCGCCGCGCAAAAACTTTTTGAAACATCAAATGCGATCGGGCATAGTGTCACCGAAATTGTGCGCAACCACCAACTCGTAGATGCGTGGCGGCGCTGTCAGCAAACGAATGAAATGCAAAGCGAGTCAATTGAATTGCCTGCGCGCCGTTTATTTTTGCAGATCATAGCCATCCCAGACACCCACACGAGCGGAAGTCTGCTGCTGGTGCAGGATCTGACCCGCGTGCGCAGACTCGAAACCGTGCGGCGGGATTTCATCTCAAATGTTTCGCATGAACTGCGGACTCCGCTTGCCTCGCTCAAAGCGCTAACCGAAACGCTGCAAGACGGCGCTCTCTCGGACCCGGATGCGGGCCCACGTTTCTTAGGCAGGATAAGCATCGAAGTAGACGCGCTGACGCAGATGGCGCAGGAATTGCTCGACCTCTCGCGCATCGAATCAGGTCAAGTGGAATTGATTCTCGCGCCGCTGGCGCCGCAGA
Source organism: uncultured Chloroflexota bacterium (assembly GCA_903914955.1). Classification (GTDB taxonomy): domain Bacteria; phylum Chloroflexota; class Anaerolineae; order Anaerolineales; family Villigracilaceae; genus Villigracilis. The sequence continues at coordinate 27,375 of CAIWRB010000304.1, read as the reverse complement.
GTTTGATCAACTCTGCGGCTGACCGCATGAAAATGCAAGCCGAACGCGCCGGATTAAAATTATTAATTAAGTGTGATGATGACCTGCCGAACATCCGCGCGGATAAATCACGGCTGGAGCAGGTGCTGGTCAATTTGATCCACAACGCGGTCAAGTTCACAAAACCTGGGGGGGAGATTTCCATCGAAGCAGGATCACGCGAAGCGGTCGGCGGGATTAGATTCGCTGTGCGGGATTCGGGAGTCGGAATCCCAGCGGAGAGTCTGTCGCGTATCTTTGAAAGATTCTATAGAGTCGACAAATCCCGCACAGGTTCTGGCACGGGACTTGGTCTTTCAATTTCAAAACACATCATCGAAGCGCACAGTGGAAAAATTTGGGCGGAAAGCGATGAAGGACATGGAAGTGTTTTCTATTTTGTAATTCCCCTCGCGAAAAATTAACTCATAAATTTTTCCTGCACATCAATAATATCCTTGCCTGCTTCGGGCGCGAGGCGGATGTATGTTCCGTCGGATTGAAGAATACGGGCTCGGGTATTGTCTTTCAAATAAGTATCCAAAACATGGTGGCGTAAATATTTTATGTGATCCTTGCTTTCGATCGGGAAGACAACTTCAACGCGATGATTGAGATTACGCGTCATCAGGTCTGCGCTGCCGAGATAAATATTTTCCTTGCCGTCGTTATGGAAATAAAATAAACGACTGTGTTCGAGGTAACGCCCGACAATGCTGATCACGCGAATGTTTTCACTGACACCTTTTATGCCGGGGCGCAGGCAGCACATACCGCGCACCAGAAGTTCCACCTGCACGCCCGCCTGTGATGCCTGATATAAAAGCTGGATCATGTGCGGGTCAACCAGTGAATTAAGTTTAAAGATCAAGTGGGCTTTACGCCCCTGCTGTGCATGTTCAATTTCACGCAGGATCATTTTCTCCAATTTCTTTCGCAGGCTAACGGGGGCAACTAATAATTTGCGATATTCCTGTTTTGTTGAATAGCCTGTTAAATAATTAAACAGGTCGGTTGCATCCGCACCCATGTTTTCATCACAGGTAAAAATGCCGATGTCTTCATAAATACGGGAAGTGTTCGCATTGTAATTCCCTGTGGCAAGATGCAAATAGCGGCGAATCCCTGCGCCCTCCTGACGGACAACCATGGTGACTTTGCAATGGGTCTTCAAGCCAACGAGTCCATAAACCACGTGCACGCCGACTTCTTCCAAGGCGCGCGCCCAACTGATATTTGATTCTTCATCGAAGCGCGCTTTGAGTTCAACCAGCACGGCCACTTCCTTGCCGCTCTCGGCGGCTTTAAGTAGTGCTTCGACTACAGGTGCGTTCGAGCCAACGCGATAAAGAGTTTGCTTGATCGCCAGCACCTGCGGATCACGCGCGGCGGCATTGATGAAATCAACAACAGGGTTGAACGAATCATATGGATGATGGATTAGGATATTTTCATTCTTGATGGCATCAAATATTTCGCTTGCGGTTGCGGCATGGCGGAACGCATTGGGAATCCGCGGCTTATAAACAGCATCTTTCAGATCATGCCGTTCCACATTGCTGTATAACTGCCACAATCCACTTAGGCCAAACGGACTTTCCAAAGCGTAAACATCATGACGGGTTACTTCAAGATTATCCACCAGCAGTTCGCGGATATTCTCAGGCATGGATTCATAGACAGCCACCTGCACCACCGATCCGAATTTACGTTTGCGGATATTCTGCTGCATGGTCTCAAGCAAGTCATCTGCTTCGAGTTCCTGAATTTCGATGTCGGCGTCGCGCACAATGCGGAAGGGATGCGCGGCGGTCACTTCCATGCCGGGGAAGAGATCATCGAGATTGGCGGCGATGACCTGCTCAAGCCAGACAAAATAATGCTGATGCGGAATTGTCCCATCTTTGCGAACACTGCCCGAAGAACGCTTGATCGGAAGAAGGCGCGGCAAAGTATCTGGCACTTTCAAACGCGCAAATTTTTCATTGCCCTTTTTGTCGCGGATCACGATGGCCAGGTTCAAACTTAAATTTGAAATGTGCGGAAATGGATGGCCGGGGTCAAGTGCGAGTGGCGTCAGCACAGGGTAAATCACATCCTTGAAATACGCATCTGCGCGGGCTTTTTGTGTTGCGCTTAATTTTTGATACTCAATAATATGAATTCCCGATTTATCCAGCTTGGGTAAAAGTTTTCGTTGATAACAGCGTTGTGCCTCGATCATTAATTCCAGGGCCAACTTGCGAATTGCCGCCAATTGATCCGGCGGAGTCAACCCATCAGGCGAGACTTCCATGATCCGCGCTTCCACCTGTTTGCGAATACCCGAGACGCGCACCATAAAGAACTCATCCATGTTCGAGCCGAAAATAGCGAGGAATTTTGCGCGTTCCAGCAGCGGATTGGATTCGTCCCAGGCTTCTTCTAGCACGCGGCGCTGAAATTCAAGCAGACTCAACTCACGGTTAAGATAAAGAGCGGGAGAGGTAAGGTCAACAGTTGGAGAAACAGATTCGGTCATATGGTTATTTTTCACCAATCTCAACTAAAATGTCTGGAGTAAGCAACCATTCTAACGTAGCTTTGCGGGTATGGGGAAGGTTGTAAGCGGAAAGTCGGCACACGCCGCCTTTTTTGAGGGTCATAGCCACATTTGCATTTTCAGCCACCAGCAAACTAACTAGAGCAGCTAATTGAGGTTCATGCCCCACTAATGCAATGCTATTTATGCTGTATTTTTCATTTATTTCAGTGATCAACAGGCCAGGGTCGCCCATGGGGGTGAGATTATTGCTAAAGGCCACATCTGCCTTAACTTTGAAAATATCCGCAAGAATTTCGGCGGTCTCTTTCGCGCGAATGTATGGGCTGGAAAGGATCAGATCAAAATCAGCACCGAGGGTGCGCAGTCCTTTCGCGATCTGGCGCATTTTCTTTTTGCCTTTGTCTGTGAGCGGACGTTCGCGATCCTGTTCATATTTGGGCGTGCCTTCATCTACGGCAATGGAATGGCGGATGATGTACAAGTTCACGGTCTATTCTCCTGACTATGACTGAAAATATTTTATCAATAATATCATCCTCAGGAGCCCTGTGAGGGGAGAAAAAAACGTTAACAAGTTGTTAAGTGTTTCTTAGGTCATTCTTCAAAAGATTGATGTATGATAGGCACAAAGAAACGGAGCGTATATGGAAACAATTCTACCCTCAGTTATTTTCCTGTCCATGATCGTCGTCTTCAGCGTGGACGCGACTCGCAAACGCCGCGAATTCCTTAAGAAACAAAAATCCACATAATTGGATTTCTCCTCACCTCCTTGAGGAAACCACCCGCTTTGGCGGGTGGTTTTTGTTAATAAAACCCATACCATTTCTTAAACTAATATTCACAGGCTCTTAATAGCCAACGGGTAGACTTGTATTTGAAACAAGGAGAAAACATGGGACACGCAGATTTACACTTACACACAATTTATAGTTACGACGGCACCGCATCGCTCGCTGCCGTTTTATCCCGCGCAAAACAACTGGGATTAGACGTGATCGCGATCACTGACCACGACGAAATTGCGGGAGCGCTCAAGGCACTGGAAATCGCATCCAACTACGGCGTGGAATTGATTCCCGGAATCGAGATCACCACCGCTGATGGTGACCTGCTGGCATATTTCATCACAGAAAAAGTGGAAGCCGGCCTATCACTGGTCGAAACCGTTTTACGGGTGCGTGAACTCGGCGGCGTTTGCGTTGCGCCTCATCCAATGGCGGGCGGCATGGGAATGAAAAGCCTGAATGCCCGAACTATTTTAAAAGCATTGCGCAACCCTCAGGTGGCTGAAACCTTAATTGGCATCGAAGTCTACAACGCCACCGCATTGGACCGAATCAGCAACCATTACGCCCGTATCCTGGCAAATCGTTTGGATATTGCCCAGCTAGGCAACAGTGACGCGCATATCGTGGATGCGATCGGTCTCGGTTCAACGGAATTCGCAGGCAACAGCGCCGCGGATTTGTTGACCGCGTTGAAGAACAAAACCACCAAAGTCCGCAAACAAAAGGAATGGAGCGCATTCAGGATTTTGGGAAGTTGGGGAATCCGTTATATGGGAAGCGCGTTTATCCGCATTACAGGTTTGGCTCGCGCATAAGTAAAGTTAAAAAAGGAAAAAATTAGACAATGAAAAATATTTTAGTAACCAATGATGATGGCATACTTGCGCCCGGGCTTTTAGCTCTGGCAAATGAAATGCGTACTCTTGGCAAAGTAACCATCCTCGCACCAGACCGAAACTGGTCTGGCAGTGGACATGTAAAAACATTAGACCGCGCCTTACGCCTGCGTGAATTTCATCTTGAAGATGGAACTCAGGCGCTGGCAAGCGATGGTGCGCCATCCGATTGCGTCGCACTGGCAATGCTCGGTTATTTCAAAGAGAAATTCGATCTGGTCGTCTCTGGCATCAACGTTGGCGCAAACCTCGGGCATGATGTCACCTATTCGGGAACAGTCACCGCCGCAATGGAGGCCGTGATCGCAGGCGTACCAGGCATTGCAATTTCACTCGAAATGCCCGAAGGACATGTCGGCGCAATTGATTTTCAACCTGCCGCATACGCCGCAGGGATCGCAGTCCGAAACGTGATCACACATGGATTGCCTGAAGATACATTATTGAACGTGAATGTGCCATTTCTCAAAGCGGAAGATATTCACGGTTTTCGCATCACACGTCAGGGACTGCGCGTATATCACAGCCGCCTCGACGAACGCATTGATCCACGTGGACGCCCATACTACTGGATCGGTGGAGACGCGCCGACGGGCGTCTCAGAATCAGGGACAGATGTCGGGGCGCTGGCTGCGGGATTTGTCTCGGTCACGCCTCTGCAATTGGATCTGACAGCCTATCGCGCCATTTCCGACTTGAACACATGGAACTGGCATTCCCAACCTTTTGAATTATCGTTGCTTACACCTTCTGTTGCAGCGGCAGAAAAGTAAGCAGCGTTTATTCTCCTCCTCCTTAATTGTCTTCCATGCGAAGACAATGCCCGTCAGAAATGACGGGCATTATTTTTTCTTAACAAGATGTTAACTTGATCTTCCATTGTCCTTAAGAGGGGATTGTTATCATCTCATCGTCGTATAAAATCTAAAGGAGAAATAGAAATGTCCAAAATTGTTCGTTCATCATTGTTTGTTGTAGTAGCTATGAGCCTCTTGCTCGCCGCATGTGGCGCCCAAGCCACCCAAGCCCCGGTTGTTGTGGAACCCACAGCCACCCAAATCCCTGTCGTTGTTGAACCCACTGTCGCCCCAACCGAAGACCCAATGGCGATGTTTGCCCCTGGCGCTGTCACTGGTGACATCATCACGGCTGGTTCATCCACTGTGTTCCCGCTTTCCGAGCGCATGTCTGAACTCTTCCAACAGGAAGGCTACACCGGCAACCTCACCGTGGATAGCATTGGCACCGGCGCTGGTTTCGAACGCTTCTGCAAGACCGGCGAGACCGATATCTCGAACGCTTCCCGCAAGATCAAGGATGCCGAAGCCGAAAATTGCAAAGCTCTGGCCACACCGCGTGAACCGATCGCATTCCGCGTTGGTACCGATGCCCTGACCGTAGTTGTAAGTTCCGAAAATGATTTCGTCACATCACTCACACTTGAACAACTCGGCAAGATATTCACCGCTCAGTACACTAAATGGAATGAAGTTGATCCTTCCTATCCTGCCGAAACAATTCTGGTCTACGGCCCAGGTGCAGACAGCGGCACCTTCGATTACTTCAACGAAAAAGCTGTTGCTCCTCTCTACCCTGATGCTGCTGGAAAAGCTGATCTCGCTGCTGGTAAAGCTGCCCTACTTGGCGCTGCCGGTGCACAGTTCTCTGAAGACGACAACGTGCTCGTTCAAGGCGTGGAAGGTTCCAAGTACGCCATTGGTTATTTCGGATTTGCATACTTCAATGAAAACCAAGGCAAGTTGAAGGCTGTTGCTGTTGAAGGCGTTGAACCCTCCAAAGCGACTGTGGATGATGGAACTTATCCCATCTCGCGCCCGCTCTTCATCTACTCAGATGCCAATATTCTGAAAGAGAAACCACAGGTTGCCGCTTTCATCTACTTCTACTTGAGCAATGTTGACAACGAAATTAGCGACGTGGGTTACTTCGCCGCTCCTGCTACTGACCTTCAGGCTTCCATCGATGCCTGGAAGACCGCCACTGGAAAATAATAAGAAAAACTAAACAATACCGGGCTGGCCTCCGAAAAATGGAGCCAGCCCATTCATGCTTTTTAAGTAAGCCTGTGAAATTATAGAGCGCAAATGAAACAAGAAAATACAATTATGGAAAATCAACTTTTCCGCCCGCTCGATCTAAAAAAGAAAATGCGTCCTGGCGAAAGTGTAATCCAAGCCCTGCTGTTCATTGCAGGGCTTGGATCCATTTTCATCACACTCGCCATTGTTTACGAATTGGGCAAGGAAGCCTGGCTTTTCTTTGGGAATCCTGATGTAACCTTTGCAAAATTTTTTGGCACCACAACCTGGCAGCCAGGCATTGGACATTTCGGGATCTGGCCTCTGGTGACATCAACACTCATCACAAGCAGCATCGCGATATTTGTCTCGCTTCCACTTGGACTGGCAGTTGCTTTATTTCTAAGTGAATATGCCTCCCCGAAAGCACGGTCAGCGTTAAAACCCATCCTCGAGATTCTGGCTGGAATCCCAACTGTTGTTTACGGATATTTTGCCCTGCTCTTTATGACTCCCCTTCTGCAAAGTATCTTTGGCAAGCAGACAGTTGAAGTGTACAACATGGCATCCGCCGGCCTTGTGATGGGAATCATGATCCTGCCGCTAATCTCATCCATGAGTGAAGATGCTTTAAGCGCAGTGCCGCGTGCTCTGCGCGAAGGCGCATACGCAATGGGCGCGACAAAATTTGAAACCAGCGTGCAGGTCGTTCTGCCAGCCGCCTTATCAGGAATCGGGGCGGCGCTCATCATCGGCATCTCACGCGCTATCGGTGAGACGATGATCGTCGCCATTGCCGCAGGATCAGGCCCCAACTTCACATTCAATCCATTCAAGGCCGCTGAAACCATGACAGGTCACATCGCCCGTATCAGCGGGGGTGACTTGAGCTACAACTCGATCGATTACACAAGTCTCTTCGCGATCGCGTTGATGCTGTTTTTGGTTACGTTGATCTTAAATCTCATCAGCCAGGGAATTATTAACAAGTTCCGCCAGAGGTATGAATGAATCCAAACCGTGACTATTACCCTAAAGGCGAAGACTTACATCGTTCCCTCGGCAGGCGTTATCGCAGCGCGTCCATTTGGCAAACACTATTCTTCTCTGCGCTGGTGATCGCCATCCTAAGCCTGGCCGCCCTGCTCTACAATGTCATTGATGGCGCATTCGGTTATGTGGCATTTGAATATAAGAATGACCCGACCGAATTCAGCACGAAACCTTTAGACGCTCTGAACAAACAGGAATTACTGGATATTCTTAAAGCCAATCTTTCCTCTGGCGCATTTACGAAGTTGGAAAATGAAAAACCAATGGATACGCGTTCCAAGTCAGTTTTATACACATTGCTATTGGAGCGCTTGATTCAAATTGACACAAAAGAAACCTGGTCTATGACCGATTCCATATTTCGTAGTGCAAAGATCAAAGCCGAAGTTGCGGAAAAATATCCGGAAGCTAAACTTGAATTTCGTTCATGGCTTACCCCGGTCTTCCTGACCACGCCCATGTCATCCAAAGCGGAATTCGCTGGCGTGCGTACAGCCATTCTCGGGTCATTGTGGATGGTGGGAATTGCGCTTCTGTTCGCGCTGCCGATCGGCACCGGCGCGGCAATCTATCTTCAGGAATACGCCAGCAAGAATTTCCTCAACCGAATCATTCAAACCAACATCAACAATCTGGCAGGCGTGCCCAGTATTGTGTACGGAATGCTTGGTCTCGCGATCTTTGTTCGGGCGTTGGAACCGTTTACCAGCGGAAGGCTGTTCGGCGTCACGGATTCGAACGGTCGTACCATCTTATCCGCAGGGCTGACCATGGGGACTCTTGTACTGCCGTTGATCATCATCAACGCACAGGAAGCCATCAAGTCTGTGCCTGATTCGTTACGTCAAGCCGCGTTTGGAGTTGGCGCCACCAGATGGCAAACTGTCTGGCATCACGTTTTACCAAATGCCCTGCCAGGAATTCTCACAGGAAGTATTTTGGCGGTCTCGCGAGCCATTGGTGAAACCGCGCCGCTTATCGTAGTGGGCGCATCCACTTTCATCAGCATTGACCCGAGCGGTCCCTTCTCGAAATTCACGGCATTGCCAATTCAAATTTTCCAATGGACAACGCGCGCGCAATCTGAATTTCATTCCATCGCGGCCAGCGCCATCATCGTCCTGCTCATCCTGCTGTTAACCTTGAACGCTGCTGCGATCTTATTACGCAACCGCGTGCAAAAAAAGTATTAACTCGGAAGTGACTCATGAATAATATAAACGCACCAGATATCGCAATTGAAACAAAAAACCTCTTTATCTTTTATGGAAGTTTCGCCGCAGTAAGCGAAGTCAACATTAAGATAGAGAAGCAAAAAGTCACCGCCATTATCGGACCCTCGGGGTGCGGAAAATCTACACTGATACGGGCTTTCAACCGCATGAATGATTTTGTTCCCAGCAGTTATGTGACAGGCGAGATCCTTTTGCAGGGACAAAACCTGTATGGTAAAAACATAGACCCCGTGGAAGTGCGCCGTAAGATCGGCATGGTCTTTCAAAAACCAAATCCGTTCCCAAAATCCATTTATGAAAATATTTCGTGGGGAGCGAAGATCAACGGCTTCAAGGGCAATATGGATGAACTTGTAGAACAATCCCTGCGCGGGGCGGCGCTTTGGGATGAAGTGAAAGATAAACTAAAAAAGAGCGCTTACGAACTTTCAGGCGGACAGCAGCAGCGTCTATGCATCGCACGCACGATCGCCATTCAACCTGAAATTATTTTGATGGACGAACCCGCCTCCGCGCTTGACCCGATCTCCACGCTTCGTATTGAAGAACTCATGCAGGAGCTCAAAAAAAACTACACGATCATCATTGTCACGCACAATATGCAGCAAGCCGCTCGCGTATCTGACTACACCGCCATGATGATGCTGGAGAAAGACGGTTCACGCTCAGGCACGGTGATAGAATTTTCGGAAACAAAAAAAATATTCACCAACCCCAAAGACAAACGCACCGAAGATTATGTGACAGGTAGGTTCGGATAACATGTCAAAACCAAAAGTATTATTTCTTTGCACAGGCAACTCAGCGCGCAGTCAAATGGCGGAAGGACTCCTGCGCGCGATGGCAGACGGGCATCTCGAGGTTTTCAGCGCAGGCACTGAACCAAAAGGCAGCATCCTTCCTGAGGTTGTGGAAGCGATGCGCGAAATCAGGATCGACATTTCAAGTCAGTGGTCCAAGTCGGTGACGGAATATTTGGGCAAAGTCCATTTCGGATATGTCATCACCGTTTGTGCGAACGCTGAGGAAAATTGTCCCGCGGTATTTCTCCACATGGGCAAGCACGAACACTGGCCGTTCGACGACCCCGCAAAATTTGATGGAAAACAGCGCCTCGCATCCACCCGACAGGTTCGTGATCAAATTGAAGATCGCCTGCACCTTTGGTTGACTCAACAAGGTATTATGCCGTAGGCACTATCGTCAGATGGTATTGTCAGTAGTAAAATAAGAAACACAAATCGCCCGAGGTAATTATGATCCGAAAAACATTCGAACACGAAATACAACAGGTAAAAGATGAAGTTCTTCTGCTGGGCAGCATGGTGGAACATGCCATCATCGCTTCGGTGGATGTTTTAAAGAAACGCGATATCAAAGGCGCGGAAAGAATCATCGCTGAAGACGCGGAGATCAACAAAAAACGATTCGCGATCGAAAATCAATTAATGATCCTGATCGCCACACAGCAGCCCATGGCGCATGACCTGCGCCTGCTGGCATCCACGATGGAAATTATTTCCGAGTTGGAACGCATGGGAGATTACGCCAAGGGTATCGCGAGCATCAACATCCGTATGGGCGAAGAGACCTTGCTCAAGCCGCTGATCGACATCCCACGCATGGCGCAGATCGGTGCGGACATGCTGCATCGTTCGCTGACGGCCTTCGTAAAAGAGGATGTGGAAGCCGCAAAAATGATTCCCGCTGAAGACGACGAAGTGGACGCGCTTTACAATCAGATCTACCACGAGCTGATGTTGTTCATTATTCAAGACCCCAAATCCATTGAACGCGCCAACTGGCTTTTATGGGTGGCGCACAATTTGGAACGCGTGGCAGACCGCGTAACCAATATCTGCGAACGCACGATCTTCATTGCCACAGGGGAGATGTCTGAGATCAAAGATACAAAAGAAGAGATTGGAAAGCAATAAATAAAAGTAATAACTAAAAAGTGGACGCAGATAACTTGTGTCCACTTTTTGTATTAACGGAGTGCAGACAATTCTCTGCGGTCTTTTTCACGAGGGCTATTATCCCATTCTTCCAGTGATATAGGCTTCTGTCAATTCCTCTTTGGGTCTTGTGAACATTTGATTCGTTGGGGCAAACTCCACCAGCTCTCCCAGCCAGAACAAGCCTGTGAAATCTGAAACGCGGGCGGCTTGCTGCATATTATGCGTCACAATGACGATCGTGTAATCCTCTTTTAATTCCGCGATCAATTCTTCCACGCGCAGGGTTGCGATCGGATCCAGTGCAGAGGTGGATTCATCCATCAGGATCACTTCAGGCTGAACAGCCACAACGCGCGCAATACACAATCTCTGTTGCTGACCGAGGGATAATCCCAACGCATCGGACCTCAAATCGTCTTTTACTTCATCCCACAATGCGGCGCGTTCCAAACTGCGCTGAACAACTTCATCGATATTCACATCCATCCCCATCACCCGCGGACCGAAAGCAACGTTATCAAAAATGGATTGCGGAAATGGATTCGGCTTTTGAAAGACCATGCCCACCCGCTGACGCAAATTAACCACATCCATTTTTTCGTCGTAAATATCCTCGCCTTTGAGCAATATCTTTCCATCTACGCGCGTGCCCGCAATCGTATCGTTCATGCGATTCAAACATCTCAGAAATGTGGATTTGCCGCAGCCAGATGGCCCGATCAACGCGGTTACTTTTTGCGGCTGGATCTCAAGATTAATTCCTGAAAGCGCTTTTGATTTGCCATAATAAAAATCAAGTTGTTGAACGGAAAAAGCGGAGTGGTCTGTAAACATGGGGTGATTGTATCAAAGAAAAAGATGGAGGATGAAAAAACAGCCCGAAGGCTTTGTAAAATAGCGCGACGAATTCTATCTCTCCGCGCGGGATGGAAGATGGCAAATGCCCATAGAAACAGGATCAACTTTAGGTGAATCTGGGGCTGATGCAATTTTTCATGCGACTAATTCTTTCGGCTATAATTCGTTCCAATGAAACGCGTCCTCAGCCTCCTCCTTCTTGCATCTTTCATCTTCACCTCCTGCAGCAAATCCAACAATTCATCGGGCTCTGATTCGCCCGCGAATTATATTGAGAACAAAGGCTCCGATACCATTGTCAACCTTGCGCTGGCATGGGCGGAGAAATATCAGGGCGACCACCCAGAGGTGCGCATATCGGTAACAGGCGGCGGGTCGGGGACGGGAATCGCGGCACTGGTGAATGGCACAGTGGATATCGCCAACGCGTCACGCAAGATAAAGGATGAAGAAACATCCGAAGCGCAATCGAATGGGATCACGCCCGTTGAACACATCATCGCGCGGGATGCGATTGCTGTGATCGTGAATCCTGAAAATCCTGTCAACGAATTAACGCTGCAACAGATCTCGGATATTTATAGCGGTAAATATAAAAACTGGAATGAGGTCGGCGGGGAAGACCGCCCCATCGTACGGCTGTCACGTGAAACAAATTCAGGCACGCATGTATATTTTTTGGAAACTGTTTTGCGTTTGGGAAACAAGGAAGACAAAACATTTTTTTCAACAAGCACGTTATTACTGCCCTCATCGGAAGGGATCATCTCAGAAGTGCGCGATAACCCGAATGCGATCGGATATGACGGACTCGGTTATGTGCCCAAAGATCTGAAAATGATCGCCATCGCAAAAAAAGTTGGCGAACCTTATGTTTTACCATCCATTGATACTGTGAACGATAAATCCTATGCCATCGCGCGCGATCTTTATATGTACACCAATGGCGCACCTGTTGGCATTATCAAAGATTATCTCGATTGGATCCTTTCCGACGAAGCACAGCAGATCGTCGCGGATCTGGGATTTGTGCCTGCGATAAAATAAAAAATATAGTCATTGCGACGGCGTAAGCCCGAAGCAATGATACGATGGAGAATTATGGAAAAATCTTTATCCTGGCGTGAATTCATTATCACCAGATTGATTCAATCTTCTGGTTATTCAGCCATCTTATTTGTTGCGCTTATCTTTTTCTTTCTTTTACGCGAAGGCTTGCCCGCGCTCGGCGAAGTCGATGTATCCTCACTTCTCAATTTTCGCTGGTATCCGATTGAAAGCTATTTCGGCATCCTGCCGCTCATCAGCGGTTCGTTGATCGTAACGCTCGGCGCGGCGCTCATCGCAGTTCCGTTTGGGATCGGCACAGCAGTTTATATCTCCGAGGTCGCTCCGCGCTGGATGCGTGAAATTTTAAAACCGCTGGTGGAATTACTTGGCGGACTTCCCTCCGTTGTATTGGGATTTCTTGGGATTCTGGTGCTCGCCCCATTTCTACGCGTCTTTCTTAATCTGCCAACTGGTCTGACAGCATTTACAGGGTCTCTCCTTCTGGGAGGGATCGCAGTTCCGACCGTGGTATCGGTGGCCGAAGATGCGCTGGACTCAGTTCCGCGCGCCTATCGCGAAGGGGCCTGGGCGTTAGGCGCAACTCGCTGGCAAACGATCTGGCGTGTGACATTACCCGCCGCGAAGTCAGGCGTATTGACCGCTGTCATGCTCGGCGTGGGACGCGCCATCGGCGAGACGATGACCGTCATGATGGTAACTGGCAATGCTCCGGTTCTCGCGACTGGACTTGGCAGTCTCTTCGCCCCCGTCCGCACGATGACCGCCACCATCGCCGCAGAAATGGGTGAAGTTGCAAATGGCAGCACCCATTATCATGTCTTGTTCTTCATCGGGATGGTTCTGTTCATCATCTCTTTGATCGTGAACGTTATCGCATCCTCTGTTGTATTCCGCGCCAAGAAGAGAGCGGAAAGAATATTATCATAACTATGATTGTGGATTCGATACAGGCAAAAGTACATTCGCCCTATTCAACCACCAGATTATATAAAACACAATGATGAAACTATTCGATCAAAACCGTCACATAGTCCAACGACTTGGATTTATCGCCATCACACTAATGGCGCTCGTTACCGTCCTGCCAATCATTGGTACGGTGGCCTTCATTCTTGTGAAAGGCGGATCAGCCATTTCATTGGAATTCCTTTCGGGCTTTCCGCATGACGGAATGCGGGCCGGCGGAATTCTGCCCGCTATCATCGGCACGCTTTACCTGACCCTTGGGACTGCACTTTTCTCCGTCCCGTTGGGAATTGCCGCCGCCATTTATCTTTCTGAATATGCGCGCGATAACCAGTTGACCAGACTCATCCGTCTTGCAATTATTAACCTCGCGGGCATTCCTTCGGTAGTCTATGGATTGTTCGGTTTGGGGTTGTTCGTGTTATTCCTAAAATTTGGAACTTCCATTCTTGCGGCTTCGCTCACACTTTCGATCATGACCCTGCCTGTCATCATCAGCACGTCCGAAGAAGCATTGCGCGCCGTTCCACAAGCCTTCCGCACCGTGAGCATTTCCCTCGGTGCGACACGCTGGCAAACGATCAGCCGCATCATTTTGAAGGAAGCCCTGCCAGGCATTCTCACAGGCATCATCCTTGGATTGGAACGCGCCGCAGGCGAGACCGCTCCGATATTATTCACAGGTGCCGCGTTTTTCCTTCCACAACTTCCACACTCACCATTTGATGCGACCATGGCTTTGCCGTATCACTTGTTTGTCATTTCGACACAAGTGCCTGAAATGCCGATCCAAATTCAATATGGGACAGCGCTTGTATTGCTGGTTTTTGTATTAACCATGAATGTTATTGCAACGGTCATCCGTTCGCGTGCGAGAGCAAAAAGACAATGGTAGATAAAATAATCATAGAAAACTTATCGCTCCAATATTCCGACGGCACCGAGTCATTGCGGAACGTCAGCATGGGAATTCCTCAGAACGCTGTGACAGTTTTATTCGGTCCAGCGGGCGGCGGGAAATCCACATTGCTGCGCTGTCTTAATCGCCTGAATGATCTGACCGAGATCAAAGCCAGCTCGGGGCGCATCCTGATCGATGGTGAAAATATTCTCGACCCAAAGACAGATGTCATCGCTCTGCGGCGCAGAGTGGGCATGGTCTTCGCACGGCCTGTCACCCTGCCGATGAGCATTCGCGAAAATATTATTTATGGACTGGAGCTGGCGGGGGAAAAGCGAAAATCCAAATTGGATGAAGCCGTTGAACGAAGTTTAAAACTATCTGCGATTTGGGATGAAGTAAAAGATCGTTTGGATGAATCCGCCATCGAATTATCAGGCGGGCAACAACAGCGCGTTTGTCTCGCGCGTGTGATCGCTTTGCAGCCTCAAGTAATTCTACTGGATGAACCCACCTCTGGCCTCGACCCAATCTCAACTGGCAAAGTGGAAGCCGCGCTTTTTGAATTAAAAAAAGAGTACACGATTATTCTTGTGCCGCATTCTGTTCAACAAGCTGCGCGCACCGCCGATCACGCCGCGTTCTTTTTGACTGGTGAACTCATTGAATATGGTGATGGAAAAAGCCTGTTCACGAATCCCAAGCAGAAGAAAACCGAAGATTACGTCATGGGCAGGTTTGGTTAACTCGGACTGCGGACTTCAATCCGCGCGGTCCTTGATCAAAGCTACCAAGCTCTTTTCATATTCGCATTCTCGCGCGGCCTGCGCCCCACCTTCGACATATCCAACCACTCGCCATGAATTTTGACGCGCACAACATCAGCCGTAAAATCTGATGCAGTTGTACCATTGTTGATGAACAGATACGAACCGACCGCATAAATATCCGCAGGGACTCCCAGTTTTTCGAATTTTCGGATTTTTTCTGGATTGAATCCACCTGAGACAACGATCTTCACATTGCGACAATATTCGCGCGCTGTTTTCTGCCAAACCTCTGGCAGGCTCCAGTTTTCTGATGCAGAATCCAACGCCTGACGAATGTTAAACACCAGTCGTGGATTCACACCCAAGTCCAAGCTTGGGTCGCCAAGAGGCAGAACGGATACATCGCGCAGCGTTCCGCTGGTATCCAAACGCACGCCATATAATTTATATTTTTCCGCTTCTTCCTTATTGCCAGCATTTACCAATTCACGATACTTTATAAACATGGCGTTCAGCACCCGCAATGTATCGCGGACAGAATCATTATTGAAATCCACCAACGCGATGCGTGGAATAGGCGCGGGCAAGATCCGCGAGAACTCCATCATCGCCTCGGCAGTGTCACCAAGGAAGGATGCAATCGCGGCGTGAGCCACCGTCCCACCGCCAGCGCCGCCCCACCAATCTCCCTGCGCATCGGTCGAAACAAAGGGTCCCAATTTTTGGGAATAATCCATGTTGAATCTCTGCACAGCGATATTGTAGGCATATCCATCCGAAGCCTGGACTTCGTGCAGATCAAAACGAGCGGGGAAAAACAAAACTGGCTTGCCGCGCGCAGCGGTTAAAGTTTCATACACATTGGTTGCCACACGGCTTGAGCGAGTTAAGATTCCCAAGGTGGGAGTTTCAAGCAAAGCAAGATCACGGTACCGTCCACGCACTTTGATGACGGGTTGAACATTCATCGGATTGCCGTCCGACGACTCAGTGATATCCCCGTCCTGCACAGCCCAAACTTCCAATTCATTTGCGGTTTCGATGAAGCGCTCATTGTCCCAATATCCCGCACAATGGCGGATCATCTCCAGCGCTTTGTCCACACCAACGATTACCGTCGTTCCCGGGCGGCGCGTAAACCATTGCATTTCCACTTCAATATCACCCACGGAAATATTCTCCGCTGAAATACCTGCAGGCAGATTATGAAATTTTCCATTATAAGAATATCCCTCTTTGGAGAGCGCTATCAACATGCGGTTGATATTCTCGAAATATTTATCCGAATACCAGCCAAGGCGCATGCGTTCAACATCTAATTTAAAAGTTTCGTTTGTTAGGCGTTTGCCATCAAAAGTGGACATTCTTTTATCCTTTAGTCTGGGAAATTAATATCATCCATCGATCTGACGATCTTCATCCCTGAATTCGCAAAGCGGACATATGCTTCATTCGCCGCGTCGGTATGATCCACCACCCCAGGCACGACCACAGGCGATGAGCAGTCTTCGAGCAGATAAACTTTTTTCGCAAGGTCAGTATCGGTGGCTTGAATATCATCAAGCAAATCTGAAACTGTCCACGCTACACAGTGACTCTTGGCCTGTCCCGCGATATAAAATCTATCCACATTCTGTAATTGCTGAATAAATTTTGGATTACGAACACCAAGAGTCTCGCCCATCGGGCCTGTCAACACTTCGGGCCCAAGGATTGAATAATTTTCTGTGAAGGGTTTATCACCTTTGATCTCAAAATCAGGCTGAGCGAGTCTTGCAATTGAGTGAAAAAAAATAGCTTCCTCAATAGAGGGCACAAGTGCGTGACCGATGCCGCCGAGCATGGCGTGATACGGCCAGATGGTCAGCGCATATTTGCCTTTGCGTTCCAGTTCTTCGGCATAATGGATCATCATGTGCTGTCCGTATTCGGGTGCGATCTGATAATTTGGAGCGAGCGCAGGATTGAAAATCCATTTGCTTTCGCGCAGTTCTTCGACATGAATATCAGTATACGGAGCGGGATGATTTCCATTCTTATCCACAAAAAAAATTGGGTGAAAAATTTGCTGGGAAAGATGCGTGTCCATTGTGGCAGTGATGTGCGAGATATTCCCCAGGTTACGATAAATAAATTCACACACGCGGATGTTATCATCCACTGCGCCATATCCACTGCAGGCGCCGACAAAGAGTTCAAAGTTGGGGATGCAGAACGTATTTTGAACGTCAACGAGCAAAAGGT
This sequence comes from uncultured Chloroflexota bacterium, assembly GCA_903914955.1. GTDB lineage: Bacteria > Chloroflexota > Anaerolineae > Anaerolineales > Villigracilaceae > Villigracilis. Next base: position 10,027 of record CAIWRB010000304.1, on the reverse strand, counting down.
AGATTCTATCCTTCGAAACGGAAGCAGCCGCAAGATTTTGTTGATGTGCCCAGTCGCGTGCTTGATCTGCACGGGCGGCGTAATCCACTTTCCAGATTTCACCGACGCGGGACGAGTCAAAAAAAGAAGGAATTGGAAGAGTATTCATCTTCTTAGTATAACCTGCGAGTGTTGATTACTTAACTTTGCGGCGAAATAATATCGGAACGACGATGAGATATCCAAAGTATCCGATCATTTCTGTCAGGGCAGGATTGCCGTTGTAACCGAAAAGCGTTTTGAGCAGCTCACCCGTAATAGAATTTTCATCAATGAACGCGTTTACATCCCAAATATTTTCGATGATGGCCGGGATCCAACCGATCTCATTGAATTCATGAATGCCGTGCGCCACGAGACCCGCAGCGAAGAGGATTAACAATAACCCCGTGACCTGAAAGAAGCGGCGCAGGTCAAGGCGGACCGTGCTGGCAAGCAATGACCAACCGAACAAAATCGCGGTGCTAATACCGAGCAATGCACCTGACAGCGCTTGAATGGTATTTGAACCGACCTGGCCGTTATTGCCCGCGAAGAATGCAGCGGTTAGAAAAAGAGCAAGCTCCACGCCTTCACGTACAACTGCAATAAATACCATCCAAAACATGGCGCGTTTCCCTGACGCGTAGTGTGCGGCGGCCTTGATCACGCCATCTTCCAGTTCGCCTTTGAGGTTACTTGCCTGGCGGCTCATCCAGAAGATCATCCAGGTAAGAATACCTGCCGCGAGGAACATGGTAAACCCTTCATAAATTTTTTCAACATTGCCTTCAAGGTTCAAGCCAAAAACAGTAAGAAGTACGGCGGCCAAAACACTGACACCAACTGCGCTCAGGACTCCGAGCCATAAGGATAAAAACAGATCTACACGCTGGATCTTACGAAGCGCGCCCAATAAAATTCCAATGATGAGCGCTGCTTCCAATCCTTCGCGCAGAGACAGTAGATAAGAGGGGACCATGGTACCTCACGAAAAACTTGGGATTAAAAAAACAGCCTTTTGCGCCGGCTGTTCATTTTAAAAATTGTATCATTGAGGGGAAAGGTTGACAAGATATTTATCATATTATTAATAAATATTAATTGACCCTTTATGAGTTATTTCTTCTTGTGCGGATTCGCTTTGCCTGCCTTCGTTTCACGGCGATATGGCGGCATATCGATCACCAGTATTTTACATCGTGATGTATCAAGTAATTTTTGCCATAAACTTGGATAGCTTATTGCAAATGTATTTGTATCCATCGAAGAAGTTAATACGGTTGGCAAATGCGAGTGATATCGATAATTTAAAATACTGTGTAATTTATCTTCTGTCCAAACCGAATTTTTTTGACTTTCCTTGATGTCATCCAATATTAATAAGGGTGTCGTGCGGATCTCGTGGATGCGCCGATTGAATGTAACGTCAGAATCTTTAGTGAATGTTTCTTTTAGATAATCCAGCAGCGAAGATACATCAATAAGTATGGCTTGCCCGCCGTAAATAATGCGGTCATGCCCAATCGCTGCCGCTAAATGGGTTTTTCCACAATATGATTCGCCTAAAAATATAAGCCAGCCTTTTGGGTCTTTTACAAAATTAATTGCAGCGTTGAATGCCGCGTGCAGAGTCTTGATATCATTTTGTGTAACGGTTTTCTTGGTGACAACTCTCTCTTTCGTACGGCTTCGATAACCTGTTTCTTTCTCTGTTACAACCGTTGTAACAATTTCTTTTCCCAGGTCATTATCCCTGGGCTCAAAGCTTTCGAAAGTCATTTCCGCAATATCAGGCCATGAAAGCATCGAGAGACCAGGATTGCTTGTCTCTTCGGGTCTACGATAATCGGGCGCCTTGATCTTGATATGGTTTACAAATCCATCGTCCTGTAAACGCGAGCGAATGCGCCCTTCGATTTGATCGAGCATTAAATTAGTGGTGATGACCGTCGGCAGTTTGTTGGTGTAACGATAATTAATGATCTGAAACAATTTTTCCTGCGCCCAGCCCGTGGCGTTCTGCGTGCCGAAATCATCCATGATCAACAAATTTGCGTTACGTATTTCTTCGAAGCGCTGTTCAAAAGTTGTCTCAGGATCGGCATACGCGAAACGCAGCGAATCGAGCAGATCAGGTACGGTGATAAACAAGGTCGGAATTCCATGGTTGACCGAATGGTTTGCAATTGCCGCCGCCAGGTGAGTCTTTCCACAGCCGTATCCTCCTTCAAGCAAAAGCCAGCCAGTTTGTAATTGCGCAAAACTTTCAGAAATTTCGTACGCTTCATGCAGGCTTTCCGTTTCCTGCGGAGTCATGAACTTCGCTTTTTTATTTCCTGAAGGAATAAAATTTTCAAAAGATAAATGGCTTAACCGATCTAAATTGCTTAAGGCGAATAAACGACTGCGCGCGCCCTGCGCCACATCCTTCGCGCGGCAGAGGCACGATTCCAACTTGCCAAATCTTTCATGTCCGAGCGGCAGATCCATGCGCACATAACCAACCCCTCCACAGTGCGGGCAGTTCGGGTCGCCCAGCGTTTTTACCGAATTCTCAATCTCGGTTGATGAATTCGGAGAAGTCGCTGTCGGTGTATCGTTTTGCATCTTTGACAATGTCTTGTTGATCTTTTCTTTCATCTTTCCCTTTTTCCTTCCAGCGCGTCAAAATAGCTTCCACATATTTCCAATTGCGAACATTCCTGCTGACAGCAATTTCAAACGCTTCTTCGAACCACATGCTCGGATAATTTTTTTCCGCTTCACGCAGCATGTCTGATAATAAAGGCGTGAGCGCTCCAATGTTTTCTTCGTACAATTTAAAAATATTTGATTTGCTCACTGAACCAGAGAATATCTTTGCGGATTCTCGCCATTGGCCTTTCGCAAACGCCTCAGCAGCGAGACGTCCGCGCGGGGAATTGAGGAAGTAAAACACATCCGCTTCATGCTGTGACCTGAGCATGGTCCCGCGCTCAACAGATTTCCCCAGCCCGATCTGGATCTCCTCAAGACCCATCCCCAGCGGCTCAGCTTCGAAATCAGTTTCACACAAAGCGCGGAAATGTCCTTCGATATGTTCGATGCGCCAGATCGCATATAGCGTCACCTTCAACTCCGCGATGTCGTCAATCTCTTTTAAGAGCTGAATAAACGAATCGGGTAATTGAGTGAAAGTTTCAGTGGAGTTAAAACCGTTGAAATTGGACATCATTTTTACGTCATCGCAAAGACGTTACTCATTGGGTCTGAATACCTTTGTAGCTGCATTCTCAAACTTGGCCAGCGCACTGCGGAAGATCAACTCCACGCTGCCGACGGGGCCATTACGATGTTTCGCGATAATAATTTCGGCGATATTTTGTTTATCGGTATCCTTTTCATATTGATCGGGACGATAGATGAACATCACGATATCGGCATCCTGTTCGAGCGAGCCCGATTCTCTCAGGTCTGAAAGAACGGGTTTTTTATCGGTGCGCTGTTCCACTGCGCGGCTTAGCTGTGCGGCTGTCAGCACAGGCACATTCAACTCACGCGCCAGTACTTTCAAACTGCGCGAGATATGAGAGACTTCCTGCACACGGTTATCATTGCGCGAATCCCCGCCCATCAGCTGAAGATAATCGATGATGATCAGGTCAATACCAAATTCCATGTGCAGGCGGCGGCATTTTGTGCGCAGTTGCAAAGGCGTAATGGCAGGCGTATCATCAAGATAGATATGCGTATCAGAAAACACTTCAATGGCATGCGTAAAAAGCGGCCATTCATTTTCCTGTAGCCTGCCGTTACGCAGACGCTGCGAGTCGATACCTGTTTCCTGCGCGATCAAGCGCTGAACCACCTGCTCATTAGACATTTCCAACGAAAAGATGGCAACATGTTTTTTGTGCGTCAGCGCGGCATTCTTGGCAACGGAAAGCAAAAAGCCTGTTTTACCCTGACCCGGACGACCTGCGATAATAAGCAAGTCTGAAGGCTGTAGGCCGGTAAGTAATCTATCAAGGTCAATGAAACCGGTTGGCACACCGTGAATTTCCTCGGGGCGTTTGGCGAGATCATCAATGCGATCATAGTAGTCGCTCAATACGGCAGAGATCGGCTGAAGGTCGTGTTTGAGTCGGCGTTCACTGACATTGAAGACAGCTTTCTCAGCCTCATTCATTACCTCATCAACCGTTGATGATTCGTTATAAGCAATGGACGCGATCTTATTCGCAGCAGTGATCATCTTGCGGCGAACGGAATGTCCCTCAACGATACGACCATAAGATTCCGCGTTGAGCGAGGATGGCACCTGATTGATCAGCGAAGTGATATAAGCCGAGCCGCCAACATCCGCCAGCAGGCTGGCGCGATCCAATTCTTCAGAGAGTGTCAACAGGTCAACGGGAATTCGCTGTTCATGCAGCCGTGTGAACGCTTCCCAGATCCATTTATTACGGTGGATGTAGAAATCATCCGCCGCGAGGAATTGGGCAACATCGTAATAGGCTTCAGGATTAATCAGCACCGCCCCTACGACGGCTTCCTCTGCATCTCGGCTGTGTGGAACTACCGATGGCGTCTGGCTGGTGGGGGCGGCGGATTCTGTTTCGGGGAAATAATCTGTCATTGAGATGGTTCAGCTTTAGGGTGAGGATGATCCGGTTTTGTCATCTGGATTGTCAATATCAAGCTTGTCGATAAAATCTTTGAAGATAGATAATCTATCGTTGCCTTCATCAGTCAATGGGGCTGGCGGATTTTTTTTATTAGCAGGGGTGGTCGTATCGGGCATATCCTGATCGGGAATCTGGCCTGCCATTTCCATTACATCCGGATGAACCAGGATGGGCACGTGCGCGCGGACAGCGATCGCGATCGCATCGGACGGGCGCGAGTCTATGTTGATCTCAGCGCCATCAGCTTCAGCCACAATATTTCCATAGAAGGTATTATCCTGTACGCTGACGATCTCGACCCGTGTGATACGCGCATTGAAGGAAGAAAAAACATTCATCAGTAGATCGTGCGTAAGCGGGCGTGCTTTTTCAACTTCCTGTAATGCTACCGTAATGGCTTCTGCTTCATAAGGCCCAACCCAAATTGCGAGGTAGCGCTCTGTGTTTGTTTGCTTAAGAACAACCACGCGTGAAGGTGTCATTAAATGTACACGGATGCTATCAATAGTTACTTCAATCATATCTGACATGGGAAACTCCAGTGCCCTATTTTAGCATAAATAAATCTGTCGTTTCGATTTGCCAGAATTATAAAACACGGCTATAATCCGCTTCGCTCAATCGGGGCGTGGCGCAGTCCGGCTAGCGCGCTTGCATGGGGTGCAAGAGGTCGGAGGTTCAAATCCTCTCGCCCCGACAGCAGTGATAAAACCGTCTAGCCAAAAGGACGGTTTTATTTTTATAATATTATGGAAACGAACGAACCAACCAACTCCCCGCCCATCAATTCGCAATCCATCCTCAGCATTGTTTTTGGGATTATTACCATCCTGTTCATGTGTATGGGGTTGATTCCATTTCCGTTCACAAGCATCATTTGCTTTCCAGTAAGTTTTCTGTTTGGGATTCTTGCGCTAGTCTTTGGGATGGTCTCCTTAAATCAAATTCGCAGGCGAAATGAAGCCGGCCGCCCCATGGCATGGATCGGGATCATGGCTGGAGGATTTATTTTGATTTGCGTGATCTGTATGATCATAGCAATGTTTGTATTTTTGGTTTTCGCTCCCAACTCAATTCACCTGCCTCCTTTTATTCAAAATTTTAATGTTTAGTCATCTGGCAACTTGCGAATCTATCTTCTCTCGGTTATCCTTGCAGGTGGGAGTGGTTAGGTCCCGGTGGGTCTCCTGGTCTTCAACACCTGTGGTGGGTCGCGTTGCGAGCCGCGGTGGGTTCGACTCCCATCCACTCCCGCCTATATTTGGACGATGGACAACAGACCATTAAGTGTTTTGCTGTCCATCGTCAATTATTCATAATAAAAAAGGTATCCCATGTCAATTCCCGAAACTGAAATATTAACAAATCTTGTCGCGCGCGTCTTTCGTATTGAAGATGTAACCAGCGAAGACCCGCACAAAGGTTTTTTTCTGCGGTATCGCGGTCAACTGCTTAATGAAGATTCCGCGTCACTCTACGACCGTTTGGCTGACGCACTCACCCCATACGGAATCATCCCATTATTCAAGATCGAAGACGGCCGCCAGGTGATCTATCTTGCGCCGAAACCGCCAGAGCCTAAAAAGGATAATATCAACACGAACATTATCCTTTTCGTGTTGACCGTACTTAGCGTTCTGCTGGCCGGGGCACAGCCCGAAGGTCCCTTCCCTGCGGATCTTGGCGGGCAATTACTCATGCTTTTCAAGAGTATTCTCACAGGCTGGCCATTCGCAGTGAGTCTGCTGGGCATTTTGCTGGCTCATGAGTTTGGTCATTATTTCATGAGCCGCTATCACAAGACTCCCGCGACATTGCCTTATTTTATTCCTTTGCCGCCTCCGCTCGGTTTGCTTGGGACGATGGGCGCCGCGATCATCATGCGCGGAATCCCAAAGAACAAACGCGTTCTATTTGACATCGGGGTCGCGGGTCCCATCGCGGGGCTTGTCGTGGCGCTCCCTGTTTTATTTTTAGGATTATCACTTTCCAAACTGGGGACCGTACAAGCAGATCCAAATGGATTTATCGAGGGCAACTCTTTGGTCTATCTATTCGCAAAGTTTGTCATGTTTGGGAAACTACTCCCCGCGCCTGTTGATGCACAGGGAATTTTATACTGGGTCAAATATTTCTTCACGGGTCAACCAGCTCCCATTGGCGGTGTCGATGTCTTCATTCATCCTGTGGCATTCGCGGCTTGGGCAGGGCTGCTCGTCACCGCCTTGAACCTCATCCCCGCAGGCACATTGGATGGCGGGCATGTGATCTACGGCTTATTTGGAAGCAAGGCTAGAAAAGCATTTCCTTTCATTATCGGATTGCTGATCGTCGGCGGATATTTTTGGAATGGCTGGTGGCTTTGGGCGATCATCCTCTATTGGCTGGGGCGAGTGAACGCGGAGCCATTGGATCAGATCACCACGCTCGACCCGCCCCGCCGACTGCTCGGGTTTGCAATGATCATTGTCTTCTTTTTGGTATTGATGCCAGTCCCATTCATGACACTTGCAAAATGAAGAATTTTTTTTCGCTGCTATGCATTACAGCCATTCTCGTAGCGGCATGTTCCGCAAACAGAGTAATATCCACAGCTAGACCGACCTCCACTGCAGGCTCCACGAAAACCCCAAAGGTAGAATCAACTGTCGAAACAACCAGCAGACTCAATGTCAATGAAAAAGCATTGAACGGACTGGAGATCACAGTCTGGACTCCGTGGTATGGCATTGAGTCGAGTCTATTCGATTCATTCGTCAAAGATTTCAATTCTAAAAACGAGTGGGGCATCAAAGTAACGGCGCAAAGTCAAATCAACTTTTCCAATTTATATGAAACCGTAACCGCCTCTTTGCCTACCGCAGAAAAACCTGACCTGGTGATCGCATTGCCCGAACATGCGTTGGGATGGAATACAGATGGCGTGGTGACTGACCTGACCCTTTATGTGGAAGACCCAATATATGGAATTGACTCTAACGATTTTGCGCCCGTATTTTGGGATCAGGATGTAACCGATGGCGTACGCGTTGCCATCCCCGCGCAACGCAGCGCGCGGTTTTTACTTTGGAATGAAACCTGGGCGGGTGAGCTGGGATTTGATTCTCCGCCCGCTGCACCCGAGGATTTTCGCCAGCAAGCCTGCCGCGCACAACAATCCATGCTAAAAGATGAATCAGCGCAAAATGATTTCATGGGCGGCTGGATCGTGGATACAGCACCAACCACCGTGTACGCCTGGCTGCTTGCTTTTGAAGGCGGTGTATTGGAAAGCCATGATTATCGTTTCTCCACGCCGAATAATATTGATGCTTTCAAATTCCTGCGCGAACTTTCTGAAAAAAACTGCGCCTGGCAGACAGTTGAAACCACTCCGATTACGTCATTCGTAAATCATGAAGCCATTTTCATTTCAGCCAGCCTCGAAGATCTTCCGACGGTCGCGCGTGCTTTTGCCGGCGCAAATAATACTGACTCGTGGAAAGTGATCCCATTCCCCGGAGAAAATAATGATGCGTTGGTCGTTTACGGTTCTTCGTATGTCATCCTGAAATCAACTAATGAGGAACAACTCGCGGCGTGGTTATTCGCGCGCTGGCTATTGGAGAATGAACAGGATGCGCGCTGGGTGGAGACGACTCATCTTTTTCCGCTTCGCACTTCAACCATAGACCTGCTTGCTGATTACAAAAAAACTCACCCGCAATGGGCACAGGCCATCACATTCCTACCGCTAGGCGAGGTACAACCTCAATTGGCTTCCTGGCGCAAAGTGAAGACCATGCTCGGCGATGGATTCGCTCAAATGTATCGAGTCAACCTGCCCAGCGGTGAAGTGGCAAAGATACTGGCTCAAATGGAATCCACCGCGCGTGATCTAAAGTAATAGCGCAAGGAATTACCAAATGTTCGGTAAAGCTCCCTGCTTTAGCAGTGGAGATGTAAGGAACGGTTTTGCTTGTATACTAGTGGCGTGTTTGATAAGTAATGTTACATAGTCGTAGAACCTTAAAAAACTATATACTTCTCATATAAAACCATCGGAGGGTTTCTTATGAGAAGACGCAGAACGATCCGTTTGAGTAAATCGGACCAGCAAGAGATTGAGCAATTAGTTCGCGATGGTCGGACCGAACAACGAATTGTTCGGCGTGGGCAAGTTTTGTTGGTTATGAGGGATTCTAAAACAATAATAAGTGATTTGTGCAAGCGAGTAGGTATGACGCGCATGGGCATCTGGCATCTCTGTCATCGATATGAGAGCACAGGATTGGACGCCATTTACGATGCACCTCGTTCAGGTCGACCTCGAACAATCACGGCGTTGCAACGAGTAGGCATTGAACAACTGGCCTGTTGCGAGCCAGCTGGTATTGGACTGGAGCTAACACATTGGTCTACCCGCAGCTTGGCGGCTATCGCGATAAAACGGGGCTTGGTATCTCATATTGCGCAATCGACAGTATCGCTCATCCTTCAGGATGCAGACTTGCAACCTCACCGCAGCCGATATTGGATCACGCCCACGTTGAACGCAGAGTTCCTGAATCGTGCCAGTCGCATTTTGTGGATATATGAAAGGGTCGAGGCGCTCGAGGCACAAGGTGAAATTGTTTTGGCTTTAGACGAGAAGCCGAATATCCAGGCATTGCAAGGAGTACGTCCCACTCAACCAATGTGCACGGGCCAGATCCAGCGATTAGAATTTGAATACAAGCGGAATGGTGTCGTCAATTTCCTAGCCTTGCTTAATCTCTACAATGGCCAGATGCGAAGCAATTGTTTGGACAAAAATGACAGTGAACATTTTTGTCGCGCACTGCCTCGTCTGTTGCAACCTTTTCATTCTTTTCGACGCATTCATCTGATCTGCGATGGCGGCCCCAGTCATACCGCGGCTGCAACCCAGTCGTTTTTGCGATCGCATTATGGTTCACGGTTGCGCCTCTTATTCACACCTGCTCATGCTTCTTGGCTGAATCAAGCCGAGCTTCTACTGAAAAGTTTCGATGTGGGTTTTTTACAACGTGGCCAATGGGAAAGTCGCCAACAACTTATTGATCACCTCTTTGCCAGCACACCAGAATATAATCGCCTTTGGGCTCGACCAATCAATTGGTCATGGACACGGAGAGACCTGCATAATTGGGTCCAGAAAAAGTCGTCTTGACTATGTAACATTACTTATCAAACACACCACTAGCTGTTATGAGCGCACAAACTTATAAAAGCAATCGTCATATTTTCTACTCCTGTAAGTACCATGTTGTTTTTTGTCCGAAGTATCGCCGCAAGGTACTTGTGAACGGCATAGAGATTCGATTGAAGGAAATCAGTCG
>CAIWRB010000303.1 GCA_903914955.1 uncultured Chloroflexota bacterium | reverse complement strand
CGGCAAGTCAGTTTTTTGTAGTCGCCAAAGACAAAGTTGTGTAAAATTCAGTCATAATTGGCGGTGGTTCTGGTTTTCAGTTGGGGCGTCTGGCTCAATCGGGTTTGCCCAACAAAGCGTGCTCAGAAACAGGTGTTATGTAGACGCGATTGCTAACTGAAAACCAAATTTTGCCGCTTTCTTTTCCAAATATTTAATCTGCTGGTCACGAAATCGTTTTTCATATTCAGACACATTCAAAGGCTCATACTCCATTTGATACTTTAACATACGGTAAACCACCCGCGCAATCAAATGAGCTGTGGCTACAATTGCCTGCGCCGGTCCCAAACGAGATTTCATTCGGCGATAAAAAGCCCCAAAGACGCAATCTGCTCGCATTACTGAAACGGCAGCAAGCCGAAATGCCTGCCCTGCACGATTTCTTGTCTTCAAGGTATGACTCACCAAAATTCTGCCACCTGAAATCTCATTTTTCGGAGCAAGACCTAGCCAGGAACAGAAATGCTTTTCATTTGGGAATTTACTCATGTCTGTCCCTATCTCGGTAATGATGGTTTGGGCAAGCGGAACGCTAATCCCAGGTATTGCCACAAGATCAACTCCACAAATACGTTTTAAATGGATTCGTATTTGTTCTCCTTCCTTTGGAGCGTTTTTTGCAAGGCGTTTACGTGGAAGATGTTCAGATGTAAACTGCTCGAGAACTTCAGGGCTTTTCCAGTCTGGACGAATCGCACCATAGTTTTTTCCAATCTGGGTATCACAGGCAGAGATTTTTTCGGTATAGAAATCATAAAGCCCTAAAGACTGTTCTAAAACAAAGAGATGCTCTTGTCGCCATGTACCCGTTAAAGCCTTGGCAATTTCGTTTTCATCTTTCTTGCAACGATGATTACGCATCGCAGCCAGCTTGTTAGGGTCGCGTTCTCCATTCACAATAGCACGAATAATATGAAATCCAGTCTCGCCCGTTATATCTGTCAGTACTTGCGATAATTGGAGATTCATTTGCAATAACGCCTTTTGCATATGAAGGATATGAGGGGCACGATGTTCAAGTAAACGTGCGCGATGACGGAGTAACGTGCGAAGAGCCACCAAATCGGATTCTGGACGAAAGGACCCGCTTAACAGCCCGTAGGCATGAAGGTTTGGATCCATTGCGCATCGATCACGTCGCTCTTTCGACCGGGAACTCGCCGTAACGAATTTGAACTAATCAAAAGGCAATTGAATTTTTGAGCTTCCAAAACTTCAAACAATGGAATCCAATAGACACCTGTGCTTTCCATTGCTACGGTATAAATGTTATGTTCCCCAAACCATTTTGCAATGGCATACAAGTCTGTCGTGTAATTGCCGAAGCTACGTACCAGTTGCGTATGATCTGCACCGGGAATGCAGACCATGATTTCATGCGCACCAATATCTACGCCAGCAGCATTTTGATTAACCATGCTCATTCCTTGAAATGGGCGAGCTTCTTCCAACGACGGATTGAGTTTGCTTAACCTGCTCATTTTTTTCTCCTTTTATGAATAAGGCAGGCTCGGTCACTTGGGTTAAATAACGTGCTCATCGGGGTCGTGTCTAACACGCCACCAGTCGATAAATCATTGCGACCGATAACCAAGGTTCTCAACGGGAGTAGACTCGCCATTGCTTTGTACGGCTTATGTGCCTGCCAATATTTAGTATAATGAAATTTGGGGCACAGAGCAACGCCCTCCCTGTTTCTTAAGTGAAAAATGATGGCAACATCATGCGTAGGTTCTCAGAAACCCAGTGATCACGAGTGCGGCACGTAGAACCCCCTCCGCCCGCTTCGCGGAGCACCTCCCCCAAATGGGGAAGAGCGTCCAATTTGGGGGAGGGT
>CAIWRB010000302.1 GCA_903914955.1 uncultured Chloroflexota bacterium | reverse complement strand
TTGATCATCATCCAATTTTGCCCGATTTTCTCGCTTTTACCAAGCTTTTATCGAGTTATTAAACAGTCTCTTACTCTGAAAGTATGAGGCCTCGACCGTCAGCCCTTTGTCGGCATCGAACATATTCAAAATCGGGTGCATCTCGTAAATGAAGACTTGCCCGTCTACTTTAAGCAGGCGCGAAACAAGCCCGAAGAATGCATCCAAATCAGGGAGCCAACCCAAGGCGCCAATCGTGATATATACAAGATCGAATTGTCCAAATAGATTATGAGGAATATCGTACACGTTTGAGCGCAGGAACTCAATGTCAACACCGCCGAGGCTGGCAAGCTGTTGGCCATGAGCGATAAATTTATCACTCACATCGATCCCAACACATCTGCCTGCCCCGGCCTTCTTCACTGAAATGAGCTCGCGCCCGTTGTTACAGCAAAGTTGAATCACCGCTTTACCGTCCAGGCCCATGTGCGCGAAAATGTGCTTTTCAACATCGTCAAAGGTGCTGAAATTAGGATCTTTGACGCGCTCAAAAAGCTTGGAAACGTAGCCCTGAGCATGGACATCCGCTGTTTCGTTCCACATGTTGCGGTTCGCTTCAATGTAATCGTTTGGTTGCATTTTATTTTCACCTCAGAATTGCTAATATCGGTTGTTGAAGGACTCAACTTTAATACAGCCCAATATTTCAGCCAAGGGTAGCCAGCACAGGGGCTTATGTTTGGAAGGAGCTAGTGGAGAGTACCCTGGTGAGAGCTAAGCAGATTGTTCTATAGCTCGACCCCCTGTGTTCATTTTCCATCTTCATACGCCATCTATTATCGCTCAGAACTCCCACAAAGAATCCAAGTTGGAATTCTGGGCGTTTCACATTCTGTAAGAACAGAAAGCGCGGATTTCTACAACCTATTTCCACGACCAAAAAGCCAGATCCCCATCGGCAATTTTTTGAAATTTGCTGCCATCAGCACCAACGGTATAGATGGCATTCTCCCCGGCCGCATCAACACCCGACAGAACCAGGTTCTGGCTATCGGGGGACCAGATCGTGCTTGAGCGTTGGTATTGCGAGTAGAAAGTCAGAACTTGTTGAAATGAAACCGTTGGCACAAAGTTGGCAACCTCTTTGGTGTCCCCGCTGATCCGGTCATAAACACGGACAGCCAATCTTGTGCTCGGCGTAGTTTGAGCCACTGTCCCGACTAATGAGGCCAAAGGTCCCCCACTGCTTCCCAGGATAAAATAGGCGATCTTCTGGCCATCCGGAGACCAGAAAAACGCAACCAGTTCACCTTCGGCAACTTGGTTTTGAAGGTCAGGGTGGGTGCTATCCAACATGATAAGGTGGATGGTTGGAACTGATCCCGCCGGGTCAAAGACCGCATAAGCCAGATAGACTCCCTGGGGCGACCAGGCGAAAGCCACTTGTCCACTCAATTTGGACAGCGCCTGTTTGACTTTTCCATCCTGCCCTGCCAGGATCAACTCAGCATCGCCCGCATCGTTTTGAGTAGCTAATACAAGAACATTGCCTGCCGGCGACCAGGCGGGCGCGTCGAATGAACCTGGTTTTAAGTTCAGTTCTTGTCTGGGGTTCGAGCCATCCAGCCCTATGAAGGCTAAACGCGCATCAGGGTTGGCTGAACTGTCCCCGCCAATGTGGACAATGAGTGCCTGATTATCAGGGGACCAGTCCCAATAATATGGCTGTCCGCTGCCGATAAATTTGCTATCGCCACCGGAAGCCGCGACTAGATACTGGGCTAGTCCGCCGGACGTATTATTTCCGAGAAATGCGATGTTCTTGCTGTTGGGAGACCAGGAAAGGTAGAAGGGTTGAAAACTCTGGCTGGTGTAATTGTTCACAGGGTTTTTGCCGTTCGACAATACCGAAATCAGGCTGGCTTCGTTCAAACTATAGCGAACAAAGGCTAGACGCTGTCCATCAGGGGACCAGGTAGGATACTGATAAATGCGCTTCGACTGTCCAGCAACCGGGTTCAGGTTGGCATCCAGGGTAATGGCGCTGGATTGTTTCCCATCCCGGTTGGTCGTGTAAATATTACCGTCGTTACCCACATAAGCGATGAGGCCCAAGGAGGCTTCATGGGTTGGGGCGGGTGCTTTAGATGAAAACAAGGGGATGGCAGACGAACAAGCAAGTGAGATAACTAGGAAGGTCAGTGTCACTATAAAAATTTGGCTCTTTTTTAAATCCTTAGGCTTATCTTGAACTGGTCTGGAAATCATAATCTATCCTCGATTCTGGGTTAGGTGTGCGAAACTTCTAAAAGGTTACATCGAGCGCAAAATACCAGCGGGATCTTCGGGGGGGGGTTATTTTTTTTAATTGGCGTAAACAGGCGTGCTTGTGTTTGCGAAGCACACCAGGGTTATCTTTGTATTAGGCATGTTTTATCAACACACCGCAATCACTATTGATAAGTATACATTGAATTTGCAATTTTCATCCTGAACAATGAGAGCGGGTACAGCGTAAAAGTCTCGGCGGGACACACTGAAATTATCAGGTTGCCTGCCAAGCCAGGAGAAAAAGGTTGCTATCTAGTTCACTCAAGGCGGGAAGCATGCAATAGCATGTCTGGCTTCTTATCAGGGAACCCAAGCGACTTTACAATATATTTCATTTTTTGCTCCGCACCTTACTCAAAGAAATAGCCATTCCAATTTTCTGATACTTTCTCAATCCCATCAAGAAAACCATCATAAAGAATTTGATCCCCGGCTAAATTTCCACCAGAACCAATTCCCTTTAGTCTTAATGCCCTCGCGGGCATTTATGTTTTCTAACCGGAGCGATATTTGGGGATTAGTTATAGAAAAATCATTGGTCAATTACGAAAGAGCCAATTGCGTTTCAGTTCGATCACGACGGGTATGAACCACGATGATCTCATCAAGATTTTCCCCCGATTGCTTTAAGCGGATTTCTACAACCTATTTCCACGCAGCAATTCCAAATCTAAAACCAGCCAAGCACAAAATGGAGTAATTCAAGCCTGAACCCATCCACATAGAAGTCTCGAATGCTTGAATAGGCGCGCCTGCATTCGTTCATTCATGGAAAATTCGTGGGTGGTTTGGAATACATGGCGAAATTTCCATTGTTGGGCAATATCAGAAATTTTAGATTTGGAATTACTGGAAATCGGGATTGTGCAATAAGTCAACTATAGAGGAACGTGGCGATCAATGGAGA
>CAIWRB010000301.1 GCA_903914955.1 uncultured Chloroflexota bacterium | reverse complement strand
ATAGTTTCTGGGCTCGATCTGCCCCTTTTGATCGGTTTTTCTGATGAGAGGAAATAAGCGCTAACAGAACGATATTATTGCAATGATCAACGCCAGGGCTCAGATGCGTTGAGTCTCTAAATTTGTAAATATTTGAGTGTTGAGTTGGTTTAATTCACTATTTTTGAAGCGCTGTTTGCAAAACTTCAGTGACCCAGCCATTCAGGCTTTTATCAGCTAATTTTGCCTGAATATAGGCTTGACGATGCAATTCGGCAGGCAGGCGAACTACAAATTTTCCCGAGAATGGCTTTTCGGGCGACTCGCCGCGTTGTGTGCAAAAATCGAGATAATCATCAACTGATTCTCGAAATGCCTTTTGAATTTCATCAACGCTGGCGCCTTCAAAAGTGATCACTTCGCGGACATTAATAACCTCCCCATATAGAACGCCCGCTTCATCATCAATTTCAACTTTACCGATATATCCCTTGTATTCCATCATGGTTTTACTCCTGCTGATTCGAGAAACCTGCGAACAGACTTGACCGCGCCTTTGTTGGTTTCATTACGCGGATGCGGGCGATGAAAAACGGCCCGGACATCTTTCAAAGCGATCCGCATTCGTGAATCATGGCCTTCTGATATTTCAGCGCCTAAAGCGACAGACAAGATCTCTATATCTTTCCAGGCAATATTGGCACGATCGGGTTTCTCGAAAATTGCTTGCAACGTTTTACGTTGTTTGCTATCCACAATCTAACAATATCATAAAATGATACTATTATTAAGAGGCTATTGACCCTGTTTTATTGCCCTGCTTTGCGTGCTGGCCACCTAAATTGTCACCACACCATGCAGCAGTCCTGCGGTAAGCTGCTTCTCTTCGAGCTTCGGGCGGGTTGCCACACTTCATTTAAATCTACGATGATACCTTAGCGCGCACCGCTTGTTTGCCTGATTTCCTGTTTGACGTTATAGCTAAAGTAAGCCAAATTGCTTTGTGATAAGTCGAAATTATCCTTACCAATATGGCAGGGATTTTATCCGTTTTATACGCCATCGGGTTGTATAATTAATCTGGTGTTCTCATAAAAAATTGTAGGATCAAATTGATGACTTCCAATAAGCCCATCTCGAAAAACAATCACATCATCAACGAAGGTACGCCAAAGATCAAACTATCTGTGAGATCACAGCTGTCAGCCATTTACAAACCACGCCGCAGAATAGGTTCCAAAACGTTAGTTCTCTTATGTTCTATGTTCCTAATCGCCTGCCAGGGCAATCTGCTTCCAGGAAATATATCATTATGAACATATCTTATGCGGTTGCGCTCTTAATCGCCGCTTCTACATCCGCGACGATCGGGATTATCTCCTGGAAGCGCCGGTCGGCGACGGGGGCCAGCGGACTGATGTTCTTCATGCTTGCAGAAGTGATTTGGGCAACGACATACGCCGTGCGTTGGATGATGACGGAACCGTCCGCCCAGCTTTTTTGGCTGAGGGCTACCTTTTTTGGGGCTGCGACCCATACTACATTGGTAGCAATATTTGTTCTGCAGTTCACCGGTCGTTCACATCTGCTGACACGACGCAACCTGAGGCTGTTGGCTATTGTGCCTCTCGTCACCTTGTTTCTACTGTGGACTGACGACTGGCACGGGCTATTTTTTGGCGGCCAGCACAGCACTGATTTAATCTACAGCGGCGGGCCCTGGTTCTGGTTTTTTATCCTTTATACATATATACAGGTTTTTATCCTCATCGGCTTATTTGTTCAGGCATATTTGCACGCCTCCGGTTTATTTCGTCGGCAAGTCGGCAGTATGCTGTTCGCAACGCTTACGCCGCTTGCGGGTAACATTCTCGGCCTGCTTGGTTCCAGCCCCTTCCCCAATCTCGATTTGACTCCATTCTTATACACAATCTCCGGAATGATCTATGCCTACGCCTTGTTTGGGCTTCGCCTGCTGGATGTTGTGCCGATAGCACGTCATAAACTGGTGGATGAGATGACAGACGGCATCATTGTTCTGGATGCCAGTAAGCGCATAGTGGATATCAATCCCGCAGCAGAGCGACTGATCGGAATTTCGTTCAGCGTGATCGGGCAGTCGTCTGTGGATGTTCTAAACGAGACTCTGCATCTGGATCAGGCAAAAGATCTTATAGCAGCCAGCATGATAGAGCTTCGTATTACAGACACCCCGCCGCGCGACATTGAATTACATGTGTTACCTCTGTTTGATGATCGTCAAAGTCTCACTGGGCAATTGCTGATTTTGCGTGACATTACTGAGCGCAAACAAGCTGAGGCTGAATTGCTCCGCGCACAGGGAGAACTCGAAACAGCTCATCGCGAACTCCAACAGTCGTTTGTGCAACAACAGCAACTGGCGCTTATCGACGATTTGACCGGCATTAACAATCACCGTTCCCTATTGCAACTTGCCAGGCGCGAGTTCGATGTCTCCATGCGCTACCGGCCGCCGCTCTCCATGATGTTCTTTGATATTGATAATTTCAAACAGATCAACGATAGCTTTGGGCACGCCATGGGCAACCACGCACTCATAAAGACCATCCAAACTGTATGCGCCAAACTTCGCTCTACTGATCTGATCGGGCGTTATGGCGGTGACGAATTTGTTATTTTGTTGCCCCAGACTACAGCGCAAGATGCTCTGCCACTCGCAGAACGCATCCACGCCAGCATCGCGGACATGTGGTTGGATACCGAAAAAAATCCACTCACAATCACAATCAGCATAGGCATTGCTCAATCGATCCACGAGGCCTCGCAAACGACGGATACTGTCGAAAATCTGCTCCTGCGCGCCGATCAAGCCTTGTACGCCGCCAAACAAGCCGGGAAGAATTGCACCGTCATCTTCCAAACCGGTGCAAAGGGAGCGACCACGTGACTTTCAGAAAATCTTCGCCGGATGAAGAAACCTTCAATCTCATGTTTGAGAATCACTCGGCGATCATGTTGCTGAGCGAACCGCAAACAGGTGTTATTCTGGATGCCAATCAGGCAGCAGTAAATTTCTACGGATATTCCAAATCGGAACTTTGTAGCATGTCCATCCAGGAAATTAATACTATGCCGCCAGAGCTGGTGGCATTGGAGCGTCAAAAAGCCTTCAAAGAGGAACGAAATTATTTTGTTTTTCAACATAGATTGGCAAATGGGGAAGAGCGCGTTGTGGAAGTACATTCCTCCCCCATTATTCTGCAGGAAAAGCACTTACTTTTATCAGCTATTCCCGTTATGATTTTGTTCAGGTTGATTTTT
>CAIWRB010000300.1 GCA_903914955.1 uncultured Chloroflexota bacterium | reverse complement strand
GGTCCAATTCAGTTTTTGCGAAATAGCTTCCAGCCTTTTGTATATGACAGCCCCGGAAAATTCCCGCAAGAATTCTTCATAATTTACTTTGATGCCACGCTCTGCGAGTATTTGGACTATGACTTGCGTGGCGAGTGGTTCGCTCTCCACCAATACGCCGTCGCAATCAAAAATGACAAGGTCAAAAGGGGTAGTTTTCATATGAGCGGGGATTATACATGAATTTATTTGATGCTGGTCATCATGTTATACTGCCTCAAATGTCATAACAAAATAAGGAAAATATCCCATGCCTTCAACATCTTTTATAAACAAGATCGCTCTTGTCACCGGCTCTGGCCGCGGAATTGGTCGCGCCATCGCCTTACATTTTGCTGAAAATGGTGCGGATGTGGCCATTAATTTTTTCCGCAACCGCGAGCCGGCTGAGCAGACTGCGCGTGAGATTGAAAAATTAGGCCGCCGTGTGCTGCTAGTCAGAGCGGATGTTGGAGATATGGATGATCTGAACCGCATGTTCGATGAATTGGAAAAGGAATTTGGCGGGCTGGATATTTTCATTCACAACGCCGCTTCCGGATATAACCGCCCAGCGATGGACCAGAAACCAAAAGGCTGGGATTGGACCATGAACATCAACGCGCGCGCCTTGTTGTTCTCGGCACAGCGCGCCGCGGTTTTGATGGAAAAACGCGGCGGCGGAAATATCGTCAGCATCTCAAGCGCGGGTGCCACGCGAGTATTGCCTGATTATGTTGTCGTCGGCGCCAGTAAAGCGGCGTTGGAGGCATTGACGCGCTATCTTGGCGTCGAGTTGATCTCAAAGGGAATCAATGTCAACGCAGTGTCTCCGGGTGTAGTGGAGACGGATGCGTTAAATCATTTTGCTTCCATGGGAAGTCAGGATAACATCCTGCAAAAATTTGTTGAGCTAGTTCCGGCCGGCAGGTTGGTCACACCTGAAGAAGTAGCTCAGGTTGTCGCATTTTTATGTACATCCGCCGCATCTATGATCGTGGGGCAGACCATTATTATGGATGGCGGGTATTCTCTGCCGGTGCCAAAATAAAAACCCCAAGTGCGTTTCTAAGTTTACGTTTTCGCTGCGGCTTCCTGATCTCTTAATTTTTCAGTCGCTCTGAAATACTTTAAGTATCGAATTGAGTTTGCATCCTTGCCCAACAATAAATCTGTAGCGCGGATTGAGCTTCCCAGTTTGATCGGATCCGTGATCGAGCAGGTTACGCCCGCTTGAATAGCCAGCGAAAGGAACGCACTATTGACGAATTGCCGGTCAGGTAATCCAAATGAAACATTGCTTGCGCCCAGACTCATGTTCACGCCGTATTCTTTTCTAATCAATTCGATCGCCTTAAGCGTGACAGTCGCGGCTAGGCTATTGTGTCCAACGGTCATCACCAGCGGGTCAATGATGATATCTTCAACAGGGATACCCATCTTCGCCGCGCGCTCAATAATGTGACCAGCCACAACAAGACGTTCCTCTGCAGTAGCCGGGATTCCATCCTCTCCGATCGTCAATCCGAGGACGGCTGCGCCCCTTTCTTTTGCGAGCGGCAGGACACTTGACAATTGTTTTTCCTCTCCATTGACAGAGTTGATCAACGGCTTGCCCGGCGCAAATTTCAGCCCAGCTTCGAGGATCTTCGGATCATTTGAGTCAATACATAAGGGAACATCCACCGCGCCTCTTACTGCTTCGACCACGATCGCGATCATTGCAACTTCGTCAATTTGCGGATGACCCACGTTCACATCAAGAACCTCCGCCCCCCAAGCGACTTGTCGCTTGGCGAGTTGAATAACAAATTCCATGTTGTTATCAATTAGAGCCTGGCCCAGTTTTTTTATGCCGGTTGGGTTGATCTTTTCGCCGATGATGACAAAAGGTTTGTCAATGCCGATGATGATTTCTTTGCTGTTCGATTTTAATATGGTATGCATGTGTCCTCCGAAAAAAGTTAAAACCTGAAAGGCCTCACAGCCCACTAAGTTTTTGGATTACTGTTTCAAAAATCTCAAAGCAGTTTCCGCCAAAATGGCCGTGCCTAAAGGAAAGGCGCGCTCGTCAATATCAAATTTTGGATGATGGAATGGATATTCTTCATGGCCTTGTTTTCTCGTGCCGAGCATGTACATCGCTCCAGGCGCGTGCTCCATAAAAGAACCAAAATCCTCCGCGCCAAGTGACTTGTGAATCTCGTGCACATTTTCCGCGCCGAGAAAATCCTTGCCAACTGATTCGATCATTTCCGTAACCTTCTGATCATTGGTCATCGGAGGTGCGCCGATTTCAATCTTTAATTCATAATTACCGCCAAGCGCTTTTGCGGTATCAAAAGCGCGCTTGATCTCAGCGTGGATTTGTTTTTGCACCTCCGCCGTGGTGAAGCGTAATGTGCCTGTGATCTTGATGCTATCCGGAATCACATTTTCTGTAAAACCGCCATTGATGGAGCCGATACTGACCACTGCCGGAGAAAATGGGTCAAGTTTGCGAGAGATCATCGCGTTCAACGCAAAAATAATATGGGCTAATAGATAGAATGGGTCAACTGTATTATGCGGATACGCGCCATGCCCTCCTTTTCCCTGGATGACACCAAACCACGAATCGACTCCGCCGGAAGCTGCTCCCGAACTGATGGCGATCGTCCCGACAGGCTGGCCCGGGTCAACATGCTGCGCGATGACATAATCCACGCCTTCCATCGCTCCATCTTCAGACATGCGTACTGCGCCGCTTTTGCCTTCCTCGTCTGCGGATTCTTCGCTGGGCTGGAATAGAAAACGAACACGGCCATTGAATTTTTCTTTGGCGAGCAAATGCGCTGCGCCCAATGCCATCGCGGTATGAGAGTCGTGTCCGCATGCGTGCATCTTTCCATCATTTTGCGATTTGAATTCAGATTCATTCAACTCTTGAAGGGGAAGCGCATCCATATCCGCGCGGATAGCGACCATCTTGCCGCCTTCGCCGATGTCTGCCACGACGCCGCTTTTGCCTACGCCGCGCTTGACTCGGTACCCCATTTTCTCCAACTCATCAGCCACGATACCTGCTGTGCGGTAAACATCGAATCCCGTTTCGGGGTGCATGTGAAAATCTCGCCGCCATTCGATCAGTTCCTCTGAAATTGCATTTGCTTGTTTTAACATAATATCTCCAAAGTTTTATATGTCGTTATCTTTTCTTCACCAATTCTTTTTCCGCAGCTTCCATGATTTTATCAAGCTCCTGCTCTTGCTGCCGCTCGAGCGGCTCCACTTGATGTTCGCGTAAAAGCTTTTCAGCTTCATCAATGGCACGTTCCACCATTCCCTGCTTCCCTTTCCGTTCCCAAGTTTCCCAGGAATTTCGTTCTGCAAGTTTTGTCAATTGTACTTCGCCAGCTTTTAGATATTTCATCGTATGCTTTTGGCCGAGGAAATTGCGCGAGCCATCCATGACTGCTGCGATGATGTCAACACCAAGCGCGTCTTCATCCGCGCTGAAACCGCGCCTTAATCGCAGGATGCTGGATGCCAATTCGTTATCCAGAACCATCTGCGCATACGAACCCATCACACCCGCTTCCATTTCACCGATGCCAGAGAGTTCATCCGCTCCAGCCAGGGCGGGGATGGCTGCGTTCAGTCCGCGCTCAAATCCATCCTGGGCATCGATGGTATGTGCATTTGTGGAGAACCCATACACGTTGACCGGGAACCCATAATGATGTCCGAGTTGAACAGTTCCTGCCGAGGCGAGACCCAATTCCACGCCGCCCCAAACTGATGAACCCAGTCGCGGTTCCATCATGGCAAGTCGTCCGCAATAAATGATCGGCAAGCCTGGATTTACCAATTGTGCAAGGATCACTACCGCCAGAGTCTCCGCATTCTGCTGCGCGATGGATCCGCTGATCGTCATTGGTCCTGTCGCGCCTGCAGTGGGGCAGGGCAGAGCTCCGAATGCGATTCCCGCGCGCGCGATCTCGATCACAGCCTCCGCTTCATGGTCAGGAATGGTGAGCGGGGAAACAGGAGAAAGTGCAAGGGTCAAGACCTCTTTCGGATTCCCGATCACTTCCGCCATTTGGACCGCGAATTTAGTTTCAGGGCCATACTGTACACCGGGACCCTGAAGTGGTTTTGTGGTGAACGGTAGCGCATGGCGGTACATTGCAAGTGACATCAATTCGCCCGGCACATCCTGCGGCGTAAAGAAAGGCGTGATGGTGTTACAGTTTTCAAGCGCATCGAGCACTCGTGTCGAGTCGCGTACATCCTGCAATTGAGCAATGCGATGATCACCCGACTTCGCGTCATAAATATCACGCGCGCCGCCGAGGTTGTGGAAATATAAATTTCCGTCGCCGAGCGTTTTTGTCATGCCGCCGCGCCCGCGGATGGTGGTGCGCTTCCCAGCTTTCTGGATACTGTCTTCCACCAATTCAGGTGGAAAATATACTCGGTTGCCTTTTATCTTGCATCCCGCGCCAGTTAGGATTTCAAGGCTTTCCTTATGTGTCCACACATAACCGACTTCGTTCAGGATCCGCAACGTGGCGTTATGTATTCGCTTGACATCATCCTCCGAGAGAAAATTCAATTGACCCATAAAATCTCCTTACCTTCCATGTTGTGAGAATCAACCCAGTACCTTCGCTAAAAATTCCATGCGGTTCATTTCTGAATCAATAATATTTTCGGTATTCAAAAATGAATGGCCTTCATCTTTGTATAGTAGCAACTCTATTTGTTTCCCGAGTTCGACAAGTTTATCACGCGCGTCGATCGAGTCAGAAGCTGGGCAGCGCGCATCATTTCCGCCGCAGATCATTTGCACGGGCGCGTTGATTTTATCCAAAAAGAAATAAGGCGAACGCGCGATCCATAGCTCATGGTTCTCATCCGGGTCGCCCATGTTTTCAATATTCCAATGCTGCAGATCTTCACGTGAATTTTTATGCGATTTGATCCAATTTAAGAAGGGTACAACCGCCGAACCCACAGCGAATAATTCCGGATAACCGGTCATGCAAGTCATTGTCAAATAACCACCATGGCTTCTGCCTGTGACACCGATCTTATCTTTGTCTGCCAGCCCATTTTCGATTAAATAATTTGCACCCGCCGCACAATCATCGCAGTCCACGCCACCCATATCGTAGCGGCTGGCGTTTTGCCATACCTTTCCATAACCTGATGAGCCACGATAATTTGGCGCGAGAACCGTCCAGCCGCGTGAAACCATATAGCTCATGATCGGATACCATAAAAATTGGAACAACCAGTTAGGCCCGCCATGGATATTGATTACAGCCCGCTTGCTGTTTTTTGCGCGATACAACAACGCGGGAATTTGCGCGCCATCCTTGCCCGCGTACCACACTTCCTCCGGTTGAATGATCCCGGCGCTTCGTAACTCATCTGGCATTGAATTTGATAATTGACCTACTGAACCATCTTCAAGATTTATTTTCCACAAGTCGCATGGATGCTGAGGATCTTCATATAGAATTACAATGCTGTCAGATGTGAACTGCGGAAAGTAGTGAACGCCATCCCCAATTTTTTTCTCTTCAATTGAACCATTTCCTCTTTTAAACTGGAAACTGGTTCTTGCGCCATTAGAGTGAATCCATCCTATAGATTCCCCGCTCCGCGACCATGCGGGCTGTGTGTCATCGCCCGCGGATTCATTGACCCACGTAATTTCCTGGGAATCTACATTGAACAATCCAATATCATGCCACTCTCCATTTTCTCCGGAGAAAGCAAGAAATTTAGAATCTGGTGACCACGCAGGATTTTGCGCGTTCAATTTCAATTGAGTAGTAGCGACTTTAGCAACATTGCTTTTCCCCGTTTTTCGTGGACGGTTAATTGGCATCACATAAATACTTCTATCACTCGCCGTCGACTCGGCTTCGATTGCGATCCATTGACCATCCGGCGACCATTTTACATCCCAGCACGGATGGAATACGTTTTTTATCAATCGCCCTGAAGTCCCGTCGACGGGGAGCAGGTGTAAAGCAAATTGCCCGTGCTTATCAGAAAGCACCGCCAGCATTTTTCCGTCGGGCGACCATGAAAAATTAGGTTGGTGAGCGTAAGCAATATTTGGGGTCAGGTTGGTTGCGATGTTTGTCTGCAGATCTTGGATGACTATTTGATAAGACTCGCTGCCATCAATATCCAAAGCGTAAGCGAGTTGAGTGCCATCGGGTGAAAATAGTGGTGAGAATTTTGCGCCTTCCATGTGTGGCATCATTTCGAGGAGGGGGCTCTCTATTGTGACGTAAACATCTGTCGAGTTGGGAATTTCTTTGGTCTCCCTCCCTCGCAGAGACAAATCATAAAGTTCCCACTTACCGGTCTTGTTCCAAGAGAAAATCAACCTCTGCCCGTTGGGTGAAATATCGAATTTTAAGCCGCTGTCCACATGGGGCACACGTAAAAGTTGAGCGAGGTTGAGGATGCTCATACAGGTTGAAATTCCTCTACGAAAGGCAGCTGTTCGAGGCCTGCCTCTTTGGCGAGATCCATGACATAAGCGTGGAGTTCCGCTTCTTTGGCAGGATCAAGTTCAGGCCGGCGGTAGGATGCGAGAATTTCCTTCACACGGATTCTGGCTCGGGTGAATGTATCCATTGAACCAGATTCTTTCCAGCCACGCATCGAGTCTCGATCGATCACTTTGCCTGGCATGTGCTGTTCTTTTTGGAAGAGCTGCATGGTGATCTTTTGTTTAAGGAAGTCACCGCCTTTGAAATTGACTCCTTCATAAAAACCTGTGGCGAGCGTGTCGGTGTGGATCTTCATACCTTGCAGCATGCGCTGTGCCATTGCGATACCTTCCGCGTCGATGACAAGTTTCTCGGGGCTTTGGCAAAGCAGTGAATCGACCATGCCCGAACCCGAGATCATGTTGATACCACTCAATGCGCCGATCATTGCCCCCATGCCGCTTTCAAGTCCAGCTTGCATGTCTAAAATTTTTGATTCGGTTGAGCCGAGATAGGCATGAGTTGGCAGGCCGAGCGATTTACCAACCTGCGCGTAGGATGAATCAATCATGGCTGTTTCCACTGAGCCAAATGGTGTGCCGCCTTTACGCATGTCAAATGTGGAAGGTGCCCCGCCCCAAACAATGGGGGAACCAGCGTAGGCGAGTTGATGGATCGCGATGCCTGATAAACATTCCGCCGCATGTTGTGTGACTGCGCCGAGCAATGTTACCGGAGCCGCAGCGCCAGCCAAAGGCATGGATACGATCTCGGCTGGGACACCGGCGCGTGCCAACGTGATCAAATTTCCTGCGCCGAAGTTAGACCAGATCAAAGGAGGTGAAGGACAGGCGTCAAATACTGCGCGTGGATGTTCACGTAAGTTATCCCGCCCGCCCGCGAAGATGGCGAGCATGTCGATCATATTGTGCACGGTCTTGGTCGTGAATGCCCCCGTGACGATCGGTTTCTTTGAATAAAGCAATACCAGATACAACCGATACAGATCATGGATATCTTTTGGAACATCGTGGCAAACGATCGCTGTGGATTGTGCATCGTATTGCGGCAGACTCTCGGCGACCTTAATGATGCGGATCAGATCTTCGGTTTCGGCTGTTTTGTGCTCCAGAGTTTCCGGGACGAGAATGGAAATGCCGGATGAACCAGGGTCAAATTGAACCGCGTCGCCTCCGTACTGGACCGTGGGATTGCCATCGTAATCATAAAGAAAAAACTGGCGGGGGACTGTTTCCAATGCCTTCTTGACGATCTGAGCTGGAATGTGAGCGACCATCGTCTCCTCATCCACTTGTGCCCCAGCGTCTGCGAGCAGTTGCCTTGCTTCGGCATTCTGCACCTTGATGCCGGGTTTCATCATCAATTGATAGGCTTCCTCAACAATGCGTTCGATTAACTCTTCGTTGAGCAAAGATAGCTTGGGTTGCATATTAAGTCTCCTGTATAGAGTCCAAAGTATTCTGACTTCGGATGATAAAACTCCAACGACGCCAGCCGTTGGAGTTGAAATTTATTAAACGGGGTGAAAATCTTCCAGCTTGGGTAACTCTTCGAGGCCGCACTTTTTTGCGAGATCCAGCACGAAAGCGTAGAGTCTCCGTTCTTTTTCAGGATCAATTTCAGGGCGCCGGTATGATGCGAGTAATTCGATCACGCGGAGTTTGCATCTACCAAAGGCATCCAGGCTGCCTGCGGCTTTCCAGGCTCGGGTCGAGTCGCGATCAATCACACTGCTTGGTAAATGTTGTTCCTCTCGGAAGAGTTTCATTGTAACTTTCTGCTTGAGGAAGTCGCCGCCTTTGAAATTGATGTTGTGGTCGTAAAAACCTGTGGCGAGCGTGTCGGTGTGGAGTTTTACACCACCGATCATGCGCTTGGCCATTGCGATACCTTCCGCGTCGAGCACCAGTTTTTCTGCGCTATGGCAGGCGAGGAAGTCCAGCATGCCTGAACCAGAGATCATATTGATACCACTCAACGCGCCGACCATGGCAGAGATTCCACTTTCAAGCCCGGCTTGTGCATCGACGAGTTTTGAATCTGTTGCGCCGAGATACGTGTGCGTGGGCATGTTGAGTGTTTTCGCGACCTGAGCGTACGAACAATCGAGCATTGCGGTTTCCACTGCCCCCATTGGAGTCGCACCTTTGCGCATATCAAAGATCGCCGCCGCGCCGCCCCAAACGATAGGGGAGCCTGGATGTGCAAGTTGATGGATGACGATGCCAGCGAAACACTCCGCTGTGTGCTGGGTGACGGTGCCGAGCATGGTCACAGGGGCCGCTGCTCCTGATAGCGGAACGGAAACAATCTCGGCAGGGACGCCTGCGCGCGCGAGCGCGATCAAATTTCCTGCGCCGAAATTTGACCAGATCAATGGCGGCGCTGGGCATACATCAAAGATGGCGCGCGGTTTTTCTCTCGCAGCTTTCGCACTGCCCTCGAAGAGCACAAGCATATCGATCATTTCCTGAACGGTCTTGTTCGTGAAAGCACCCGTGACGATCGGCTTCTTTGAATATAGTAAAGCCAGGTATAACCGATATGAATCCTGGATTTCCTTTGGAACATCGTGGCAAATAACCGCCGTGGATTGAGCGTCATACTGCGGGAGTTGCTCGGCAACTTTTATCAGGCGGATAAGGTGTTCGGTTTCAGTGGTGTCGTGTTCCAGCGTTTCGGGATTGAGGATCGTAATACCCGAAGAGCCTGGGTCAAAGTGGACTGAGTCTCCACCGTAATGAACCGTAGGGTTTCCATCGTAATCGTACAAATAGAAATCACGCGGCACACTTTCCAGAGCCTTGTAGACAAGTGTAGCGGGGATTTGCGCGACCTGTGTCTCTGGATCGATCTTTGCTCCAGCTTCGGCGAGCAATTCCCGCGCTTCAGCGTTCTGGACCTTGATGCCAGGTTTGAGAAGAAGTTCGTGGGCTTCTCCAAGAATGCGAGCGATGATTTCATCACTCAGTAGTGTGAGTTTGGGTTGCATAAGAAGCCTCTAATGGGGTTGGATTCTCTTTGGCGAAAGAGAGGAAATAAAAATTTCAGGTACCAAGTTTATTGAGTGAGGGACTTGGTACCTTTGAACCTTCAACTTGTAACGCTTTTATTTCTCAACCGACTTGATAATTCGATCCATTTCCTTGCTGATATTTTCGTCCAATGGATCAGGTTGATGTTCCTTCAATGTCTTGCGTGCCTTGGAAACAGCCCAATCGCGGGCATCATCTTTCTTTGTTTCCCATTCAGAATATGGGCGTCTATCCATGAATTGCGGCATGAATAACTCACGCATGTGTTTGCGGGTATGTTTCTGACCGAGGTAATGTCCGCCTGGGCCGACTGCCGCAATTGAATCTATCGCAAGAGTTTCATCATTGACTTCAATACCCTGCATCATCTTGTGGATGATGCAGAAAATTTCACAGTCCAGCATCATCTCTGCAAAAGACCAGATGCGGCTGCCGTGCAAGAATCCGCATCCGAGCAGCATATCCGACATGACAATACTAGCCATGAATGTGGATAAACTACCTTCAAGTCCAGCCTGCCAATTTGGTTCTTTCGCGCCTGTAGCAAAGGAACCCATCGAAAGTGGAATGTTGTAAAAATCCGCTAGGATGTTGGTCGCTGCGCCGAAGAGGAAATCCTCGGGGCCGCCACCCGTGTAGGCTCCGGTGCGCAGGTCGGAGGCTGTTTGCGCCGCTGCGTAAAAAACCGGCGCGCCTGGATACGCGAGTTGTAAAAGAGCGGTTCCTGCGATCACTTCCGCGTTACCTACAACGAGGTTTCCAGCCATGGTGGTTGGGCCAGTTGTCGCACAAGCTGCCATGGTCATAAATCCGGTTGGGATTCCAAATTCTGCAGCTAATAATGCGGCATCCAAACTCCCGCCATCGTGACCTAACGGGGGGGCGGTGCATTGCATAAGGGAGAGAACGGGTCGTTCGCGGAGTTTATCTTTGCCGCCTACGATTAATGCAGCCATCTCAATCGCGGCTTTTGCTTCTTCCACGTTGTAAACAGACTCGGTCTGGACATGTTTGGTGGAATTCTCCCAAACGGCTTTTAATTCATGCAAACCACGTGCTTCCACGGGCGCATCTTGAGCAGAGACAGCAACCCAATGGAACGCCACTTCTTCGGTCGCGTCTGCTATTCGGGCAATGTCGCGTACATCCTGCAGGCAAGATGTACGCTTTTCGCCTGTGTTGATGTCAATTACTTCCACTCCACAGCCATCCGTTCCGAGATTTACGTGATTGCCATCGAGCAGCAAATCCTGCTGCGGATCGCGCGCTGCAAGTTTATAAGCTGGTGGAGCTTTTTTTAGTGCATCTTCAATGATGTGCGGTTTGACACGCACGATCTTTTTTTCATAATTCACGTCTGCGCCGTTGGCTTCCCAAATCTCCAGCGCGCGTTTGGATGGAAATCTCACTCCGACTTTTTCAATGATCTGTAAAGTCGTTTCGTGAATTTTTATTACTTCTTCCTGCGTCAACACTTCCAGTTTTAATTTTGGATTGCTGATGGTCTTAATAGTTTTAGAAGACATATTCCCTCCCGAGGATTTATGTCTCGCTTCTCTCTCTGATTGGTACTGACATTTCAAGGTAAATTACTGATCACCCTTGCCGACTAAATCCTTAGCAATCTTTACTGCGCCGATCGCATCTTCAGAATATCCATCGGCTTTGATCTTCGTGACCCAATCACGGGTGATCGGTGCGCCGCCAACCATAACTTTGATTCGTGGGCGCAGGCCTTCCTTGTCCAGCTCTTCGATCACTTCGCGTTGACGTACCATCGTTGTTGTCAACAGCGCACTCATACCGATGATGTCAGCGTTGATCTCAAGCGCTTTGCCGATAATATTGTCGGCGGGTTGATCTACGCCGAGATCAACGACTTCAAACCCAGAGGCGCTCAACATCGTGCCGACGAGGGTCTTGCCGATCTCGTGAATGTCACCTTCAACAGTTGCGAGAACCACACGTCCCAGCATTTGACGGGTTTCTCCAAGTTTGAGCAATTCAGGCTCCAACACAGCAATCGCGGCTTTCATCGCCTCGCCAGCCATCACCAGTTCAGGCAGGAACGCTTCACCCAAGCCGAACTGATCGCCGATGTAATTCACGCCCACCACAAATCCCTTTGTGATGGTTTCCAACGGATGCATTTTCAGCTCGATGGATTTCTTCGCAAGCTCGGTGGAGATATCCGAGTCCCCGTCAATTATGCTTTGTGCCATTTCCTTATACAGTTCTTCTGACATACAGCCTCCTATTTCGACCTCTTGATGAATGATATAGCAACTTTTTCTTTTTCCCTTAATAATTCTGCTGGGATCTTTAGATAATCCTCCAGCCATTTTCCAGAATCCAAAACATGATCTATGGATGTTTGGACGGCTTTTTCCACGTCACCCCTGATCAGCGCGTTCATGATCGCTGAATGTTCCTCGTAAGTTTGAGATACACTGCCTGCAAGTATTTCGGGGTTGCGGAATATCGCTTCGTACAACAGCCAATCGGGGAATGCGTTCGCAACAACGGAATATAGTTTTTTCATCAAATCGTTGTCTGACGCTTCGGCGATCGATAAATGGAAATCGCGGCTTAGCTGTCTTTCCTGCGGCATTTCATTTAACTTGACCCGTTTTTTCATCTCATCCATTATTTTTTCGAGGTTCGCGATCTGCGCAGACGTGATGTGCAGCGCGGCTTCCCGAGCGATCATTGCTTCAAGGATCAACCGCAACCCGTAGGCATCAGCCACATCTTTTGCCGACATTTCGCGCACGCGTACGCCGCGGTATGGAACACGTTCAGCAATGCCCGAAGCAACCAACAGGTCAAGCGCTTCACGCACTGGTGTCATGCTGACTCCCATCTGGGTGGCGATATCTTCCTGACGTAACCAGTCTCCGGGTACATATTTACCCGCGATGATCTGACGATGGAGCGCGTCGTATATTTCCTCCTTTAGTGGTTTATGGCTGAGTTCTCTTTCTATGGTTGACGTCATGATTATATATTATATATAATATCTCCAATATTAGGAAGTGCTATTTTTCATGAAATGAATATGGCTCGCCGTAGATGGCGCTATCAGTATATAATTCAAAGACCTGAAAATCAATAATGTAGACTACTTTTGAAAACAAAAATTATCACTCTGGAATCTCACGATGACCTCATCTCTGTCCGCGATAAATTTTCGTGGGCAAAGACGCCGCGTATTTTACTCGTCTGGCCCAAATATGAAAAAATAATTCTGCGTGTGCTTGATCTAAAAGTTCTTCATAGACACGCAGATTCGTTAGGCGCGCAATTGGGATTGGTAACTCGCCGCGCAAAAGTCAGGAGGGATGCGGAATCGTTGGGAATTCCTGTCTTCAAGTCGACAGTAGCTGCTCAGCGTGATCCGTGGCCTGATTCTGGTCCGAGAAGCAGGCGTATCCCGAAGACGCCGCGCCGTGACCTGCGGAAGATTCGAGATATTGTGTACGAGAAAGAAGACGCGTGGCGGACATCCCTGCTTGGGCGCATACTGTCTTTTACAGCGGGAGTAATCGCTGTTTTGGTAGTGGCAGGCTTATTTGTCCCGCATGTGAGGTTAACCTTATTTCCAGAATCGCAGACCCAAAGCGTAATCATCCCAGTCACAGCGAGTCAGTCTGTAAAGTCGGTGTCTGTAACGGGTGCGGTCCCTGCACGGGGGTTATCGATCACAGTTGATACCAAACAGTCTTTTGCCGTCACGAGTAATATCACTGTTCCGAAATCCAAGTCACAGGGAATTGCACGGTTTAGAAATCTCGGTCAGACTGAGGTGAATATTCGCGCTGGCACGATCGTTTCAACTGTGACTGAATTGCCCATTAAGTTTATTACCCTGCACGATACCTTTCTTGAACCCGGCCTCGATAAATTTTTGGATGTGCCGATCGAGGCGCTTCAATCCGGCGCAAGTGGAAACGTTCCAGGCGAGTCGGTGCTTGTTGTGGATGGTCCCCTTGGACTTTCAATCGCTGTCTCCAACTCGAATCCGATCACAGGCGGCGCGGATTCAAAAGTGACTGGAGCCACTGATGTTGACCGTGAGAAATTACGCAAAATTGTTTTAGAGAATTTGAGTCGCGATGCTGAATCTAAATTGCTCGCGCAGATCGGGCCAAACGATATTTTGTTATCGGACACTCTGGAGGTTTTGAAAGTAGTGAACGAGGTTTATGAACCTGCAGCAGGTCAGCCTGGTAAGGATCTGAGTTTAAACATGCAGGTTGAATATTCCGTTCAGTATGTCCTGGCGGATGATGTTGACCAGCTCACATCAGCAACATTGGATACATCCATAACCGACGGCTTTGCACCTTTTGGAGCACAGAAATTGAAAATACTCACCGACCCGTCAACGGACACATCTGGACTCACACATTTTGACCTTGAAGTGACCCGCACATTACTTCGTCAAGTGGATAAGATGAAGGTTTTTTCAATTGTGCGCGGGCATCAATTGAATTCAGTAAAAAAAGAATTAGCCTCTAATTTTTCATTGCGCGATGATCCCATCATTGACCTCGTTCCAGTCTGGTGGCCGTGGTTTCCATTGATCCCATATAATATTTCTGTGGAAATTAAATAATTTTTTTTCGAGTTCTTTGGAGAATGAATGCGAATTCTTGCAATTGACCATGGCGAAAAACGGATCGGCCTCGCGCTCAGCGATGCGACCGCCACAATCGCCAGTCCGCTAAAAGTAATAGAACATATTTCGCGTGCCGTTGATGCAGCGCAAGTGGCTGACCTCGCCGAGCAAAACAAAGTGACTTTGATCGTCATCGGCCAATCTTTTGACGAAGAAGGACACCCGAATCCAGCAGGCCGCCGCGCCGCGCGTTTTGCCGATGAATTGAAAAATCAGACCAACCTTTCCGTTGAAATGTGGGATGAATCATTCAGCACTCAAGATGCGCGTTCGGCGCGAATTGAAATTGGCGTTTCAAGAAAAAAACGTTCGGGCCATCAGGATGCATTTGCTGCAGTCGTTATCCTCCAATCCTATCTCGAATCCAATCGCAACCCGAATCCCTAATTCCTCATGAGCCGTATATATTTCTTTCTTTTTATCATCGCAATTATTGCCTGCATTTTTCTCACGCTTGGTTATATCCCCGCGCGAGCATCGCTTTTGTATGGTCCGCCCGCCCGTTTACTTTCTATTTCTGACCGAATAGAATATTCAGCGCGACTGCTTTCGCATGGTGATGCGTTGATTACGCCACTGGATTCAAACGGCGTTGAGCGGTCATTTCGCATTGAGCAGGGTGAATCAGTTGCCTCTGTTACATCCCGCCTTGAAGAATCAAGCATCATTAGCAGGGCAGACTTTCTTTACGATTATTTTGTTTATACCGGACTTGACACGACACTTCAAGCAGGCGAATATGCCCTCAGTCCCGCGCTATCCATGATCGATATCGCAAGCGAATTGCAGGATTCAACTCCTGAAGAAATACCCTTTGTAATTCTCTCAGGTTGGCGGATGGAAGAGATCGCCGCTTCGCTGCCAACCTCTGGGCTGGATATTTCTCCCGAAGCATTTATCACCGCCGCGCAGACTCCGCCGCAAGTCCTTGCTTTTGCATCTCCCGCCACAATGGAAGGATTCTTCCTCCCTGATTCTTATCTTCTGCCGCGCACCACCACCGTGGATCAATTACTCGAAACCATCGCACGTAACTTTACTTTACATATCACCGATGAAATGCGTTCAGGTTTTTCAGCGCAGGGATTGAACGTCAATCAAGCCGTCATTCTCGCATCCATCGTGGAGCGCGAATCCATTCAAAATGAAGAAATGCCATTGATCACATCTGTGTTTCTTAATCGCTTGAACATTGGAATGACTCTTGGAAGTGACCCGACAGTACAATTTGCGCTAGGCTATGATTCGATTGGACAAACCTGGTGGACAAATCCGCTCAGCCTCGACGATCTGAAAATTGACTCCCCGTATAACACTTATATTTACGCAGGCTTGCCGCCCAAGCCAATTTCAAATCCAAGTTTGGATGCATTGAAAGCTGTCGCTTTTCCCCAAACTTCCCCCTATTATTATTTTCAGGCGAAGTGTGATAACTCAGGCTATCATACCTTTACAGTTACCTTTGAAGAACATCTCGCGAATGGATGTCCGTGATCTGAAGCTGTCAAATATTATTTGTCTTAGCAAAGTAAACCCCTGCCACCATTACTACTCCGATAACAACAAGGAATATTCCCTGAAATAAAATAGGGTTCAGTAATGCCTGTACCATCGCAGATGCCAAATTGCCTGCATAATCCAATATGATCGCGGGGAGGAAAGCCGGCATTCTGTTCACAAGGATACGCTGAAAAATAACCCCGATCACAGGCGCGCCACTGAATCCCATCAGACTAACCAATCCACCCGTGATGATGAATGGAAAGCCCCACCATTCCAGCCAGCTCTTGAGCGAGTTGACAACAATGATCGTCATCAACAGCAATAATCCAAGCGGTAATAATGGACTTAATCGCATGAGCATTCGAGCAGTCTGCAATTTTTGGCGTGGATCATTTTCAGGCGGCGCGCTGACGATGGTGAATTGATCGGGGATCGCGAGGGCGGCCATTTGCATTTGACCTTGCACGATGGGTGTTAGAAGTGGATACAGATCCTCAGGTGGATTGCAAAATTGGATCTCACTACTTGAAAACAAGTCAATTGTGATCTGGCCGATCTGGCGTAAGGTGCAATCTGGCAGTGATTTCAAAAGTGTAAAAACTGCCTGCGCACCCGATTCGCTGACAATGCTTGTCTTAAGCGGCTGTAATGAAAGTTCTGCGGAATCTGTCTGCATATTTAAATAAGAAAAGGTGGAATTTAATGCATCATCTCCCATCTCTTTTAGAACATCCTGCGGTAACAAAGATCGAAAGAACGCATCCCAGGCTTGCGTGCTCATCCCGCG
This sequence comes from uncultured Chloroflexota bacterium, assembly GCA_903914955.1. Classification (GTDB taxonomy): domain Bacteria; phylum Chloroflexota; class Anaerolineae; order Anaerolineales; family Villigracilaceae; genus Villigracilis. The sequence goes on along the minus strand of CAIWRB010000300.1, from coordinate 20,180 downwards.
CATCACGATGGGAAGTTGTTCCTCGTTCGTTGTAGAAGCCATGGCTTGTGCGATAATGGCTGGCAGTTGATTGTAAAAATCTGCTTTTGCAAATCCCTTTTGATAGGTCTCTGCGGTGAATGCCTTTCGGTCAAAGTTGAAAAATATGAGCGCAGCAATGGCGGTGATGATGAAGAGGATCGCAAAGATCGTTGCCAGTATTTTTTTGAATGTTTCCATTTTGTTTCGCGTCTTATTGCGGTAACAAGGTCTCGATATAATCTTGTATAACTGTTTCTGCATCACCCAGACCAAGCAGGTTTAGCAGTTCATTGACCAAATCTGCTTTAAGATCGGCATCTTTTCGGCTCCAAGTTCGGCTTTTGATCTCAAGGAAATATCCCATGTTTGCAGGGTCTTTCATGTGATCGAGATTAATAAAGAACTCAGTTTCTTTATATTTGATATGCCAGCGTAGGCGGTCTTTTTCAATGGAAATAACCTGTTTTGGTTTGAAGTATTCGCGATAGAAACGTGATGTGTGCACAGCAGGCGCAAGGAAACGACTGCGTGAAAGCAGCACGTCATGTCCGATCTCGCCTTCTCGTTTTTGACCAAGCAATGTTAGGCGTGAGCGCACATTCTCAACATCACCTTTTTCGTTGATCAAATTATCTTCGCGGAAGCGTAGCCGTCCCTGCGCTGGATCTTCGAACATGTAATACTCGTCATATTGAAGATAATGCTTGTATGCGTTAATTTCGATCTCAGTCCGCTGCATGTTCTGAATTAATAGATCTGGTTCCGCGACCTTGACCTTGACCTGCACCTCGAAAGATTCCTGTTCCATCGAGCCGCCGAGCGCGATCAATTTTGAAAGTATGGATTGTTCGCGTTCGATCAGGAATGCGTCAATCTTCTGCGCAATTTCACGCGCCTGCCCGAGAAGCTCAGCTTCATTCAACGTGAGCAATTCGTGCGCACGCATCAACCATTTTCCATTAACCATCACATCAGTCACGTCTGTCGATTTGGACGCGAATACCAGTTGAGCGTAGGCATTGTTCGGGTCACGGCGGAAGCGTGGAGAATTGTGGACGGGGGATGTGTCCACCAATATCAAGTCGGCGCGTTTGCCTGCTTCGAGCGATCCTGTCAAATGTCCAATATGGAGCGCTTGCGCCCCCATGCGGGTAGCCATCAGGAGCGCAGTCGCTGCTGGAACGACCGTCGGGTCATTGCTGGATGCTTTCGCAACGAAGGAGGCCAGACGCATTTCTTCAAACATATCGAGATCATTATTTGATGCGGGACCATCGGTGCCGATACCCACGTTGAGACCAGTCTCCAGCATTTTTTGTACGGGGGCAAATCCTGAAGCAAGTTTTAGATTTGAGGAAGGGTTATGGGCGATACCCGCATTCACATGTTTCAGCGTTTTCATTTCGCCAAAGTCAATGTGGACGCAATGCGCAGCAATCACTTTTGCTACGAGCACGCCCTGTTTTTTAACATACGGAACGACAGGCATGCCTTGTTCGTTTCGCATGGTTTCGACCTCAAACGCAGTTTCAGAAATGTGAATGTGCAAAGGCACATCGAATTCCCTGGCCAGGTTGGCGCATGTTCGCAAGATCTCTGGTGTTGTGGAGTAGGGAGCATGCGGAGCAACCGCCGGGACGATCAGCGGGTGTCCTTTCCACTTCTTGATGAATTCACGCGCCATCGCAAGAGATACTTCAAATGAGGGGGCATCCGGCGCGGGATATTTCATCACGCTTTGCCCGCAGACTGCGCGCATGCCCGCGTCTGCTGTGGCCTGGGCGATTGCGTCCTCGAAGAAGTACATATCGTTAAAGGTGGTCACGCCGCTGCGAATCTGTTCTGCACAGGCGAGCAAGGTTCCAAGCCGAACAAATTCCGGGGTAACGAATTCACGTTCAACAGGAAGCATGTAACCCATCAGCCAGACATCAAGGCGCAGGTCATCGGCGAGACCACGCAGGAGGGTCATGGGGACATGTGTGTGCGCATTGATAAGTCCAGGCATGAGTACTTTGCCGCCGCAATCAATCGTTTCGTCAGCCGAATATTCTTTTGTTATTTCAGATTCCGCGCCGACAGCAACGATCATGTCATCTCGTACTGCAACCGCGCCGCGGTCATATTGGTTTAATTTTCCATCCATTGTGAGGACGATGGCATTCGTGAATAGGGTATTTACGTTTTGAGTCATTCATACTCCTGAAATTATTTGTTGTCTGACCGACTTGCTGACTGTTATTTTAATTAAGAACGCAGAATTTGTGGTCGATTGCAAAAACGCCCAACGAATTTATGGCAAATATTATTTTTGCCAATTCAATAATATTTTCAACGCATTTACATTTTTTTTGAAGTCTGTGGATTTATGAGTGGATAGTTCCATGTCTACGGCGACTGCGCCTAGCTCCACGGCATAGTCTGCGAGTGTGCCGGTAAATATGCAACCTGTGTCTATTGGCGGAAATGGATATCCTGTCTCCTTCGCAAGCGCTTTTGCAAATCGGGTCGATATTTCCTCCCAGGGTTCACCGCCAGGGAAAACGCCGAGAGCCGCACTATGATAACTGATCAATGTTTCAACTCTATGATTTTGCAGGAATCCCATCACGGCGCGGGTTTCTGGTTCGGAGGCTGGACCAGTTCCTCCCGTAGTTGGTCCGTAATTCCAACATCCTTCGCGATCCCAGTCTGCAGCCCAATTGGTGGGGAAGTTGCGATTCAAGTCCACTCCATGATCGTTGACGCGGCCATCGATCCCATGATCCCTGGCATCACCATCTGGATTCATGTTGCGCAGAACAAAAAGTGTGACATCGGATGGAATGATTGACGGATTATCGTTTATAGATTTGATCAATTCATCTGCGAGCGCGATGGTATTCCATTCATAGCCGCCGTGAATGCCGGCCACGATCATGCGTTGTCGTTCTCCATTTCCAAATGTATAAACTTCGATCGGCCGACCTGAAACCGAATACCCGATTGTGACTGGGCGCGTGGTGCTGTTTTCGAGCACAAAAGGCGTTTGCGTTTGGACAACGATCAATGTCGAACGTGGATTTGGTGTGACCGTGGGTAAATAAAGCGAATTTGGATTCGGTGTATAAGTTGCAGGCAGGGCGGAAGTTGATATGGAATTTGAGTTTTGTGGCGCGGCGAGTGCAGGTTGGAATGCCCAATATGCTATCAGCACGAGCGCGATACCAGCTAATCCCGCAATATTCAGCGCCCATGCCACAGTCACCAAGAAAGAATCGTTGCTGTGGCGTGCTGGGGGCATTATTTCATTTCCTCTACACTTGTCCGCAGCCAGTTGAGAGCAAGGTTCATAGCCCAGTATTGCAGACTTCGCGTGGGCCCGCCATAGGTAATATGATGTGTTTTTTCGCCGAGTGGTGTGATCATGGCCATTTCAGCGGAGCGATCTTCGGAATAAACAGAAACACCCAGGGCGATATCTGCTTGCGATTCTGCTTGGGCGGCGCGTAATGTTTGCATCAATGCATCAGCTGTCAGATTAGGAAAAGATGCGCTGTGCGGAATTTTACGGGCAAGAATCCCATCGAGACCCGATTCGACTGCGGTTAGAGTCCAGCCGCGGCGGGCGATCAGGTCCAATGTGACCTCTTCGAGTTTATCTTCATCCGCTCCAAAGACAACATTCCCGAGTCTTTCGCGGACTTGCGACTCGATCTCCGCGATCATGATATTCGCTTCACTTTCGCTTTTTGCCTTCGCGGCGATACGTATATCCACAACGCCTGTGTGTGCGGCCAAGCCAACCGTGGGGTTGCTTAACATTTCAAGATCCGAAATTTTTTCGTCAATCATGCCTTCGCCGAGACCCGAGCAATGTAATACCCGAACTTTTATAATTTCATTAAGGTTGAATCTTTTTTGCAAATAGGGAATGATGGACTCGTGTAAAACATGTTCCATTTCGTTTGGGACGCCAGGCAAAGAGATGATCGCGTTGCGCGGTGTTTCAACAATAAAACAAGGCGCAGTGCCAACAGGATTTAGAATTCCGAGCGCGCCCTTTGGAACATACGCCTGCCGTTTCTGATTTTCAGATGGCGTGCGTCCATAGCGCGCGATGGTCGCGACCACTTGTTGCCAGAGGTCTTCGCGAAATTCTGTTTCCACGCCCATGGCTTTTGCCACGGCGTCACGTGTGGGGTCGTCTATTGTTGGGCCAAGCCCACCAGTGGTGATGACAATATCTGCGCGTTCCATTGATTCGCGAATGGCGCCGGCAATGCGTTCTTCGTTATCGCCGATGGTGATCGTGCGGTACAGGTCAATGCCAAGTCCGCGCAAATTGCGCGCAAGATAACGTGTGTTGGTATCCACGATCTCGCCGAGTAATATTTCAGTTCCAATGGTGATAATTTCTGCGGATGTCATAAATAAAATCTGCTTTAGGCGGCGGTTTGAGCAAATTGTTAAACTACATTGTACTCTTGAATCAAACGGCTTTCCTCGAAGCGTTTCAGGTCAAGCATCGAAACATCCAGGCTTGAAAATTTGCCATCCAAAATAAACTCACTCATCAATTTTCCTGAGATCGGGCCGTGCATAAACCCATGCCCTGAAAATCCCGTGCATACAAAAAAACCATTTGTATTTGTATTACCAAATATCGGGTGCGCGTCGGGTGTTACTTCATATAATCCCGCCCAATGTGAAGCGCGCTGCGCCTTTTCCACCACAGGCATTCGCTCAATTGCGGCGTCGAGATTTGTCAATTCAAAATCTTCATCCACATTTTGATCAAAGCCAGGCTGTTCATTATGATTGCTCATGCCGATCAGCAAGCCTTCACTCTCACGATGAAAATAAAGCGATTTTGCAAAATCGATCACGAATGGAAAATCAGCAGGGACTTCTTTCAGCGCACTCGTTGTAAACATCTGCCTGCGCAGAGGGACGACTGGAAGTTGGACTCCTGCCATTTTGCCTATAGGACTCGCCCATGGTCCCGCTGCGTTCAATATCATGCGCGTCTTAATTATGCCGAGGGTTGTTTGCACCTCTTCAACTTGATCACCACTGAGAGTTATCCCAAGCACTTCCGCATCTGTGAGGGCCTTTACGCCCATTTTTTGCGCCGCGCTGATGTATCCCATCACCACACTGTTCGGGTCAACGATGCCGTCTTTTTGATTGAACGTGCCTGCGAGCGCGTCGTCAAATTTCATCAGTGGCAAGCGTTTGCGGACTTCATCCCCGCTCAGGAGTTGGGTTGGTACACCGAGTTTGTTTTGCAATTCCACATTGCGTTTGAAGGTATTGGCATCTTTTTCATTTGTGGCAACCAGAAGATATCCGCATTGTTTGTAACTAACGTCCTGTCCAATTTCTTCTTTGAATCTTTCGAGCATGGGCAGGCTTTCAATTGAAAGTTTTACATTGATCTCAGTTGAAAATTGATACCGTACTCCGCCCGCGCATCTGCCAGTTGCTCCCTGCCCAAAGAAATTCTCTTTTTCGAGCAAAACGATGTGTTTCATTCCGCGTTTGGCCAGATGGTATGCCGCGCTGGCTCCCATCACTCCGCCCCCGATAATAACAATGTCTGCTGTGTTTGGTAATTCGTTCATGTGAGTTATCCTTTTTATTTAGAAGGGAATGTCCTGTCCCAGCTTCATGATCTTTGCGTTTCTGAGTGCCAACTGCGCGGCCATCGCATCTTGCACTGCCACTCCAACTGATTTGAAAACCGTGATCTCTTCAGTGGATTGTCTGCCAGTTTTTTTGCCTAGCACGATCTCTCCGAGTTCTGCAAAAATATGTGACTCGCTGATCATCCCGCTTTGTATCGGTTTGATTAAGTCGCCAGATTCGGCTAATACTGCTGAACGTGAATCAACGATCACTTTTGCACGTTGGATGGTTTCTCCCGGCACTTCCTGCATTTCGGAAGTGTACGATCCAATGGCTGAGATGTGGGTACCTGATTTGACGTCTTTATCCATAAATACGGGGAATGTTGAAGTTGTTGCTGTGCAGATGATGTCTGCTTCGGCCGCTGCTTCCCGGCTTGTAGCTGCAGGTTGAACGTCGGCAGGAATTGGGCCTCGCCCCGCCATTTCCTTCGCGAAGGCTTCAGCTCTCTTCGTGTCTGAGTCATAAATCCATACTTTTTCAATTTTACGGACAGTGCATGCGGCTTCGAGTTGGGTACGTCCCTGCGCGCCTGCTCCAAAAATGGCAACCACACGGCTATCCGTGCGGGATAAAATGTCAATTGCAGCACCGCTTCCTGCGCCTGTGCGTATGGCGGTGATCATCCCCCCTTCAAGCAGAGCAATGGTGCGGCCCGTTTCAGGATCCAGAGCAAGTACTGCGGCTTGAATGAGAGCCAGACCCTGCGCGGGATTATTCGGAAAGATCGAAACTACTTTTATTGCCAGCGCTTCGGTTTCGTTCGTTTGAAGATATGCGGGCATGAACAGGCTTACCGCTTCATGAGGAGAAATAGATAGGCGTGTTCTCAGGGGAACTTCCGCTTTACCGCTAGAGAGCGAGGCGTAAGCCTGCTTCATCGCCTCTATAGCTTGGTGCATGGGAAGGGCTTTGCGAACTTCCTCGGCATTAAGTATCAGCATTGAATCCTCCAGGCAATCAAAAGCGCAGAGATAATATTTTACCTCTGCGCTTAGACTATTTCGTTAGCTATTTCTATTCCATGCCCAGATACGCTTTTTGTACGGTGGGGTTTTTCTTCAGATTTTCTGCGGTGTCGCTGAGAATGATTTCACCGGTTTGTAGAACGTAGCCGCGATCGGCAATGGTCAAAGCCATTAAGGCGTTTTGTTCTACCAACATGATCGTCGTACCTTCCTTGTTGATCTGCTGGATGGTATCAAAGATCAATTCCACTAAAACAGGAGCAAGTCCCATGGAGGGTTCATCCATTAGAAGAATGGTTGGGTTCGACATTAGACCACGCCCAGTCGCGAGCATTTGTTGTTCGCCGCCGGAGAGTGTGCCAGCTACCTGCGTCCGACGTTCCTTTAGGCGAGGGAAGAGTGTAAATACCCTATTCATGTTGCGGGTTACTTCTTCCTTGCTGTTACGGCTGAACGCACCCATTTCAAGGTTTTCCAACACTGTCAGGCGGGCAAATACGCCGCGTCCCTCCGGTACCATCGAGATGCCTTTGTAGACAATCTCATGGGCTTGATATTTCAGGATATCCTCGCCGTTCAAGCTGACGCTTCCTTCTCGTGGTTTTAACAAACCTGAAATAGTTCGAAGGGTGGTTGTTTTTCCGGCGCCATTGCCTCCGATCAGGGTCACAATTTCACCCTTCTCGATGTTAATGTTTATACCTTTTAGGGCGTGAATGTTGCCGTAGTAGGTGTGAACGTTTTCAATATTTAATATGCTCATTTTGGCCTACTGTGATGGTGTTTCGGTCTTATTGTCTGAATAACGCTCATGGGCATTTGCCATACCCTCAGTGGCAGCCCCGCGGCCGAGATACGCTTCAATCACGCGCGGATTGCTCTGGATTTCGGATGGAGTGCCTTCTGCGATCTTCTCACCGTAATCGAGTACGGTGATGCGCTCGGAAATACCCATCACAACGCGCATGTGATGTTCGATGAGCAGGATCGCGATACCGAGATCATCGCGGATGCGGTGAATGAACTCTGTCAGATCTTCTGTTTCGCGAGGGTTCATGCCCGCAGAGGGTTCATCCAGCAACAATAATTTGGGTTTGGTCGCGAGCGCGCGGGCAATTTCAAGCCGTCGCTGCGCACCATAAGGCAGATTGCGGGCGAGCATATCTCCTTTTCCTTTTAGGTTAACAAAATTTAGCAATCTTTGCGCTTCCTCCAGAGCCATTTGTTCCTCTGCGCGAACTCTGGGTGTGCCGAGTACAGCGCTGATCCAACTTGAGTGTAAGAATAGATGCTGGCCAACCAGGATATTCTCAAGCGCAGTCATGTCTGGAAACAAGCGGATATTCTGATACGTGCGAGAGATGCCGCGATTTGTGATCTGGTCAGGTCGCAAGCGGTGAATGGGGGTTCCTTCGAAGGAAATTTCCCCTTCGTCGATCTTTCCAAAACCTGTGATCATATTGAAGAACGTGGTCTTGCCTGCGCCGTTGGGTCCGATAATGCTGACGATGGATTTTTCTGGTATGTCAAAATCCACCGAGTTGACAGCAACCAGGCCGCCGAAGCGTTTGATGACTTTTTTTGCGGATAAGATAATAGCCATTGAGACCTCTCTATGCCTTTGCCTGTGACGACGCTACATCTAAATCTTCGCCAGGATCTTCATGATGTAATTCCCGAAGTGTGGCTTGAGACGGCCATAAACCTTCTGGCTTGGCAAGCATCATCATAATTAAAGCTGCCCCGTAGAACAGGAAGCGATATTCTGAAACTTCACGGAGAAGCTCAGGCATACCGATCAAGGCGATGGCGCCGACGATTACGCCGGGAATACTTCCCATCCCACCGACAATGATCAGAGCGACAACATTGATGGAAACGATCAACTGCATACTGGTGGCAAATATGGAACCAACCAATACAGTAAAAATTGCACCTCCCAACCCGGCAAATGCCGCGCCGAGCATGTATGCAAGCAATTTTGTCTGGATCAAGTTGATACCAAGAGCTTCTGCCACATCTTCATCTTCGCGAATAGCCATCCACGCGCGGCCCAGCCGTGATTTTTGTAATCGCAATGCAATAAAAGCGACCAATATTGCGCTAGCGACGGCAAGATAGTAAATTTCTTTCGGGCCTCCGAACTCTATGCCATTACAGATTCGCGGCACGTCTACTTTTAAAAATTCCCCTAGCGTGCCAAGGCATGGTTTTTGAATGCCGATGATACCTTGTGGGCCACCGAAGAATGGTGCCAGGAAATCTGATCCAGCGAGCAAGCGGACAATTTCTCCGAAGCCTAGTGTGGCAATTGCCAGGTAGTCACCGCGTACGCCGAGTACAGGCAAGCCAAGAAATGCTCCAAACATCATTGCAACTAAAACTGCAATCGGTACTGCTACCCAGAAGGGGATATGTTGTAATCCAAATATGCCGTAGGATGTGAGCAAACCAACTGTATAGGCGCCGACTGCGAAGAATGCCACGAAACCAAGATCCAGCAGACCTGCAAATCCAAGTGTAATATTGAGTCCAAGTCCCATCAGGGCATATAGACTGACGATAACGACGACCTGAGCGATGAATGGCCCGGATACCTGAGGTAACATAATTACCACATATGCAAGCAAGACATATAATGCCACTCGTAGACTGGTTTGGCCTGCTTTAGGAATACGAGAAAAACCTTCCTGAAGGTTTTTGGATCGAGCAGTCCAAAACATGGAAATAGCAATAATAGCGACAAAGAATATGGTCGCGCCGCTTAGGGTAAGGCCGGTTTGTCCAAACAGGTATTTTGCTAATTTGGCGATACTGCCTGCGCGGTTGATCATAATCACGCGGAAAAGACCTGAGAATAGCGCCATTAAAAAAGTAATGAAGATCGCGCGCGTGATGGGCTGGCGGAATTTTTCAGGCAGGAGAAACAAGGTCGTCCCCAGTAGACCTGATGCTAAACCGATCGAAGGATATATCCATATCCAACTTGTTCCGCCTTTGAATGTGAGCAGTTTAAATAGCGAGGGTGATGCGCTTAGAAATACACTGCGCAGGTTGATCGTCTGGCTTAGTCCAATAAACGCGATGATCAATATACCAGTGGTTAGTCCTGCAAGTGCCCCCGCGAGATAGTTTTTGAGGGGTTGTTTTTCTTGATCCGGGTTTGAGGCCGCTCGCGCAGCAATTATTCCTGCAGAAACAGCTGAGACCAGAAGTATAAAATCTCCCAGCGTGATGATATGTTCGATTACATCACGTTTGCTAAATACTTCTATCATACCAATCAGGCAAAGAAATATTGCAATAACACCGCTGAGCAGACCGGTTTTGATGGCAATCCAGATGAGATTTTCTTTTTTTATCATCATTTTTACCCTGTTAAGCCTTCTTGGAAACGCGTTCGCCCAGAATACCAGATGGGCGGAAGAGCAGGATCATCACCAGCATGATGTAGGCAATCGCGTCTTTGAGTTGATACGGACGGGGAATGCCGATGCTATCGAGGAAAAGGGCGGGGCCTACAGATTCGACGATCCCAAGAACAAGCCCGCCCACCATGGCGCCCGGTATGTTGCCAATTCCTCCTAATACAGCGGCGGTAAATGCCTTAATGCCCGGAGTGAAGCCTGTAAAGAAGTTAACCTGACGATAGGTCAATGCATATAGCACGCCCGCCGCACCTGCCATCGCAGCGCCTAACGCAAATGTGGTCACAATAATGCGATTGACATCAATTCCCATCAACGCGGCAACATCTTTATTTTCGGAAACAGCCCGCATGGCTTTGCCGATTTTCGTGAACATGACGATGGAGTATAAAATGCTCATCATCACTACTGCGGCAATCGTGACAACGATCTGAACTTTAAGGATTCCGATACCAAAAAAAATCCATTCACCATCCAGCGCTTTCATGCTGGGGTAGGCATAAACACCGGGACCAAAAAAACCGCGGAATGTATATTGCAGAAAAAATGAAGCACCGATCGCGCTAATTAATGGCACAAGACGCGGCGCTCCGCGCAAGGGACGATATGCAATGCGTTCGACCAACAAGGCAATTAAGGTTGAGACAAGCATGCCGAACATCATTGAAATTATTAAACCAAATACGGGGTATTTATCCATAAAACCGATACCGGTCAGCCAGGTCGCGATGAAATAGCCGCCGAAAGCCCCGCTCATGAAAATTTCGCCGTGAGCAAAATTGATCATGCGCAAGATACCATAAACCATTGTATATCCAAGCGCTATCAGAGCATAAATGCTGCCTTGAGAGATTCCAAAAACTACAAAATCAATCCACTGTTCACTAGTGTATTTGCCGGCGCGGATCGTTAAGAATGTGCCTAGTACTACGATTACAACGATTAAAATACGAAATCCCCAAAGGAAACCATTAACTGCCAGATCTAATAATCGTTCGCCAAAACTCGTGCGCATGGACTGCCTCCTTGAAATTGAGAGGTGTTAATGATGAGGCAGACATTTGTCTGCCTCATCATTTTGACTTACTTTATTAACTTACAAACTACGGGAAGATTTTCTTCGGATTCGGGTTGGTCGCGTCTGAAGGATTCCAGGAGGCCGGATCGGAGTTCATGATCTCGTAAACCGCGATGACGGGAGCGCCGCAATCACCTGAGGGAGAGCAGGAGAGGGTGCCTGTGATGCCCTTGAAATCTTTTGTGGCGTAAATGGCGTCACGGAGAGCCTGACGTCCAACATGGAGTGTGCCGTCTGCATCTGCAACAGCTACTTTTCCAAGAGCCGCAAATAGGATATTGGCGGCATCATAAGCATGAGCATGGAAGGTGGAGAGTGTTGTACCACCATATTTGGCGGTATGCTTCGCAATGAAGCCAGCATAGTCGCCGGTGAAGGCGCTGAAGTCAGGGCTGGAAAGATACATGCCCTTTGTGTTCTCGCCGCCGCCTTTGAGCAGGTCAGCTGTAAAGATACCGTCTGAACCGGCGATCTTAACATTTTCAAGACCAGCAACATCGCGGATCTGAGCGGTGACGTAACCGCCCACGGCTACAAATACTGGGTAGTAAAGGAATTCAGGTTTAGCCGCGGCAATGGTGGTAAGTACAGGCTTCATATCAGTCGCATCCTTAGCGACAGCTTCCTGAGCAACGATCGTTCCGCCGAGTTTTACGAACTCATCGGCGAAAACCTGTTGAAGAGCCTGGGCATAGGTCGAACCATCGTGCAGGGTTGCGGCTTTGGTAACCTTGAGAAAGTTATAGGCGAACTCAGCCACGGCTTTGCCTTGGAAGGCATCGCTATGAGCGGTGCGCAAGTAACCTGCATAGTCTGGGCCGCGATCTGGGCTGGTCAAAACCGGTCGGGTATTGGATGGGGAGATGGTGGTCAGGCCTGCATTGGTGAGTGTTGCGATACCGCCAACGGTCTCATCCGAGCAGCTGGAACCGATCAGGCCTACAATCGATGTGTCAGTCGCGAGTTTGGTCGCGGCAGTGGCGCCACCTTCAGGTGTGCAGCCTGCATCTTCAGTGGTCAAAAGAATATCATGACCCTGGAACTTACCGCCCATGTCGTCAATGGCGATTTCAACGCCACGCTTGGAGTCTTCGCCAAGTGAGCTGTCAGGGCCGGAGAGAACACCCCAATAGGCGATGTGTACAGGTTCGCCCGGTGCGATATCTACGCAACCGATCGCGTCGGTGCATTGAAAAGCGGCAACTGGAGCTTCGGTAGCGACGACAGGCGCTTCGGTAGCGGCGGGAGCGGCGGGGGCTTCAGTGGCAGCCGGAGCTGGTGCACCGCAAGCGGCGAGCATCATGCTGGCGAGAACCAACACGGATAGTAATGCGAACAAACGCTTATTCATTTTTCTTACTCCTCCAAAATTATATTGTGAAATCAAATTCCCGCAAGCGCGGGATACAACAAACAGCGGACAATGCTTTCAATGTCAGCCTCACCTCCTCTATGGTCAAATTAGGTCCTTATACAAAGAAAGCCCGAAAAAACCCTATCAATTTGGATTTTCCCAGCTTTCACTAAACCACTACTTTATAAACCTCTATTTTGCGCGGTGCTCTATAATTAATAAGACGTAATAATAAGGGGATTTTTGTCACAGGTCAAGTGTTTTCCATGAGATTCTTTAGATTTTATAAAGCCATGGCGATAGCTCGAAAAGCCATTAAGAAAGGATTGATCCGTCAATATATATTTTATTGGGTTTGTAAAAATATTTGTTCTCAAATACGCATATCGGTATTTCGGATTTTCATGGCAAGATCTGCTGCGAGATTATACATCAAATGATAGCCCAATTGCGGATATGTTTCGCATAACATGATCAGCTTGTCGCGTTGTATGACAATTAATCGGGTGTCATTTTGCACCGCACATGCTGAAGCCGACCGAAGTCCTTCATCCACCAAGGCTACTTCGCCAAAAGATTGACCTCTTCGTAGCAATGCCACTGTTGTCTCTTGTTTGTCGGTATCTCCGGCTGCGCCGCGGTTGATCAAAATGTCCACTTCTCCTTGGGCTATCACATACAATTCCTTGCTTCCGCTATTTTCATGAAAAATTATTTCATGGGCATTAAAAACAACTTCCTGACACAGGCTCGCCACCAATTCAAGTTGAGTTGGTGTGAATTGATAAAAAATATCGCTTTGTTTCAAAAAATTTACAAGGTTGCTCATGAATTTAAAATCCTATAAATCTATTTATGGGTATGTTTGAATTAACCAATCAAGCGGGTCAACCTGTATGTTATTAACCCATAATTCCCAATGAAGGTGCGGGCCTGTAACTCGACCAGTTCCACCGACCAACCCGATGACCTGACCCTGCCCAACAATGTCACCAACCTGAACATCTATTTCAGATTGATGCCAAAAACCACTATAGACGCCCCAACCGTGGTCAATGATCGTTGCATTCCCGCGCACTGTTAAAAATCCTGCAAAGACAACTTTTCCGGCTCCCGGGGCGCTGATAGGCAGACCTGTTCCGCCGCCGAAATCCACGCCGGTATGCCACCAGTTTATTTTTAGATCTGTTCCTTGTCCAATATAAACCCGGCTGGTTCCATAGTATGAAGTGGGGTAGGTAGAATCTGCATAAGTGCTGGCAGGAGATGTAAACAGATTCTCCCAGTATTTTGTTGGAGTAGATGGCAGAGTCAAACTTTCTAATTGTTGCTGCTCGGGTTCTGTCACAGCGGGGTCGATCAATGATGGATCCACGGGCAGGCTTTCACCAGTAAGATAATTTCCTGAGGTGATCAGAATAGACTGTTCATAAGATTGTGCGCTGCCATCTGGAAGTGTGGCGTCCAACCGTACGGAATATATTCCTGGTTCGATTAATGCATGAACTCCCTGTAACGCGATCTGGGTTCCATTTACATCAGGAAAGAAGTGAAGTTGGTGATCAACAAGGATTCCCCCAAGTGTTACACCGGGGATCGTCTTGACCTTTATAACAGCTGTTCCACCCTGCTTTATCGGCAGGCCTTGTATTTCTGCAGAGGTAATATCGGAAGGTAGTCCTGTTACGGCTTGTTCACTTTCATCGCCAGGAACTAATATAGTATCGCCGGGCAGGCCGTCCCATGAACCTCGAAGATTGTTGCGCTGAGATAGGGTCCATATATCTGTGTTATGTTTTACCGCCAATTCCAATATCGATTCGCCTATAGCGGGTGTGGTGCGTGAATGAAACGGTTGTGTTCCATCTTCAACAGGCACGATCATTGATGCGCCGACATAGAATTCACTGGGGCTTACAATGTGATTTAGCTTTTTGAATAATCCTATTGAAACTTGTGTACTGCGGGCCAGGCTACGAAACGAGTCTCCAAAATTAATTACTCTGGTGGTCAGTGTCCCGCTAACCCCTTCTAGCCCGGGTATGATAAGTTGCTGCCCTGCAGCAAGTGCGTTCGGGTCGGTAATTTGATTTGTAAACATTAAATCTGAAAGTTCCACGCTGAACCGTGATGCGATGGATGAGAGGCTGTCGCCTGCCTGAACAATATAAACAGGCCCGGTTGAATTCTGGGCGAATACCGGACGAGATGAAATTATTACCGACGAGAAAAGAAGAAAGAACAGGATTACTCGTTTATACATTCTGAATTTCAACCTTGTCTCCGATTTCGTAATCCCCCCAGCGATCAGGGTGAATCTCCAATGTGTACTTTGCGGCTACTTTGGGAAAGTAAGCAGGCCGCCATGATTTGGCGATGATCTTATCCACAACAGTCATTTCGGAATTGATCCAAAAAACAGCGAGATCAAATGGGACAAAAAACATATGGATGGAAGTGTCGAGGCGTGAATCTTGCTTTTCGACGAGAAGCAAACCTTTGTCATGCCCGAGGCGGGAGCGAAACATCAATCCGCGTAGGCGACACAAAAACGAATCGCAATATCCTACCTGCGCAGGTTGTTGAATTTTTTTGTTCAAGTTGCGAATAATGACAGGACGGCTCATGGCGCAATAATAAAATAAGGCGGCTGTTCAGCCGCCCGAATATTGATCTTAGGAAGATGATTTTTGGCTGAGTACTTTTTCGACGCTATCCATTAATTCCTGCGGACCGAAGGGCTTGGCTATGTAATCGTCTACTTTTGCAATGTGTAACCCAAGAACTTTATCAATGTTCTGCGCTTTGGCAGTAACGACGATCACCGGAATATTACGAGTGGCTGTGTTGGCTTTTATTTGTTGGTATACTTCCCAACCATCCATATCAGGCATCATTAAGTCGAGGAGTACAAGGTCTGGGAGTATTTCTCGGACTAATCTTGCACCTTCCACTCCACCAGATGCGCCAACCACTTCAAATCCACGCCGGCTAAGAATGAGGCGGATAAGATCAATCATCTCCGGCTCATCCTCAATACAAAGAATTCGTTTGACAGCTATGTTTTCCATGTATCTCCTGTCTGCTAAAGTAAGTTTACCATTAAGCAACATTACCTCAAAGAAGTAAAATATTGAAGAAGTCATTCGAACGGAATCTAAATCGATCAAAGGCTGGCCGATGAAAATCATTACTTGGAATGTTAATGGGATTCGGGCCGCGCTCGGCAAAGGTGCTTTAGATTGGGCTTTCGCCCAACACCCTGATGCCCTGTGTTTGCAGGAAGTTAAGGCACGCGCGGAACAATTAAACGATGAACAGCGCGCTCAGTTGAAATTGCCTTTCGCCTGGAACCCTGCACAGCGCCCTGGTTATAGTGGAGTGGCGACCTTTTTTAAAGATCAACCTGACGAAATCGTGATCGGTATGAACAACGATCAATTTGATGTGGAAGGGCGTCTCATTCAGACTGTTTGGGCTGGTTGCCGGCTATTCAACATCTACTTCCCGAATGGTCAACGCGGACAGGAACGCGTGGATTATAAACTTGAGTTCTATTCTCATTTGTTGAATTTATGTGACACACTTCATGAACGAGGTGAGAGCATCATAATTACTGGCGATTTCAACACCGCGCACATGCCGATCGACTTGAAGAATCCAGAGGCAAACGCAAAGACTTCAGGTTTTTTGCCCGAAGAGCGCGAGTGGGTACAAAGATTTCTGGAGCATGGTTTTGTGGATATTTACCGTCATTTGTATCCCCAAAAAGTTGAATACACATGGTGGACATATCGCCTCAATGCCCGTCAGCGGGGTATCGGCTGGCGGTTGGATTATTTCCTCGTTTCAAAAAATCTTGTCCCACGAGTCATAGATGTGATCATTCATGAAAAGGTGATTGGATCTGATCACTGTCCGGTCGAACTGGTTTTGAAGTAGAATAAAAAAATCCCGTAGATAAAATTCTACGGGATTTTTTTCCAGTTTGGCTAAGAGCTTGTTAGGCTGTTTTGTTGAAAAAGAGGACCAAGAAGGTATCTGATCACATCTTCTGCTGAGTAACTAGTTTTTCCTTCTTTTATAAACTGTCCCGCAGATACAAGATCGTCGCCGGATGTGATGATTGGCTGCTCCTCATAACCGTCTTTGCGGATTTGAGGGAAGCCGGCCGTGGCGGTCAGGTTGTTGCACAGGCAAGAGCGATTAACAGTATCTTCTTCTGCACCCCCTTTTTTCACAAAAATATCTACGGGTTCCGCGGCACAGCGATAGCCGATCGAGCCATCTTCCCTTTTATATAGGATGCGCAGAAAGCCAAGATCGCAAATTCGATTACGCGCCTGATATGCCTCGGGCTCTGAAAGCGTGCCTTCCAGTTGAGCAACTTTGAACGGGAAACCAGTCGGTGAAACAAGCGGGCTGGTGAATACTTCGGCTTCTTCGTTGCGCACTTTTTGGAGCATGCGTTTTTTTAGATCATCCCGCATACCAGATTCGTCACATAGTGAAAAAGCTGTCCCTACTTGAACACCTGCCGCGCCAGAATCCAGTGCGGCCTGCACTTGTTTGGGGTTTCCATATCCGCCAGCCAGCCAGAAAGGTAAACCCAATAGTTTCATCTTCTCCAGATCAACGACATCCTTATCGCCGTAGATCGGTTCGCCTTTCTCATTCAAGTTGACCGCACCGCGCGGAGGTGCATTATGACCTCCAGCGGTTGGACCTTCGATCACGAAACCATCTACCGGTCCCTCGCTTCTTTTGATGAGAGCCTGCGCTAATACTACCGAAGAGATGATCGGCAAAAACTTTGGCCGCTTGAGTTTCCCGACAAGTTTGGCAATCCCGGGGAAAACGGCCTCCGGGTCAAAGTGGATGCGATGATCGTCATCTTTGTCCGCTCCGTGTACATCTACCCGGTATGAGACTGGTTCGTGGTTGCTCAATTTATCGAGGATGCCGGCTACCTGAGTGGGAATACCGGCGCCCATCAGAACTACGTCCACGCCGGCTAGCATTGCGCCATAGAGTGATGCTAGATTTGGCATTTGAACTTTTTCCAACAGATTGATCCCAACAATACCGGAGTGCCCTTCTTTGGCAAGAAAGACTTCAACGTAATTGGCGATGGCTGTGATTTGATCGAGGAATTTCGGCGGCCGGATACTATAAGCCGCAGGGGTTTTGTAGGGCGCTTCTGGTTTTTTTCCGCCGGGGGTGTAATAACGGTTGATGATGTTTTGCACTGGTTCAGGCATCGAAAAATTTGCCAGTGCGCGGCGTACGTTTCCGCTTAGATCACCATCCATGAGACGGCTGGCTAAGACACGGCTAATGCCTGTCCCTGAAACGACGCCCAGCTGACCCAACTGCGAAACTGTTTTTGCAAGCCGCCAATCTGAGATGGCTACGCCCATGCCGCCTTGAATTAATTTTGGTAGATTCATTAACGCTCCAGTTTTTTTATTAAGTATAAGCGACCAATAAAAGGCTGTTCTTATTAGTAACCCCTGTTTTGTTATTGCGTTTCTCTATAACGCCAGGTAGTTTGAATAAGAAAGCTTGGTGTAATCGTAACATAGGTTGTCCTTTCACGGCTAGAATCAAGCCTGATTGTTTTTGCCGGCAGTTTTCCCGTGGAAAAGAGCCGTATTAGAGAATCGTATAACTTTCCATTATACATGTCGTCTATAGGGTTGGCTTGGTATAATCCAGGCGCAAGTCAAAATTTGGAGGATTCCGTGAATTCCCGTAGTCAATCGTTTATTGTGTATTTCCTTCTGATCGTTGCTATCGGCGCCATGCTTTTTATGGCCTTCCGCGATAATACCAGTACGGTAAAACCACTTACCATTAATGAAGTGGCTCAAGCCGTGCAGAATGGTAAGGTTGCTCGAATTATCATTGAGAGCGATGACACCATTACCGTGGTTAATACCAATGGTACAGAAGAACAAGGCGTTGCATCTCGTAAAGAGGCTAATGCTACTTTGGTAGATCAGCTCATTAGTCTTGGCGTTACAAAAGAGCAACTTGCCCCTGAAAATGTCATCATCGAAGTTCGCGCGCCTTCTGTATGGGGAGGTGTGTTAAGCGGTGCATTGTACCTTCTGCCTATTTTGTTCATGGGTGGCGTGCTTTGGTTTATCTTCCGCCAGGCGCAAGGCAGCAATAACGCGGCGATGTCCTTCGGTAAGAGCCGCGCCCGTATGTTTAGCGGTGAACATCCTACCGTCACATTTGCGGATGTGGCAGGTGTGGAAGAATCAAAACAAGAACTGGCAGAAATTGTCGAGTTTCTCAAGGAGCCGCAGAAGTTTATTCAACTTGGCGCGCGTATTCCGAAAGGCGTTTTGCTGGTTGGCCCTCCTGGAACTGGTAAAACTCTTTTGGCGAAAGCAGTCTCTGGCGAAGCGGGCGTGCCTTTCTTTTCCATTTCCGGTTCTGAATTCGTTGAGATGTTTGTGGGTGTTGGCGCGAGCCGCGTGCGCGATCTTTTCGAGCAAGCCAAACGACATTCGCCTTGCATCATTTTTGTAGATGAAATTGATGCCGTCGGTCGTCAACGCGGAGCAGGACTCGGCGGTTCGCACGATGAACGCGAGCAGACCCTAAATCAAATGCTCGTTGAAATGGACGGTTTCGACACTGATACGAACGTGATCATTATCGCCGCCACAAACCGCCCCGATATTCTTGACCCTGCACTGCTGCGCCCCGGTCGCTTTGACCGCCGCGTAACTTTGGATCGCCCAGATGTAAAGGGACGCGAAGCCATTCTCAAAGTACACGTCAAAGGTAAGCCATTGGACCCATCCGCTGATCTTGCGACGATCGCGCGCGGTACGCCTGGTTTCGTGGGTGCCGATCTGGAGAATCTGGTTAATGAAGGCGCTATTTTAGCCGCGCGCCGTAATAAGAAATCCATCGGCCAATCGGAATTGGAAGAAGCCATCGAGCGCGTTGTGATGGGACCTGAACGTAAATCACGGCTTATCTCTGATGAAGAGAAGCGCATCATTGCCTACCATGAAGCGGGTCATGCAATAGTAGCAAATGCAATCGCTGAAGCAGACCCCGTGCAAAAAGTGACCATCGTCGGCCGTGGGCAGGCTGGCGGCGTAACCTGGTTCCGTCCCGATGAAGACCGTATCCTCATGTCACGCAAGAAAATGCTTGCCACGCTGGCTATGGCACTCGGTGGCCGCGCCGCTGAAGAATTGATCTTTGATGATATTACTTCTGGTGCATCCAATGACATTGAGCAGGTGACTCGCATGGCGCGTGCCATGGTCACACGCCTTGGTATGAGCGTCGAAATGGGCACCATGACCTACGGACAAAAAGAAGAGATGATCTTCCTCGGACGCGAGATTTCGGAACAACGAGATTATTCCGAAGCTGTCGCCGAGCAGATCGATCGCGAAGTCCGCAAGATTGTGGAAGACGCATATAAACAAGCCAAGGCTCTGGTCAAGAAATATCACAAGCAGTTGGATATTATTGCCAAGAAACTTCTCGAAGTTGAATCGATCAATCGCGAAGAATTTGAAGTGCTCTTCCCTGCACCTTTGGGTAAGAAGAAGAGCGGCACGCCGCAGATTGCGTAAGATAGTAACAAATAAAAAGAGGGCTCCAAACTTGGAGCCCTCTTTTTT
>CAIWRB010000299.1 GCA_903914955.1 uncultured Chloroflexota bacterium | reverse complement strand
GCGATGCGGTTCAACTCCAGATCAGGGACTGTGATCTCGACGATCTCGGCGCCCATATCTTCGAACCGCCTGAGCATGGTATCGCAAGCCGCCACAACTTCCGCATCTGCGTGTTGGAACCATTGTTTATAGACGCCGAGTTTTAATCCATTTAAATTAAGTTGATCCCAATTCTCAAGCGAAGGCAATGGTTGATGCAATGTGTTTGGGTCACGCAGGTCGGGGCCAGCCATGACAGCGTAGGCTAAAGCTGTGTCTGTGGCGGTAGCAGCTATCGGCCCGAGATGAGCGACGCTCCAGCATAACGGCGCCGCGCCATACTCGCTGACTCGTCCAAAAGTGGATTTCAATCCGAACACTCCGCAGAATGAAGCGGGGACGCGAATTGATCCGCCGCCATCCGCGCTGACGGCAACGGGCACAAGCCCCGCCGCCACAGCTGTCGCTGATCCGCTGGAACTTCCGCCTGTGAAATGATCTGTATTGTATGGGTTGCGTGTTGTGCCGTGATGTGGATTTAATCCCGTCACATTGATGCCGATCTCGTGCATGTTGGCTTTGCCGATCAGCAATGCGCCAGCTGCGCGCATTCGCGCCACAATGGTCGCATCTTCTTTCGCAGGGGATTTGCCGAGGAAAGATGTGCCGACAGTTGTGGGGTAGGGCACCATATCCACTTCATCTTTGACTGCGACAGGTACCCCGTCAAAGATGCTGAGGGGTTTACCCGCTTTGATTCGTTCCGTTGCTTCGCGTGCCTGTCTAATCACATCGTTGCGGTTAACGGCGATCATGGCTCTCAAAGGCGGCGTGGAGGAATCGCTGGCTTCGATCGCATCCAACAATTTAAGGGCTACTTCTTCGGGCGTGGTCTTGCCATCGCGATAGGCTTTGGCATAATCAAATACTGTTGCAAACTGAAATCCTTGTGCATAGATTGCGGCTGCTCTCGGCCATTCTTTTTCCGGGACAGCCAGATCTTTATCAGCGAGTGAGTCAGTGAAGTGGATTGGCAGCGGAGTCGGCGCTTCGTCAATGACCTGTTTGCGCAGCCAGTTAATTCCCGCGCTTTCGAACAAACTTGGTATGAGTAATCCACTGAGCGGACCTTCGACAAGTGAGGCGAAGATGCGCAATAATCCACCTGAGAGATAAGGCAGTTTTACAGACTTCAGATCGTACACATTTTTGTTTTCCATTTTTATCCTGTTCCAAATTGTCTGTCGCCGGCATCGCCGAGTCCGGGCACGATATAGGCGCGTTCATTTAAGTGGTCATCGATCGCGGCAAGAAAAATATCAATATCGGGGTGCGCGGTCTGCATGGCTTGGATGCCTTCGGGCGCGCCGATCAGGCCCACAAATTTAATTTTCTTAACGCCCCATCTTTTGAGAATATCGGCTGTTGCAATTGCGGAGCCGCCTGTCGCGAGCATCGGGTCAAGAATTAAACAAACAGATACACGCGGGTCAATGGGAAGTTTGTTGTAATACTCCACAGGTTGTAATGTGTGTTCGTCACGATACAAGCCGATGTGCCAGACCTCGGCGCTGGGCATGAGTTCCCAAATGCCTTCCACCATACCAAGCCCCGCCCGCAGAATGGGGATCAATCCGATCTTTTCTTTTAATTGATGCGCCTGCATTTTCGTCAGCGGGGTTTCAATTTCAACGGGAATGATTTGTAGATCCGCTGTCGCTTCGTAGGCAAGAAGTCCCGCGATCTCCCGGACGAGTTCACGGAATTTCTTTGGTTCAGTATTCTTATCACGCAAGCGTGAAAGTTTGTGGGCGATCAAAGGATGGTTGGATGCTTGAACATTTGACATGTGGGAACCTCCTGAATTTGACGTTATTATAGCTTACACCATCAGTCACAAGTTAAGGAATTGAAAATCCTGTCAAGATACCAGTTTTCAAGCGCAAATTTGTCAATTTAGGTGTTTTGTGGCTTTCAGGCTTGGTCGGGTTGCTTT
>CAIWRB010000298.1 GCA_903914955.1 uncultured Chloroflexota bacterium | reverse complement strand
TGAAATAGATTTTTCAATATGAAGCGCCCTGCCATTTGTAAGCGGGCGGTTCCAATCGAAAACCCGATAGGTCAAGTCAGAGGTCTGCTGGACTTCATAGACTAATAATCCTGGCCCCAAGGCATGGATGGTTCCGGCGGGCATAAAGATCGTATCGTCCGCCTCAACATTGTGGTATTCCACTAAATCCAGAATCTTCTCGTTCCCGATTGCTGCATGCAGGTTTTCTAACGATGTACCTTGCTTGATGCCGGCTATTAATTGGGCGTGGGGCGCGGCTTTCAGGATGTGCCAGGCTTCTGTCTTTCCCATGAAAGTGGGACCTTCCAATTCAACGGCTTGTTCATCATTGGGATGAACTTGCAGGGAAAGCCAGCTTGCGCTTTCCAGCAATTTAATCAATAGAGGGAAACGTTGAATTCCGCGGGAAACCACCACTTTTCCAAGAATTTCATTCGGGTATTCCCGAACCAACTCAGCGAGCGCGCGTCCCGCAAAAACTCCGCTAGTCACCGGGTTTTCTTCATAAATTGCCCAGACTTCGGCGATTGGCGTGCCGTCCTGAACTACATCAGGACCGGCAAAAGAAAGCAGTGTTTGTCCACCCCACACATAAGTGCGGATGGCGGGTGTGAAGGTTAGCATGGAGGGTATGAAGTTTGACATGGCGATATTACCTTTTTATGAATTTATTCTAATGGTAGATGGCGTTACTTAAGACTCTTTCAGCCATTTTAAGAGCATCGTTTTTATATCGGTCAGAGAAGCCGGCTTGCTGATAAAGTCATCCATTCCCGCTAACAGGCATTGCTCGCGGACGCCTATCAAGGCATCCGCAGTCAGCGCTATGATGGGGATGTGTTGATTGGTGAAAACTTCATAATCTCTGATCATCTCCGTTGCGGTATAGCCGTCCATTTCTGGCATGTGTATATCCATAAAAATAAGGGAAAACGCATCCGGAGATCCCTGTATTAATTTGACCGCCTCCCACCCACTGCTAGCAGTCTTCGCGGCAAGATTGAATTCAAGCAGCTGCAAGGTCAAAAGATCGCAATTGACCAGGCTGTCATCGACTACCAAAGCCGGTTTTTGGGTTGACAAATCCAAACCAGATATTTGAACTTGCTCTGCGCCTGATCGGCGGTCTGCATCGTGTTCTGTTGGACCGGTTCTTACAGGCAAACGAAACCAGAAATCCGACCCGTATCCTTCGGTCGATTCAAATCCGACCTCACCGCCCATCAGATCGATCAGCCTCTTCGAGATGGCCAGCCCCAAACCTGATCCCCCATGCCTGCGAGTACTCGAGACATCTGCCTGGGTAAATGGCTCAAACAATTTGGTGCGTAAATTCTTAGGGAGCCCTTCTCCATTGTCTATTATGTGGAAGGTTACCAGAACCTGGTCATTCGCCATCTGGGTACTCATAACAGTGATCGTGACCCGCCCATTTACTTTGGTGAATTTGATCGCGTTACTGATTAAATTACGAAGTACTTGACCTATCCTGCCGCTATCCCCGACCAGGGTTTCGGGTATGGTTGGATTGATCGACACGGAAAGATCAATTTCTTTTGTATCAGCATTCGATTGAAAAAGTTTGATATTTTCCAGAATAAGTTGAGCCAGGTTGAATTTCGCCGGTATGATCGTGAGTTTGCCGGCTTCGATTTTTGAAAAGTCGAGAATGTCATTCAATACAGCCAGCAGGTTTTTTGTTGAATTATCGATGACGGAAGCAAATTCTTTTTGTTCCTCATTCAATTCTGTATCCAGCAATAGTTCTGTCATGCCCATAATTGCGTTCATCGGGGTCCGTATTTCATGACTCATGGTGGCAAGAAAAGCGCTTTTTACATATGAAGCTTCCAAGGCACGATCGCGTGCCTCAACCAGTTCAACATTATTCTTTTGGATAGTTTCTGTATATTCACGCATGATATTCTCTGTAAAGCGCCTTTCGGTAAGGTCTGTAACAACCGTGATCGCCCCAACATATTTCTCATTGGATAGGCGCGGCACCCCAGTGAGTAATGCAAAAATCTCACGACCATCTCTTGCCTGCAGTCTCGTTTCGTAAGTGGTGACTTTTCCACTCCTGCGTAGGGAACCGGCGTTTTGCAATTCAGCATGATCCTCCGGGAAAGTTACATCGAATGGGGTCTTCCCGATCAGGTCCTGGGCTTCATATCCCAACATTTGTGCATAGAAGGGATTAACAAATATGAATCTTCCGTTTTCATCGGTGACCGTCAAACCCTGTCCCATTTGAGATGTGAGAGCTTGGGCAAAATCACGTTGATTTTGCAATTCCTCTTCTGCCATTTTTATGCTTGTAATATCTGTACCGATGCCGATAATTAAGTCGCGTGGGCCTTTTGTGTCTTCCAATCTTAGCCAGCGCCTGGTACCGTCTTTATGCAAGATACGGTGTTCATGTGGCGTTTCATCCACAATGGTCAGGCCTGCGGAGGCTTTACGGATATAGTCCATTTCCAATTCCATGCTTCCGCCCGAATCTCTGTCTAATTTCCACCAACCATGACCGAGAATTTCCTCAGGCTCATACCCGATGATCCGCTTAACCGATGGGCTGACATATATGATCTCAGCGTTCCTATCCGCTACAAGCACAAGGTTTCCAATTGAACCTAGAATATCGTCTGAGAGGGCAAACCTAACCTTCTCAATTTCCCATTTAGTGATGTCCTGACAAAAAATATTTACATATCCCATCATTTTGATTGGAGCAAAGAAAAAGGAATAGTACCGTTCTGCTAGTTTATAAATCCGTTGTTGCGGAATTTGGTGTAACTGAGCCTGGCGTGCAGTCTCAATCCACTCATCGGGGACAAAATTATTTGCACTCTTTCCAATAGCTTCAATCAGACGATCTCCGCTGACGTTGGCGAAAATGATCTCACCATTCTCCTTGATCCTGAAAACGGGACTGGGGTTTTCCAATGGAAATAGTGCTATTGAATAAAGCTGTTTTTCGTCCCTTTTCTCGGACGAGCCTGCATGGATGATCGCAACATAAGCATCCTGATCATCTAAAACACATTTTCCAATGGAGGCATCTATCGGAAACTCATCACCGTTTTTATGTCTTGCAACCGCCGGACGATAGGAACTCATCTGGCGGAGATCTTGCGGATCACGAGTGAATTTATCAAAATGAGCAGCATGAGCCTCAACATCCTTATTTATTAATAACATGGAAAGGGGCTTATTGTGGAGCTCTTCTGAGGTATAGCCAAACAGATCAGTGACAGACTGATTCGTCCGAACAATGGTGCCGTTGGCATCAAAAACAAAAACCGCATAAGGATGTGTTGCGATCAGCAGTTCAAGCATGATTTCAAACCACCTCGATAACAGAAGATCCCGAATACCGATTTACAAAATTCCACAAAAGCAAGCTGATAAACAAGGCCGCCATCACAACCACTTGAACATAAACCACCTGCGCCAATGTTTCATGGAAAAGAATGATCCCGATCACCTGGGCCAGCCCGGCGGCGATGGCAAAGCGCGTTTCCCTGCCTTTGCCCAGAGACAGCCTGTAATTGATGATCACATTTGCCAATGCATACAGCGAGGTGGCGAGGGCGTACAACCAAAGCAGGGGCGCGATCCCAAGATATTGAGAGCCAAACAGGATCCTTACGATCCCTTCCGGGATAAACAAAGTCAAAAGAACGATCGGTGCGGATACCGCCATGACGATTCCCAGTGACAGCCAGAGCAGATGTGCATGCGGCTCACCCATTTTTTGCTTTTGGGCCACGATCGGGAACATGGTGGTGACCACAGACCATGTCGCAAAAAAAACGATGCGGCCGATCAAGGCGAGCGCTGCATATTGCCCGGCTTGCCCGGCCTCGTAAAAACGCTTGACCAAGATCACGTCACTGTTATTGATCAAGATCTGGCCCGCCTGTGAAACCAGTACAGGAATTGCGAACACAATGATTTCAGCGCGTACTTCTTTTGATATGGTATTTTTTGTGAAGAGTCCCCGAACCGCAAGCCTCGCCATCAGCCAGGTAAAGAAAAATGACAAGCTGATGCCGATCACCGCACCGCTGACAGAGAGTCCCAGTGCCACCAGGCCAATACTGACCAGCAGACGCGTCCACATCTCAAGCTGGTAGCTGACAGCCAGGATCTTGAAGCGGGTCTGCCCCTGCAGGACGCCCCGCTCAACTCCCTGCATCAAACTGAAAGGAAGGGCTGTTCCGAAAATAATGAACGGGATTGCAGATTGGGTATGAAAGAATTTCTGTAATAACGGCGCAAATGCGACGAATAAAACCGTCAAAAGAAGGCCAAATCCCGCTGCGATACTCCAGATAAACCGTCGGATCGAAGCAAGTGTATCCAGATCCCCTTCTGCGCTGTAAATGGCTGAATAGCGTGCGGTCGTCATCTGGATCGGTGCAGTGATAAAGGTGACAATCAACAGCATGGTGACGATCAGCGAAAGATCTGCAAAAAGCGACGGCCCCAGCCAACGCCCCATAATAAGGTTATAGACATAATTGCCGGCATTGACCACGGTCATGCTCAGCATGAGCAGGGCGCTGGCAGAGGCGATCTTCGAACTTAGTAACCCTTTAACTTTCTGCATTTGGGTTTAGGATGTCATTTACTATTTTCAGAACCATTTTTGAACTTGCAGGCTTGTTTAAAAATCCTTGAATTCCAACACCCTCTGCAAATATCCGCTCTTCATCGTCCCCGCTTCCCGTAAGGATGATGACGGGCAGCTTTTCAAATTTTTTTGTAGAGCGAATATGCTTGAGCAGCGTAATGCCGTCCATGACCGGCATGGCAAAATCCACGATCGCAAGATCGACAGCTGATTCATTAAGTAGTTTTAGGGCAGTCTCTCCGTTGGAGGCAGTCAGTATCTCAAACGCGGCCTTCCTCAATGTATAACTCAAGACACGTTGATTATTTGAATCATCATCCACAATAAGAATGCAAGTCATTAATACCTCCGCTGAATCTTTTTTTCAAAATCCTCGTGGGATAATTTCAGAGCGCTCGATGGAGGTAAAGACCTGATCGAACTTTGTTAACTTCAAAATGCGGGATGCCGCATCCGCCTCCGGCCAGACAAGCCGGACATCGCCGTTCTTTAACCTCGATCGTTTCAATACACTCACCAGCACGGCAAGCCCCGCAGAGTCCAGCATGCTGACATCGGTAAGGTCAAAAACAAAATGTGTGAATTCATTTGCAAGGTAGTCATCACATTTTTTCCGCAAGGACGGAGCCTCAAAGGCATCGAACCTGCCGCGCAAAGTGATCGTTACGATCCTGACAATCTGTTCATTGGTGCTGATTTCAAGAGCCATGAGTTTCCTCTTTTCCTGGGGTACGGTTTAAATACTTGATCAATTGCCAGATATTTATTCCGTTTTCGGTCTTATAGTTCACTTCATCCACGAGCGATTTGATAATGGCTAACCCATAACCGCCCTCTGCCAGATCTGTCGGGTCGGGCATTACTGCTTTTTCCAGATCAACGCTGGCCGGTTTTCCGGTATCTCTTGTTTCGATCAGCATGCGGGTCGCATCGCAGGCCAGGTTTATTGTGATTGTCCTGACTGCATCACCCCCGTAGGCATGGTCAACCAGATTTGTAAGAAGTTCCTGAAGGGCCAGTTCGCATTCCAGAATGACATCCTCCGGCAACAGGTCGGCAAGCATCACGGCCCGCAAACGCTCGGCCGGAATGCGAATATCCTTGTACGTGGCGGGCACAATGATCGGTTCTGATCTCATTTTTTCAGTCCACCTTTATCACGAGGATGGTTCGGTCGTCATCCTGCAAATTTGACCCGCAAAATTTAGAAACATCCACCAGAAGCGAATCCACAATTCCTTTTGCTGTGGAAGCGCATGAATTCCGCAGGGAGTGTTTCATACGGTCATAGCCAAACATTTCATCGAACGTATTCCGCGATTCCGGGATCCCATCTGTTGCAACGATGAAAACATCCCCGTGCGATAGCTTAAGACTCTGGGAGGTGTATTCATATTTAACGAGCACGCCGACTGGAATATCCTGCGCCTCAAGTAAAACAGGCTCCTGCCCAAGAGGCATATGATAAATTGGACTTTGGCCAGCATTACTGTAGGTCAATATGGAATTATCCCTATCAAATAAGCCAAAG
>CAIWRB010000297.1 GCA_903914955.1 uncultured Chloroflexota bacterium | reverse complement strand
TGGCGCTGCTGATTCCGCTTGCATGTGCATCTGACTTGTAAGCGGTTCCAATACAAGCAGCCAGCATCATGTCTTTGTAGTTTTGTGAATAGGTTCGTGATGCGACTTCTGGTAGATCCACATCTTTCTTATCAGACGCATTAGCCGAACCAATCGATTCGCAAATAACCAGAGCTACCAGCAAGCGAAACAGGTTCATGGCAGACTCCAGAAGTTGGCTCTATCCGTGCGATATGCCGCGCCAGATTCATTGAAGAAGCAGTGATCGTAACAGGTAGTGCCATTCCACAACGTGGCATGACCACGAGCGTCAACCCAACCCGATACCTCAAACAGCACAACACCCTTTTTGCCCACAAGCTGATCGCCTCCACCATGTGGCGGGTAAGGTACGATAAGATCAGGCTTGCCCCATCGTTGCGTGAGGAAACCTATAACATCGTCTATCCGATGAAAATACCATCGCTTGTCTGCCCCAGATACAGTCTGTCCGGGTATGTCCGGGACAAGAACGCTTGACTGGTTAAGAATGTAGCTCATCCGAACCGCGCATGTGTTTTTCCACGGTTTCTTTGACGAAACTATGTTAATGGCAACATTACCACCAATCACTTCTGCAACTTTTGTCCCAGGATTAGCCGGGTCATAGATTCGGCGCGAAGCCGCCCACGCAACGTCAAACAGGGGTCTTGTCATGCTTATTGTCCGAGTAGTTGACATAATTTTTGTTCAAATAGGCTTGTCAGAAATACCATACACTTTTGCGGTAACGCCAAGGGCCACTAGTCTTGAAAATGGCAATTATGGCAAAATTTTTTACGCCAGAAGGAAAGTTAATCTCTGGTTTTCCCTTTGACAGGAGAAATGAAAAAGCGCAGCAAACCCAATCTCCATACGAGAGCGAAATCACCTCGATTGTGGCAAATTCTTTAGTACCAAATCAGCGACTTGTTCGACTGTTCCGATGTGAGACCATTCATCTTGGGTTGATTCAATCCTGAAATGCTTTTCAACTTGCATAGCGACCATCGAGAGGTCGTCCCCATTAATATGAAGGTCCAGTACGCAGTGCGCGGTTGGTAAAACCTTATCTTTCTCTATCCATCCAACCACACCGACAAGAATGTCAGTGATTGCTGCAATGACTTCATCTTTTGAAAGTTTATTTTCCATTTTGCGCATCATATGCACACAAGCCGATGCTCACCACATCGAAGACAGCCAGCCCAAGCGCAACAAATGGCATGGCTCGCCCAATGATGCCGAATACACGAATAGTGCCAAAGGTAGCCTTCGCCAGTCGTGCGGCGGATGATTTCGCGGGAAGCCTTGTCAGCGGGAAAAAGCTTGTTCCTATGTGGCTGATAATATTTGTATTTCGGCTTGAACCTTCCCAAACACGATAACCAAGCGTCACCTTGTCAATCGGAATGCTCGCGGTACCGGCAAATACTGCAAATGCGGTGAGTCCATAATGTTCCTTCGTGCATTCCCATAAATTTTCAAGAGTGGTATCGGGTATTTTGATATTAGGTGTCGAGAGTTTTACAAACTCATACCCATTATGACGCGGCTGTTTACTGCTATTGGAGGGGAGTGCGATAGCACCACTATAGTTTGACGAAAATTCAAAATCATTGGCAAGGGCAATCGGATTGGGGGCAAACGTCAGACCGTTGCTGTTTAACTCCGATGTACCGCGAAATATTGCTTGTTGCAATGATAACTCTGGCATTGTTTTTCCTTGTCCGTACAAATGATTTTGACTGTTTGTGTTCATATTTAGAACAATCTAGGCTTTAACTCGTCGGCGGCAACCTACGCTTTTTCACCACGATAACCGGCCCGGAGGGTTTTGGCGGCTCCACTGGAGCGGCTTTTGGCATGGCGGGCGGTGTGGGCTTTGGCTTGGATGGCGGCGCGGGCGGCTTGGTCTTTGGGGGTTCCGCCTGTTCCGCTTTCTTCTTTTTGGCTTCGGCTTGCCTTGCCTCTTCGATTTGCACGGCTTCGCGCTTGGCTTTGGCTTTCTCCGCCAGATGGGTTTGCAATGTATGCAATTGTTCCGCCGCCAAGTTTGCCGCCTCCTCCGACACCGTGCCGACGATGCCTTCCAGTCCGTGGCGGTCGGCACCGGCTGTCAGTGCCGCGAGATACTGGGGACGGAAGCACCAACTGCGCAAGACGCGCCCGATTAGCTCGTCTGTGACCTTGGGCATTGCCGCCAGCAGGGTCTTCCTGATACCAATGGCTAAAGGCACCGGCTTCCCTTCGTTGAACAGGGCTGGCCAACGTTCCACCAGTTCGGCGCGGATACGGCGGGTTGTGTCGAGTTTGCTTTCAGTCATTTTTCAACAACCGTTCAGGCGAGTAGTCATAATTGTTGTTCATATAGGCTTCCTCAAGAACTTTTGTATCCCACAGATGTATTCTGGCAGCTAGTTCTAACATTCCCAAAGAGATTGGTATAGGATTTTTGGCTTTTCTGAATCGGGGAAGTAACCATAACCCTTCAGATGGGAAATAGCGTGAGAAGTCAAAGTCTCCTTCAGCGATGCCAAATGTGCTGAAATATTTCATAAGCAAATCATCAGCATCTTCTTCAGCTATTCTAAGGT
>CAIWRB010000296.1 GCA_903914955.1 uncultured Chloroflexota bacterium | reverse complement strand
TGAAGCCGTCTGGCTCGACGAAAACATATTCCGCGCTGGTCCGAAAGGCGTGGATGATGCAGTGGCGGCGATCAAGAAGATCCAGAGGAATGCTGACGAATTAAATAAAGCGGCGGCTGAGCTGCGGAAGAAGGAATTGAAATAGCTAAAATCAAACCGGAGTTCTCAATGTTATGAGAACTCCGGTTTGATATCCTTTCCTTGCGCAAAAGCCTGCGAGATTTTATCGCGCAGCATTCGTATCTCTGCTGTATTTTTTTGCCAATATTTGGCTATACTATCAGTATGTTCCCCCCAGAGCGTTTTTTCACTTCATCGATTCGTTTCCACCCGCGCGGAGATTCCATTGCGCGCATTATATCCTCTGCATTTCAATCCATACACTCGGGCGAAGCAGTAAAAAACTACCTGCAAAAGATACAGCTTCCTTCTGCAAAACGCGTTTATGCTTTTGGGCTGGGAAAAGCAGCCTGCGCGATGACCTCAGCCTTAGCAGAGTCTGTCCAGTTGACTGACAGCCTCATCATCACCAAACACGCATCTCCCCTTGACTTCAAACCTGTCACTATTATCGAAGGAAATCATCCGATCCCGGGTGAAGACAGCCTCACGGCTGGGCGTGCCGCGCTCAGATTCGTTTCGCAGCTTACACGCGATGATCTGCTGATATGTCTTATCTCTGGCGGCGGCTCAGCCTTGATGGCTGCTCCCATCATTTCCCTTTCCGAATTGCAGTCCCTCACATCCACTCTATTGGGCAATGGCGCGCGTATTGATCAGATCAATACGCTGCGCCGTCATCTTGATTCGCTGAAAGGCGGCGGTCTGGCACTGGCAGCGAATGGGGCGCAAATCATCAGCCTGATCCTATCTGATGTGGTGGGAGATCCAATCGAAGCCATTGCGTCTGGCCCTACCGCTGCAGACCCGACCACCCGCGAGGAATCGCTTGCGTTGGTAAAACGGTTAGGGGGCTTGAATTACCCATTTCGAGAAACCTTGAAACCCGATGATCCCACGTTTAATAATATTCAGAATCATATCATTGCCAGCAATGACATCGCCCTGCGTGCGGCAAAAAAACAAGCGGAAGAGGAAGGCTTTTTCTCGGAAATAATTTATTCGGGTTTGCAAGGCGAGGCTCGTGAAATAGGCAAAAAACTTGCCGGGGACCTCAGAACATACCAGGAAAAAATTCCGCGCCCATTCTGTTTACTTGCAGGCGGAGAAATGACCGTCACCATCAAAGGGCATGGCAAAGGCGGGCGAAATCAGGAACTCGTACTGGGAGCAGTGGATGTTCTGCGTGAGATGAAAGATGTCATGCTCATATCGATCGCTACGGATGGCGAAGACGGTCCTACCGATGCGGCGGGCGCGCTGGCTGGCAATGGATCAGCTCACAGGGCTGAGGCGCTTGGTATGGCCGCGACAGATTTCCTGTCCAGAAATGATTCATATTCTTATTTTGCAAAACTGGATGATCTGTTAAAGCCAGGCCTCAGCGGCACAAATGTCAACGATCTGATATTTTGTTTTGCTTTTTAAAGACTTTGAAAGCAAAGACGTTCAGGTTTGGCTAGGTAAGATAATAAGGCTTCACGGTTTCTATAAGTACATGAAAACAGAACTGCATTGCATCTGTACCTGGCGGGGTCACTAACCACCGCCTCTTTCTGAAGATTAACGGCTGACTGCCGTAAACGGTGGATTTGACCTCGCAAAATATAAGCCGCATTTAGCGGCTTGCGAGTTTCTTTCACCGTTTGCGAACTGGAAATTATTTTCAGTAGCAGGCAGCCGTTTTTTTTTATTTTAATACTGGTAAAACCCAAAGGAGAATCATCATGAAAATTGCAAACAACGTAACAGAACTAATTGGCAACACCCCCCTGGTTAGACTCAACCGCGTTACCGAAGGAGCAAAAGCCGAGGTGGTAGCCAAACTGGAATTTTATAATCCTGCTCATTCAGTCAAGGACCGCATTGGGGCAGCGATGATCGACGCTGGCGAAAAGGCAGGTTTGATCACGAAGGATACGGTGATCGTTGAACCGACCAGCGGAAACACGGGCATCGCATTGGCGATGGTGGCTGCCGCGCGTGGATATAAGATCATCCTGACCATGCCTGAAACCATGAGCAAGGAACGCCGCATGTTACTGCGTGCCTATGGTGCGGAATTGATCCTGACGCCCGGTCCCGATGGCATGGGAGGTGCAATCCGAAAAGCTGAGGAGATCGCGGCTTCCGATCCGAAGAAATATTTTCTGCCGCAGCAATTTAAGAACTTGGCGAATCCTGAGATCCACCGCAAGACAACCGCCGAGGAGATCTGGCAGGATACAGAAGGCAAGGTTGATTTCCTGGTTGCTGGCATTGGCACCGGAGGAACCATCACTGGTGTGGGCGAAGTTCTTAAGTCACGCAAGCCTTCCTTCAAAGTAATTGCTGTGGAGCCGGATGCTTCTGCGGTGTTATCGGGCGGTGCAAAAGGACCACATCCCATCCAGGGTATCGGCGCCGGGTTCGTACCTGATATCCTTAACACAAAAATATATGATGAAATTATCCGTGTCAAAAATGAGGATGCCTTCCTGACCGCACGCCGCATGGCGCGTGAAGAAGGTTTGCTTGTCGGCATCTCTTCCGGCGCTGCAACCTGGTCGGCCATACAGGTGGCAAACCGCCCCGAAAATGCCGGGAAGCTGATCGTTGTGATCATTCCCTCTTTCGGTGAGCGTTATTTATCCACGCCATTATTTGCTGACCTGGCAGACGCGCAACCAACTCTGTAATACATGGAAGTGCCCCAATATTATTATTGGGGCACTTCTTCTCAAAGTGAAGGGTGAAGAAAATGTTCAAAACCATTCGTGATGATATCCAGTCCGTTCTAGATCGTGACCCGGCGGCCCGCAATTTATTTGAAGTCATATTGTGCTATCCCGGACTGCATGCCATCTGGGCGCATCGTTTATCACACCGCATTTGGGAACGCGGATTCAAACTCCTTGCCCGCTGGATCTCACAGATAGCTCGACGGTCGACCGGGATCGAAATTCATCCGGGCGCCACCATCGGTCGAAATTTATTTATTGATCACGGCATGGGAGTTGTGATCGGGGAGACAGCCGAAATTGGGGACAACGTCACACTGTATCACGGTGTGACGTTGGGCGGTACCAATTTACGGAAGCAGAAACGTCATCCCACCATCGAGGATCATGTGGTTATTGGTGCCGGCGCAAAAGTGCTGGGAGCCATCACCATTGGCGCGCATAGCCGAATCGGCGCGAACGCTGTCGTGGTCAAGCCTTCGCCGCCGAACTCCGTCATCATCGGCGTGCCAGGGCAGATCATCGTCCGCAGCCAGGGCCAGATCACAGGTGATAAGCCAGACCTCGAACACGGGCTGCTTCCCGATACCATTGGCGAAACTTTATCCGCGCTGGTGGCGCATGTGGAAAAACTCGAAAAAAGGCTGGATGGTCACGCCGTCGCTTCCCCTGCATTGCACATGTCTGATCACGGCATTTGGCATGGTGAGGATTTCGCGATATAAAATTTGTTGGTTCTTTATAAATGGATCCCAGCAAGTAGCGATTCCCAATTTTCAAAATGATGAATTCCAGCCTGGGTAAATGCTTCACGTTTAGAGTCGCTGCCAGACGTTAATCCAATTGCGTGGATCGTCACCTTGAATCCATTTTCGTTTAATATTTCACCTGCCGCTTGCGTGGATTTTATTCCGCCGAGAGTGTCTTCCACCACGAACAATTCGAACTCCTGCGGCAGGTCTGTAAAAACGCCAGCGAGTTTGCCCGTCTGATACCAATCCCCGGCGGCCTGCAAGCCTGCCCATTCATCGCCAGTCAGAGCCGCCGCCGTTGCCGCCAACGCATGGACAGGCGATGGCTTCATCAAAACGCCCGCATCAAGCCCGCGCCGGGCCGCGAGATAGGAGAGTTTTCCAAAAGCGATCAAGGGGATGTCTGAAAGTCCAACAAGTTTCAACGCAATTTCAGCTTCGGGTGCGTACCCAAAATGAGAATCATGTACTTCACGCGGCGGCACAGATGGGCGCGCTGTCAGGCCAGCCAAATGAATATTTGGCTGAATCAATCTGTCACGGATTGCGTCATTGATATTTGACCGATCATGCGTTAGCAGAAAAGATTCTGTTTCAACTTCTGCGGGCAGTTTATATGTTTTGCTAAACGTGCGACTGCCCAGTGAATAATGTTGAAACAACCGCATGGTCTGCGAGAAGTTAACGTTCCGTGATTGGCTAAGTATTTTTATTCGCAAGTCCATTGGGATGAATGGAAAACATCCATGCCGCAGGGCGGCTTCGGCTGGATATTGACCCGTGATATATTCAAACTCAGGGATGGTCAACTCGCGGGGAGAGAATCCAATTATATTGCGGCCGATCTCGATTGCCGCGGAGGATAGATCAGTGGGCAGAATAAGGTTCGGGCGATGAGAAAGAATATCGTTCCATAAAGCAGCCAGCAACAGCGGAACCATATCCCACTCGCTGAAGATTCCTCGTTTCTCCAGTTCTGCCAATTTTTCTTCTGGAAAATCAAAATGTGACAGTCCCATCAATTTCGCAAAATGATTTAATGTGGCATGCAGAGCGGCGCGGTATCCACCATGCTGAACGAGGACGCCGTCAATATCGAGCAGGATCACTTTTTTCATTTATGGCGCTTCTCCAATTCAGCCAGTATATCTGCGGGAGATAATCCACGGGCTGACAATAGTACGAGTGTGTGATAAGTGAGGTCGGCTACTTCTTCGATCAGACGTTGATCGTCCTGTGCAAGTGCCGCCACAACAACTTCCGTGCCTTCCTCTCCAACCTTCTGCGCGATCTTCGGCAGGCCCTCCTTGAAAAGACTGGACGTATAGGATTTTTCAGATGGGTTTTCCTTGCGCGATTGAATTACATCAAACAACCATTGAATGCTCATTATTCTAGATTCTCCATCGAACGATAAAAACAGGTTTGATTTCCAGTATGACAGGCAGGCCCTGCGGGTTGAACGAAAATTAATAAAGCATCCCCATCGCAATCTACGCGGATTTCAACCAACCGTTGAATATTTCCCGATGTCGCACCTTTGTGCCACAATTCCTGACGACTGCGTGACCAGAAATGGGTTTCACCTGTGGATATTGTGAGTCTCAAGGATTCAGCATTCATATAAGCCAGCATCAGTACTTCATTCGTTTTTACATCCTGCACAATCGCAGGGATTAATCCATTCGCGTCAAATTCAATTTTAGGTTGAAATTCCTGCATTGGCTTCCTCCAACATTGAAATGTTTATATTCTTACTGGAATGTTTAGCGATTGCAACTCGCTCTTTAGCGCAGGGATGAGTAAGTTCCCATCGTGAAAAAGTGAGGCTGCCAGCGCGGCATCGGCTTTGCCATCAGTCAGCACTGATGCAAAATGGGATGAAGCACCAGCTCCGCCTGAGGCGATAATTGGTACGGAGACCGCTTCGGCAATGGCGCGGGTCAAATCCAGATCGTAGCCAGCGAGTGTGCCATCGGCATCCATGCTCGTAATTAAGATTTCACCTGCGCCCAGTTTAACGCCGCGCACTGCCCACTCGATCGCATCCAAGCCTGTTGGCGTGTGCCCGCCATTGACATATACTTCCCAGCTTGATCCAATTTTGCGCGCGTCAATCGCCAGCACAATGCATTGCGCGCCAAACCGCGCTGCGCCTTCAGATAATAATTCGGGTCGCTTCACCGCCGCCGAGTTGATGCTGACTTTATCCGCGCCAGCGAGCAAAAGATTCCGCATATCGTCCACTGCGCGAATTCCGCCGCCGACAGTCAGCGGCATGAACACTGTCTCCGCCACGCGGCTGACCAATTCCAGCGTGGTGTTGCGTCCTTCTAATGTCGCGGAAATATCGAGAAAGACCAACTCGTCCGCGCCTTGTGTATCATATAAGCGCGCCTGCTCGACAGGGTCACCCGCGTCACGCAAGTTGATAAAGTTGATGCCTTTCACCACACGCCCATCTTTTATATCAAGACAGGGAATAATTCGTTTTGCCAGCATGTAAAAACTCCTCTTAATTTTCGTGCGTGTCAGAGGCCGATAAGGCAGCTTTCAGATCGATCGTCCCTTCATATAAGGCGCGTCCCACAATAACGCCTGATAAGCCCGCAATTTTCGCCGCAAGCACATCATCCAATGTATTCACGCCGCCCGAGGCGATCACATCCAGACCACTCACATTTGCCAATTGACGGGTGGCGGGAATGTTCAAGCCGCTGCCCAAACCGTCTCTGCGAATATCTGTAAAGATAACAGTACGCAGACCTAATATTTGCATTTGAAGAGCGAGGTCTTGCGCAGAAATTCCGCCATCCGATTGCCATCCACGCACGCGAACTATTCCATCACGGGCATCAATTCCAACCGCGATTTTTTCTGCGCCAAATTTTTTTAACGCGCTTACCGTAACATCGGGTTGTTCCACCGCAATCGTTCCAAGCACAACACGGCTCGCGCCTAGATTCAAAGTTTTTTCAATTGAATCCAAGGAACGCAATCCGCCGCCAAATTGCACTTGCGCGCCAAACTCTTTGGTAATCTTCAAAATGGAAATCAGGGCAATTTGATTTGCATCATCGCCATCGCCGAACGCGCCATCGAGGTTAACCACATGCAGCCACTTCGCGCCCATCGTCAACCAACGCCTTGCCGTCTCGGCAGGATCGTCGCTGTAGGATGTCATGCGCGCGGGGTCGCCCTCTTTCAAGCGCACCACTTTGCCGCCGCGCAGGTCAATCGCGGGATAAATGATCATTTCGCCTCCAAAAAATTTCTCAAGATTTGCAAACCCACAGCCTGACTTTTTTCCGGATGAAACTGCACACCAAAAATGTTTTCGTGCTGCACCGCACATGCATATTGCAAACCATAATCCGTCGTCGCGATCACATCCGATAAATTCTTTGGCTGACAATAATATGAGTGATTGAAATAAACATAGGCTTTATCTTTTATCTGATCAAAAAGCAGCGCGTCATTTCTGACAGTGAGTTGATTCCACCCTGTATGCGGAATCTTCACTGCCAGAGATTCTGCGAAGCGCTCCACGCGCCCGCGTAATAATCCAAGCCCGGCGTATTCGCCCAGCTCTTCGCCAGTTTCAAATAAAGCTTGCATGCCCACGCAAATTCCAAGCAAAGGAACTCCGCGTGCCGCGATCTCGTTGATTACTGACTCTAATCCACGCGCACGCAGCCCAGACAAAAAATCACCAAAGGCGCCTACTCCTGGCAATACAACTTTTTTGGCAGATAAAACCTTATTCGGGTCGTCGGTGCGCAGCACATCCGCGCCAATGCTTTCCAACGCTTTTTGAACGGAACGTAGATTGCCAGTGCCTGCATCTATTAATATAACTTTTTTCATCCTTCATCCTTTTTACAACATCCCTTTTGTAGACGGGATCACTCCCGCGCGGCGCAGGTCTATTTGCGTCACTTGATCGAGCGCGCGCGCCCACGCTTTGAATAATGCCTCTGCTTGATGATGATCGTCGCGGCCGTACAATATGCGCGCATGGAGATTACAGCGTGCTGTCACCGCGAATGACTCGAAGAAATGAGGAAACAAAGTGGTTGGGATGTTTCCGACATAAGGTGTGTGCCAATCCGCCTGTATCACCGCGTATGGGCGCCCCGACAGATCCAGGGCAACATGCGCCAGCGTTTCATCCATAGGCGCGAAGCAATCCCCCATGCGGACAATTCCCTTGCGGTCGCCAAGTGCCCTATCGAAGGCCTGTCCCAGTACCAGCGCGGTGTCTTCAATTGTGTGATGCGCATCTACTTCGAGATCGCCGTGCGCTTGAACAGTTATATCGAATAATCCATGCACAGCCAGATGCGTGAGCATGTGGTCGAGGAATCCAATGCCAGTGGCGATCTCGTACTGACCGCTTCCATCTATATTTAGTTTGATCGTAATTTGTGTCTCATTTGTTTGACGTGATATTTCAGCAGTTCGCATAATTACTCCTTCGGGTTACAGGTTACAAGTTGAGAAGTTTGATCGTTTATCCGTCTTTCAGCCTGCCAATTTATTAATTTTACAAATTTCTCAACGCCTTCAGCAGCGCATCCGTATCCTGCGGCCTGCCTACGCTGATGCGGATATGATCACGCAAGCCAGCCTTGTTGAAGTAGCGGATAAAAACTCCATACTGTTGTGCCAGTTGCGCTTTGAGCTCTGCCGCATCACGGCCAATGACCTGACATAAAATAAAATTGGATCGAGTGGGATAAGGTTTCAGATATGTGATTTTCTGCAACTCTGAAAATAATCTTGCGCGTTCGCTTTTCAAAAGTTCCACGATTTCAGCCAGTTCATCTGCATGCTCCAAAGAGACTTGCGCCGCCACGCTCGCCGCAACATTGATATTGTAGGGTTGCTTGGATTTCCACAAGGTCGGCATCAACCAGAGTGGGAATGCGCCGTAACCAATTCGCAAACCCGCCAGCCCCGCCCATTTGCTGAATGTTCGCAGAACCACCAGGTTTTTCCGCGAGGGCACTTCGCGAATATAGCTCAAACTTGCGCCAAGATTTTCACCTGCGAATTCAATGTAGGCTTCATCCAAAACGACCAAAGTCGGAAGTTCCAATAATTCGTCAATGATTTTTGCATCAAGAACTGATCCATCTGGATTATTCGGCGATGTAATAAAGAAGAGTTTCGGTAGATGAATTTTCACTGCTTCACGGACGGCCTCCATATCCAGTGAAAAATCTGCGCGGCGCGGAATTTCGATACAGCGTGCGGCATTGAGCTCTGCGTCAAAGGAGTACATGCCAAAGGTCGGCGGGCAGGAGAGGAGGCAATCATTCGGCTCAAGGAAGACGCGCATGAGTAGATCGAGTAACTCATCCGCGCCTGCGCCTGCCATTAAGTATTCAGCACCGACACCTGTAAATTCAGCGAGCGATTTTCGCAAGGCGCGGCTCTCAGGGTCAGGATAAATATGCGGGAATTCCAAAGCAGCCAATGCTTCACGCACCACCTTCAATGGGCCGTATGGATTTTCGTTGGCATCCAGTTTGACGATCTGATCAGAACTTCGCCCAAGACGCGCTGATAAAACTTCAAACGGTTCGATGGGAGTATAAGACGGCAAAGATTCAAGATGTTTGCGGATTTTCATACTGACTTCTCCAGGCGGATCATCGCGGCATGGTTATGAGCATCCAAACCTTCAGATGCTGCAATTGTCGCAGCGACCGGACCGATGGACTGCACTGTGTTTTTGTCCAGCGCTATCAAGCTGACGATTTTTACAAAGTCCCATACATTGAGTGGCGACGCAAAACGTGCAGAACCGCCCGTCGGCATGACGTGACTTGGACCCGCGAGATAGTCGCCGAGCACTTCAAAGGAATGCTCACCGACAAATACACCGCCAGCGTTATTTACTTTTTCCACCCAGCGCCACGGCTCGCTTACAGATAGAGCAAGATGTTCCGGAGCATAGTCATTTGCCAATTGCATGGCTTCATCCAGATCGCGAGTCAGCACGGCGCCGCCGCGATTTTCAAGTGAAGCCAAAATAATATCGGCACGACTGCGTTGTTCCAGTTGTTTGGCGGCTTCCATTATTACTTTCTTGATCAATGACTGTGACGGGGTCAGTAAAATAGCAGACGCCAACAGATCATGCTCAGCCTGTGCAAGCAGATCGGCTGCAACCCAGGCAGGGTTCGCGGATTCATCCGCGATGATCACAGTTTCGGTTGGGCCAGCAAGCCCGTCAATGCCAACTACGCCGTAGACTTGCCGTTTGGCTAGGGTGACAAATAAATTGCCAGGGCCGAATATTTTATTTACAGGTTGAATGGTTTGCG
The DNA here is from genome assembly GCA_903914955.1 of uncultured Chloroflexota bacterium. GTDB lineage: Bacteria > Chloroflexota > Anaerolineae > Anaerolineales > Villigracilaceae > Villigracilis. Next base: position 13,540 of record CAIWRB010000296.1, on the reverse strand, counting down.
TGCCATACGCCAGTGCTCCAATCGCTTGTGCGCCGCCGAGCAAATAAACTTTGTCGACGCCGGCGATGGCACAGGCGGCGAGTATGATTGGGTCAACGGGCGGGTTGATATTTATCAGGGCGCAATTTGGAGGAGTTACAACGACAATCTCGTTCACGCCCGCAACCCGCGCAGGGATTGCGCTCATCAAAACCGTGGATGGTAACGGAGCTGTCCCGCCTGGGACGTATAGCCCCACACGTTGGATGGGGCGGATGATCTGCCCGAGTGTGCCGCCAAGATCATTGGTGAACCACGATGTCAAAGGTTGCTTGCGATGAAATACTTCAATGCGGGCGGCGGCTTTTTCGAGAGCGTCACGCTGTGCAGGCGGGATCGAACCTAATGCAGCCTGGATCATTTCTGTCGAAACAGGAGCAGGCTCACGGTCAATCGAATCGAGGGCTAATGTCCACTTTTGAAGGGCTGAGTCGCCATTCATCCGCACATCCTTCAAAATTTTTGTGACTGCCTGTTCGGGCGTCAACGATTCGCCGAAGAGTTTTGTGATCCCATCCAGAACGCGTTGACTGACGGGAAATTCATCGGGCGGGGTGCGTTTGAGGATGGATTGTTTAGCAGTTTGTGGATCATATTGTTTGAGCATGATATCTCCTTATGCGAGGGCTTCGAGCATGGCTTTGTAACGCGGCGGCTCTTCTTCAAAAATATAAGTGATGGGCGAAACAATGATGCCGCTGCCGCCGATCAGACGCAATTCAGAGATGGCTTGCGGCAGGTGATCGCGGCGCACAACGACTGTTACCGAAAACCAGTTGGGTGTTCCTGCGCGCACGCCGATGGGACTGATGGTGGGTCCCTGCAGACCGCCGACATTTGTTTGCGTAAATATTTTTTGTGAAATCACTTCGGGGCTGTCGCCGCGCATGTTTGCAATGACCAGTAAATTATCCTTGGCGCGCATGTGGGCTTCAATGTATTCAAGCAAGCGCCGCGCCATTTCCAAAACTTCGGGACGGGCCTGCAAGGCTTTGCGATTCGCTATTATCACGGCCTGCGATTTTTGAATCACACCATCGGGCAGCGGGCGCAGACGATTGTCTATTAAAGTTTGGCCGGAGGAGACGAGGTCGGAGATCATGTCAGCGTAACCAATGGTGGGCGCACTTTCAAGTGTACCTTCGGCCGCGATCAAAGTATGGGAAATATTATTTTGATTCAAAAAGCGTTCAGTTAATACCGGGAATTTTGTTGCCACCCGCACTGGGTTTTTCAATGAAGCTGTATAGTCTTTGAGCGACGCGATATCGGTTACTGTTTTCCAGGTTTCGGGAACGGCCAAGGTCAGCGCACAGCTCCCAAATCCGAGAGAATCATGCAGGATGATGATCTCATCGTCGTCGCCGCGCTTTTCTTCGAGCATGTCGAGGCCGGTAATCCCAAAGTCAATGCTACCCTGACGCACGCTGACGACGATGTCACCGGGGCGTTGGAAGATGACTCCCAACTCGGGTAGCGCGGGAAGCTCTGCTTGATATTGGCGCGGATTGGGTTTGAATATCTTCAAACCCGCAGCGGAGAGAAACTCAAGCGCGTCAATTTCAAGACGGCCTTTGGATGGGAGAGAGAGTCGGATGGTTTGTTGTGAGGTCATTGGATCTTCCTTGAAGTGAGATAAAAGCAAAAATCCCCGGTCGTAGACCGGGGATTGATATTACAAAGCACACTATCCTGTTAATTTATTTCAGGTACGCGCAAAGAATATCCCGGCCTTTCGGGGGGATTATGATGATGAACATGGTGCTTATGCGCGAACATTGAAGTCATAATGGTTGGCAGTATACCAACCCCAACTGGATTTGGCAAGCGATTTTCGAAGGACACTCAGGGCAACGTCTGCCAAATCATTCCACCAAATACGCACCAGGAAATGTTGCCATTACTTTGGGTGTAACATTCTACAAATCCGTTTTACAATTGGTTATATTGAACTCCCAATAGGATATCCCTCATGCCTTCCTCCCTTCCACTGCGCTACGGCGCCAATCCCCAGCAAGCGCCAGCTCGTGTTTTTATGAGATCTGATGTTGATTTGCCGATCACAGTTCTCAGCGGCTCGCCGGGTTATATTAATCTACTCGACGCATTAAATTCCTGGCAGTTGGTCCGCGAGTTGAAGTCGGTGATCCACTTGCCTGCTGCGGCATCCTTCAAACATGTCAGCCCATCGGGCGCGGCGGTCGCGAATCCGCTTTCAGATGTGCTCAAGAAGATCTATTTTGTAGATGACATTGAACTTTCGCCGCTCGCCGTTGCCTATGCCCGCGCCCGCGGCGTGGACCGCATGTCTTCCTTCGGTGATTGGATTGCGCTCTCCGATATTGTTGACGTCCCCACCGCGAAGCTCATCAGCCGCGAAGTCTCAGATGGTGTCATTGCGCCCGCTTATGAATCGGAAGCGCTGGATATTCTCAAAAAGAAAAAACAAGGCAAGTATTCCGTCGTGCAAATTGACTCTGCTTATGAACCGCCCGCTCAGGAAACCCGCGATATCTTTGGCGTTACGTTTGAACAACGCCGTCATGAGCGTCTCGTCACCCCTGCGGATCTTGCCAAAAGGGTCACCATAAAAAAAGAGTTGCCCGAAAACGCAGTCCGCGATATGCTGATCGCATGGATCACTCTCAAGTACACCCAGTCCAACTCTGTCTGTTTTGCAGCAGACGGACAGGTGATAGGCGTGGGTGCGGGGCAGCAATCACGAGTACATTGCACCCGTCTGGCAGCCTCCAAGGCGGATTTGTGGCGCCTGCGTCAGCACGCGTATGTTTTGAATCTTCCCTTCAAAACTGGTATCAAACGTCCAGACCGTGACAACGCCATTGACCAATTTTTGCAGCCCGATGTCACCGAAGCGGAAAAATCCAATTGGACGAATGTCTTTGCAGAATTGCCGCGCCAATTATCAGTAACAAATAGGCGTGAGTGGCTGGATGGCATGTCTGAGGTTGTGCTCGGTTCCGATGCCTTCTTCCCATTCCGTGATTCGATCGATCGTGCGGCTGGGAGCGGAGTGAAATATGTTCTGCAGCCAGGCGGCTCCACTCGCGACGAAGATGTCATCGCAGTTTGTGATGAATATGAAATGGCCATGGTGTTTAGTGGAGTAAGATTGTTTCATCACTAACAGAATATGGTAACAGGAAGCAAGCGCCCAAGAAAAGATAAAAATAGATTTGCCTGATCGGTAAAATTTGTGGAGAGGTTTTCTCCTTCGCAATTAATAAAAGGAACATAAATGCCCGCAGCCATTCTCTCAGTTCACAATAAATCTGGCCTCGTTGATTTTGCCAAAGGGCTTGCCGCTCTGGGTTGGTCTTTGCTTGCCTCTGGCGGAACCGCTAAACTTTTGCGCGATAATTCTATTAACGTCACCGAAGTTGCCGATTATACAAAGTCTCCTGAACTTCTTGGCGGTCGCGTAAAGACTTTGCACCCCGCCATTCACGCTGGCTTGCTAGCGCGCTCAACCGAGTCGGATCATAATGAACTGCTAGCCCTCGGCTGGGATTACATCGATCTTGTCGCCGTCAATCTTTATCCTTTTGAAGAGACGATCGCGAAACCAAATGTTACCTATGCCGATGCCATCGAAAATATTGACATTGGCGGCGTCACCCTGATTCGCGCTGCCGCGAAAAACCATGAACGTGTTACCCTGGTCTGCGATCCGTCAGATTATGCCGAAGTGCTTTCGATGCTGCAACATGGCGAAATTCCATTTGCAGAAAAAAAGAAACTTGCGCTCAAAGGGTATAAATCCACAGCCAGTTACGATACACTTATTTCAAATTATTTGGATCAATAAATGACAGACTCCCTTCACCTTCTTTCTTCTTTGGATGGCCGCTACGCAGACATGACCGCCCCTTTGTGCGGACACTTCTCTGAGTTCGCTTTTCTGCGTGACAGAGTCCGCGTTGAACTGGACTTTTTAGCGGCCCTTTCCAAAATCAGTTTGATCCGCCCTTTGACATCTTCCGAGTCTGCTCAACTTAAATCCATCAACACAAAATTCTCCATCGCCGATGCAGAATCGATCCAGGCTCACGAGCGCGAGACCCGCCATGATGTAAAAGCCATCGAATATTTTTTACAGGATAAATTCCAGGATACAACCCTCAAGGATCTATTGCCCTGGATCCATTTCGGACTAACCTCTGAAGATGTGAATAATGTTGCTCAAGCCATCGCCCTGCGTCACTCGCGGGATGGGATATTTCTCCCCGCTTTGGATGCGCTGATCAATTCACTCTGTGAATTTGCCAGACAGACTCGCGCGCTGCCCATGCTCGCACGCACGCACGGGCAATTCGCTGTCCCTACGACATTGGGAAAAGAATTTGCCGTCGCCATCGCCCGTTTGAAAAGCGCGCGTGACGAGATCGCCGCGCATCGTTTTGAAGCCAAGCTGACAGGCGCTGTCGGTAATTTCAATGCCCTGCAATCCGCCGCCCCGCAAATTGACTGGCTGGCTTTCAGTAAAGATTTCATTGCACAATATGATCTGACGCCTAACCTGATCACGACTCAAATTTTGCCTTATGATAATTGGATCCGCTATTTTGACGCGCTGCGGATGGCCAATTCCATTTTGATCGATTTCTCGCAGGATATCTGGCGATATATCAGCGACGGGATCCTCAAGCAGGCGGTTGTTCAAGGTGAGGTGGGATCTTCGACCATGCCGCAGAAAGTGAATCCAATTGACTTTGAAAACGCGGAAGGCAACCTGGGTGTGGCGAATTCCCTCTTTACCCATTATGCCCAAAAACTGACAGTCTCGCGTTTACAACGTGACCTATCTGATTCAACGGTGCGCCGCACGTTTGGAACTGCGCTTGGGCATATGCTGGTGGCGTGGATCAACTTTCAGCACGGCCTGAAGCGCATCGCCGCTGACGAGGATAGGATCAAAGCCGAGTTAAATTCCCATTGGGAAGTGATCGCCGAGGGAGCACAGACCATCCTGCGCTCAGTTGGAAAACCTGACGCGTACGAGTCGCTCAAACAGCAGACGCGCGGCCGTGTCTTAACAGAATCAGATTACACGGTATGGTGCGAAGCGATCGATGTGGACGATGAAACTCGAAGGCGTTTGCAGAGTCTCTCGCCAGCGTCCTATATCGGCTTGGCCATCCAACTTACCGACCAGGTCATTGCCAGATAATTGCCAGATAATTGGACGAAGCGCTGATGGAATGATACTGTTTTTTTCAATCTACTTGCGTGATTACTTTTCCAGTTCCACTTTGATCAGAACCGCGCGCACGACAATACGATAAATGTATTCACCCAACTGCTCGCTATATGTTTGGCAGGTGATCAAGGTTATCCAAGAGTGATCTTCGTGTTTTAAGACAGATGTCGTGTTCGGTTTGACTCGCAGATTCTGGCGAACCTCGTAGATGTATTTCGATCCAGCGAGGGTAACAATAATTTGATCCCCATATCGCAGTGTATTCAATTTCGCAAATGGGCCGGCTGTGCCGTCAGAAAGATAAGAGTGCGCCGTGATGGCTGAATTGCCAGAATGTGTGGGGAATGCGGAGCCTTCGAGCCAACCTGCATTATTGCTCAACCAGGTAAGATCCCAATTATCTTTCCCAAAAGGCGCACCGACAATATTTAATTTGATGCCAAGCCGCGGGATCTCGATCATCAAGTCAGTTTGGGCGTAGGAAAAGTGCTGTGGCCTCTGTGGAAGTGTGGTAACAACACCCGGCGCAAAACCTGTTTTGGGCAGATCGCTGGGAACTTCAATGCTGATCGAATCACTTACTCGATAATCATCCAACCCAGCGGAAGCCAAAGGATCGTACCAACGTTCCGTGGAATCTACATGATAAGGAGATCTCTGGCGTGGAGGAACTCCTGGAGTTAAGGGGTCAATTTCAAGTGAAGTCCATTCCACAGATGCAGTATTCTTGGCCGGTGAGGGGCCTATAAATATAGCCTGGAATTCCAGTTGGGCGCTTTGACCCAGGGGAAATTCATCCCAAATAAATGAAAGTGTTGTGGCAGCAACGTTATACGAAATGACAGGCGCTTGCAATAATGTGCCCGAGGTTCTGGTAAATTTTTCTGAACCTGTAATAAATGTTAAAGCTGAGGGCAGGACATCCGTGACGACAACATCAAAAGCATCTGCAGAGCTTAAATTTGAGTGGGAAATATCTATTTTAAATGTGATCGGAGCACCCAAGGGAGCCATGCTTGGTTCGGCATTCTTGTCAATCGTTATTTCCGGTTCAATCATATCAACCAAGGGAGCGCTTGTGGTCTTAGTACCACCCGTCCATGACCAGACTACATTATTTGTTAATGTGCCGCCGTTCTGATTCGAGGAGATATCGAGGACAATCAGTGAATATTGAATAGTGATGGCCAGTGGCGCGGCAGAAGAGTTGGTTACATTACCAAAGTCAAAGGTGACACGGCCACCGGAATTTTCGATGAGTGGATTACTGGTTCCCGCTGATGTACCATCACGGGTATCACAGGTGCCATTGACAATCTTTGAACTGGCCACATTTTGCGGGATACTTATATTAATACAATCTACGAAAGCAAGCCCGGTTTGTGGGGTATCCACCAGAATAACATTGTTCAAAGTGCCGACCGGAATATACATATTAATCTGATATGTGGCAATCTCGCCAATCGCAACGTGCGGGTCGACGGTATGGGCTGCATCTGAAGAGATCAAAGCCTTGGTGAATGAGGATGTAAACCCAAAATCGAGCGTTGGATTTGTGGTGGTTCCGGTTGAATTTGTCACGAGATTATTTGTCGCCGCATCGCCGGGAGTTAATGTTACCGCTTTGCTATAGACTTGCCCTGTGCCTGTGCCAATCCCATTATCGTTATTATCTGCATTAAGGTTAGGGTTGGCGGTGTCACCAGGAACAGCTGAATCCACCGTGCTGGCATAACCGCTCAATAGGATAACCCTGACGATAAATGTACCTTGAGGCAGACCGCTAAAGAGATACACACCTGAGGCGCCTGTGGTCATACCACCACTGACATCATCCGTCGTGCCCAAGATACCATCCGGCCCCACGTTAATCTCAGTGGTTCCATCACTGGCAAAGAGTTGTACCGTTGCTCCTGACAGCGGAAAATCACCAACACCATACGAGCCGCCATCAACCACATCTACAAAGACTTGATTGCTCAGCTCAACTCGATAGAAACCAAAATCCACAGTACGGTTGCTTTGAAGATTGGGAGCCTCTCCTGAAGGTGATGTAGGATCAGAATCTGAATCGCCCAAAGGTTCATTGGGAAGCGGCCCCAAGGTAACTGCCTTGCTGATCACTGCCCCAGTAAAGGTTCCACTTGTTTGCAAAGTGCCGTTGTCATCGCTGTCAACATCATTATCAGGGTCGAGAGCTGCCGTTTCGGATGTGCCAGCTCCGCTTAAGACAGTTCTGCTGCTCCAATATCCATCCAGTGCGCCGCCGGCGCCAAATATAGTGGATGGGATCACAACCACATAATTTCCGGCTGACAGATTATCAAAACGATAATAGCCGCCATTGGCGGTTATTTGGGTGCTTAGAACTGCGCCCGTTGGACTGCCACTGCCATCGGCCGCATATAGCTGAACGCCGATTCCATTGGCGCCAACTTCAGAACCGTTGATCGTGCTGCTGTTATTGGTATCAAACCAGATGCGGTTGCCGAGGCTGAATAATGGAGTGAAACCAAAATCTAAAGTTGGATTGGATGTGGTGCCCGCCGCATTATCCACAGAGTTATTCGAAGCCGCACCCAGGCTGCCGGGTGTAAGTGGGAGCACATTACTGGCGACCTGACCGATGCCCGTGCCAATGCCATTATCATTGTTATCGATGTTGTTGTTCGGAGTAGTGGAATCACCACTGTTTGCCGTATCGATTGCGCTGGTAAAACCAAAGGAGGTTACTTTCACAATGTAATTCCCCTGGGGCAAACTACTGAATAAGTAAGTGCCATTTAGGCCGGTGGTTACGCCGCCGGCCGCATCATCAGCCGTACCATAAATGCCATCCGGGCCGACGTTTATTTCTGTCGAACCATTGCTCGCAAATAACCGGACAGTGGCAGCAGCCAGTTTACCGTCGCCGGTATCATACGTGCCATTATTGTTCGCGTCTATGAATATCTGGTTGCTTAGTATCTGACGATAGAATCCAAAATCCAGTGTTCGATTACTTTGATTGTTAGCTTCCTCTCCAGGCGGGTTGGTTGGATCTGCATCGGTATCGGTAGTTGGTTCATTTGGAGTCGGCCCTAATGTAACAGCCAGGCTGATTACTGCACCGTTGAATCCTCCGCTTGTTTGCAAGATGCCATTGTCATCACTGTCCAGGTTGTTATCTGGATCTGGTGCAACTACTGTTTCTGATACAACCCCTGCAGCACTGACGGTCGTTCCACTGCTCAGATAACCGAAGAGCTTTCCGCCAACAGAAAATTCGCTGGATGGGATCACGATCACATAATCACCGCCGGAAAGGTTATCAAAACGATAATAACCGCCATTGGCAGTGGTCTGGGTATCCAATACCGCGCCAGTGGGATTGCCGCTGATATCCGCCCTATATAATTCTACAGCAACAAGGTCGACTCCGACCTCGGTACCATTGATTGTGGCGCTATTGTCGGTATCAAACCAAACACGATTGCCCAAACTAAACAAAGGCGCATTGAATCCAAAGTCAAGCGTGGGATCGAATGTGGTTCCCGTGGAATTGGTCACCGTGTTGTTGGTTGCGGCGCCTAAACTTCCAGGGGTAAGTGTTATGGTATTGCTGGAAACCTGGCCGGTACCTATGCCAATGCCGTTATCGTTATCATCAATGTTGGTATTTGGCGTGGAGGTATCCGTTGCGTCAGCTGAATCCACCGCGCTGGTATATCCAAGCGGTGGTGTTACCTTCACAATATAAGTCCCTTGCGGCAACCCACTGAATAAATAAGTGCCGGCCAGGCCGGTGGTTACGCCGCCGGCCGCATCATCTGCAGTTCCGAAGATTCCATCCGGACCAACGTTGATCTCGGTAGTGCCATCACTTCCGTACAGCCGAACATTTGCAGTAGAGAGGGCAGTGTCGCCCGCATCATATGTTCCGTTGTTGTTCACATCGGTATAGATTTGATTTCCCAGTTGTGAACGATAGAAACCAAAATCCACAGTGCGGTTGCTTTGAGCATCGATCGCCTCGCCAGACGGGTTGGTTGGGTCTGCGTTTGTATCGGTGGTAGGTTCAACAGCGCCAGGCCCCAGGGTAATGGCACTACTGATCACGGCGCCAGTGAATGTATCAATGGCGCCGTGTAATGTGCCATTGTCATCATTATCTATATCATTATCAGCGTCGGGGGCTGCCGTTTCCGTGGTACCAGCCCCACTTAATGTGGTGGCGCTGCTCCAATATCCATCCAGTGCGCCGCCTGGCCCGAATTCTAATGCGGGAATCATAACCACATAATCGCCGGCAAGCAGGTTATCAAAACGATAATAACCGCCATTGGATGTTGTTTTGGTGGCCAATATGGCGCCTGTTGGATTACCACTACCGTCAGCTGCATACAACCGGACCGTGACAAAGTTGATCCCGGATTCCAGTCCATTGATCGTACTGCTGTTATCGGCGTCAAACCACACGCGATTTCCCAAACTGAACAATGGAATAGTGAAACCGAAATCCAACGTAGGGTTGGTGGTCGTACCGGAAATATTGCTGACAACATTATTGGTGGCTGCGCCAAGACTACCTGGGGTTAGTGTCACTAGATTACTTGAGACCTGCCCGGTGCCCGTCCCAATGCCATTGTCATTATTGTTTATATTATTATTTGGTGTGGCGGTATCGCCGCTATTGAAAGTATCCACTGCGCTCGAGTATCCGGTTGGCGGTGTTACCTTCACTATATAGTCACCTTGCGGCAGGCCGCTGAATAGGTAAGTGCCGCCTGCCGCAGTGAGTACACCATTGGCAGCATCATCGCTCGTACCGAAAATTCCATCCGGTCCTACATTGATCTCTGTTGTCCCATTACCGGCAAATAGTTGAACACGAGCGCCTGCAAGTGCTACGTCGCCAGCGTTGTAGGTACCGTCATTATTTGCGTCCACATAGATTTGATTGCTTACAGCCTGACGATAGAAACCAAAATCCACAGTACGATTGCTGCGATTATTTACGGCTTCGCCTGCAGGGTTGGTTGGGTCTGCGTTCGTATCAGTGATCGGCTCGGGAGGTGTTCCACCCAAGGTAACAGCACTGCTGATTACGGCGCCAGTGAATGCATCAACGGCGGTGTGTAATGTGCCATTGTCATCGTTGTCAATATCAGTATTGGGGTCTGGAGCTGCGGTCTCAGTGATACCGCCGCCGCTCAGTGATGCGGCGCTGCTCCAATATCCATCTAGCGTTCCTCCAGCACCAAATTCGCTGGATGGAATCACAACCACGTAGTCACCTGCAGCAAGATCGTCAAAGCGATAATACCCGCCATTGGCTGTGGTTTTGGTAGCTAGCAATGGACCAGTAGGGCTGCCGCCTCCATCAGCGGCATATAGTTGGACATCCACACCGTTGATTCCAATCTCGGTGCCGTTAATTGTGCCGCTATTGTCGGTGTCAAACCACACTCGGTTACCCAAACTATACAACGAGGAGAGCACAACGAGAGTATCAGTGGCAGGCAGATTATTACTTACGCCACCAGTAGCAGTTAACCCGCCGGGAGGAATGGTATTAGTGAAAACTCCCGTCACTGAACTGATCACACTGACTACAATGGTGCACGAGGATGGAATCCAAGTTGACGAGTTAAGTGGATCAACGGAAGCAGGAGGGGGGGTAGAGATAGCCGCGGCAAGAGCTCCGCCAGAAAGATGAATCAACTGTGTATTTGGATCTGCAGTCAGAGCCCCACCACAATTGTTGACTGGCACAGGAAATTCCGCAGGGAAGGTTAGATAATCCGCTATCATCAACCCTGTAGGCAGAACAGGCAGGGTGTCATTCAATTCCATTCCTGCCAGTGGAATATTACTTGAATTCGTAATGGTAATGGTTAATAACGAGGATTCTCCAACAAGAACCGGGTTAGGGCTAAAGGATTTGGAGACACTCGCACCTGGCAGGTCAGTCAGTGACGCTTGCGCTGCTTGCGTACTGCCTGCACCGTTAAAAGTGGTTACCGCGCCAGCAGGAATGGTATTGGTAAGGTTCCCATTTACATCCATGACAATGCTAAGTGTTAATGTACAATTGGAATTTGCAGGAATTACACCACCGCTAAACAAAAAAGATGATGCTCCCGGGTTTCCAGATAAAGCCCCACCACAGGTACCAACATTGAAATTCGGTGGATTCGCGAGACGCATTCCAGACTGAACCCCGGCAGGGGGCACGTAATTCAGATCATCAGTAAAGGTAACTCCAGTTAATTGAGTATTGTTTGGATTAACCAATTGAACGCTTAATGTCGAAGAACCTTTACCATAAACAAATACTGGATTAAAGCCCTTTACTACTGTGATGGTCAGGTCGCCGACCGTCAGCGTTGATTGAGCCTGTGCGAATGGGTGAATCACTGTCCCGGTATCCTGAACTGTTCCAGAGACATTCGCCCTGGCAATTGTATTGACATGGGCGCCTGCGCTCCCTGTCCCTTGTACATCCACATTGATCGTACAAATACCAGGAACTCCTCCAACCTGTGCAGGGACGATCGCACCACTCATGGAGATAGTTTGAGTGCCGGTATCCGCTGTGACAGACCCCGCAGTGCAAGTAGTACTTTTATTTGGAAATGGCGCAACAACGACTCCATTCACTAGACTTCCGGGCAGAGTGTCTGAGAGCAGCGATACATTGATTAAGGGTGAGTCGCCTGTATTCTGAAGCGTGATCGTTAAAGTCGAAAGACCATTCGCATTGACCATGGGTGGATTGAAAGCCTTACTCATGGTAAAGCCAGTCACTTCCAAAACGGGGGTGTTACTGGCGCTGGTATTGGTACGGCCCTGGGTGGTTGTGACATTATTGGCCGGAATGTTGTTCGGATAAAAACCCTGCGTGTTGGTCGTCACGTAGACCGTGATTGTACAAGTACCAGATGCGCTGGCAATCGCGCCGCCAATTAATTTGATCAATTGCGTGCCGATGGTTGCTGTCAAGGTTCCACCGCAGGTAGTGACCGGAATGGGTGATGCGGCAATTACCAAATCACCAGGCAGGGTGTCGCTTATATTAATTCCGCTGACGCCAATGTCAGATGGTGCTGTAAGCGTAATTCTTAATCTACTGGTGGCTCCGGGAGCAATCGGGCTGGTGTTAAATGCTTTACTCACCAGAACCGGCCCGCCGGCAGGATTCACGATCAGATTTGGAGATGTGGTTGTGGTGGTTGTATTTTTTGGCCCCTCGGCAGTTGTCAAGTCATTTGCGGGAATGGTGTTCGAATAGGTCGCAGCAACCGAGCTTGTAACCTGAAAGGTGATCGTACAGGCGCCAGGGGGCGTTGCACTAAATGGAATGGTCCCTCCCGTTATACTGACTGAGGTTGCTGTGTTCGTTATCGTTCCACTACATTGGGGAGAAGCCGGCGTCTCAAAAACAGTCAGGTTAGCCGGCAGGGAATCAGTCAAGGTAACGCCGGTAAAGTTTGAACCGGTATGATTCCTTAATATGATCGTGACAGTACTGATTCCGCCAACTGTAATTGAAGGTGGCGAAAAAGATTTGAGTACCGTAATTCCAGATTGAACATTAAGGGCGAAAGTAGCAGGGGCAGGATTGGTAACGAGTTGAGTTGTTGTTAATGCGCCGGCCGATATTGTATTTGTGCGTGTTGCTGTGGGTGAATCGGCTGGCGCAGCGACGGTTACAACGATTGTGCAAGTACCCAGTGGGGAGGGCGGACTCGCGCTCGCCGGAATCGTGCCGCCAGTTAATGTCACTGAAGTGGATGTATTGGTGATCGTACCGCCGCATTGTGGAGATGACGGGGTTCCAGAAATAGTTAAACCTGCAGGTAATATATCGGTTATGTTGGCGCCGGTATAGTCAGAGCCGGTTGGGTTTTGCAAAGTAATAGTTAATGTACTTGTACCTCCAGCAACGACATTGGCTGATGAAAAAATCTTTGTAATTCCAACGGGCTGAACATTCAGTGGAGCAGAAGCCAGGGCGGCATTTGTAACCCCTTGTTGCGTTACGATTGATCCCGGGCCCGCGGGTCCAGCGGGAATAGTATTGGTGTACGAGCCCGCAACTCCCGATTTTACTTGAACGGTCACCACACAATTTAGATTCGGAGTGACAGTTGCATTACTCAGCCCTACTGTACTCGTCCCGGAAACAGCGGCTAAAGACGCTCCTGCTCCGCAGTTTGTCAGATTTGGAGAAACTGGGTTGGCAAGAACCACATTGGTTGGCAGGGTATCTGTATATGAAGTCTGGGTCAGATCTGT
>CAIWRB010000295.1 GCA_903914955.1 uncultured Chloroflexota bacterium | reverse complement strand
TATGGTTCTTTATTGCCGCTTTATTTGAAAGACCTCAATGCTTCGATCACGCAGATCGGATTGTTTTTTACGCTGGCGCAGATCGTGCCTCTGCTTCTGCAAATTTTAGGCGGATGGGTCTCCGATACGCTTGGACGTCTGCGCGCGATTGCGATTGGTAGTGTGTTTGGTGTGATCGGTTTTATTCCGCTTATCCTTGCGGATTCGTGGCAGTGGCTTTTGCTGGCCGTTGCAATTGGTGCAATTGCGCGTTCACTCGTTGGCCCAAGTTTCGATGCGTTCATTGCAGAACATTCCAGTGAAGAGAATCGCGGCAGGGTCTTCGGTATTTCACAGGCCATTTTTATGATCGTCTCTGTGATCGGTCCCCCGCTCGGCGGATGGATGGCTGGCGTATATGGATTCAAGTTGATGTTATTGGCGGCTGGAATTTTTTACTTCATCGCAATGATTATGCGTTTAAGCATGGCACGCGAGGCTGCAAAGAGCTCCACAGTAAAAACGGAAAAGCTTTCGTTCACTAGCTTGAAGGTCAACCTGGTTTCAATGGCTACTTTAATCTTTTCCGGTGGACTGATCACCTGGATGTTGATCACAGACGGTCTGCGCGATATTTCATTTCAATTCTCGGAAAACCTTTTCCCGGTTTATATGCAGGATGTCGGCGGACTTTCGCTCCAACAGATCGGTTGGGTTATGTCATTCTTTGGCATGGCTATGATGTTGACCACCATCCCTGGCGGCTGGCTTTCTGATAAAGCAGGTGAACGGGTAGGCATTGCGCTGGGGATGATCTTGATGTCGAGCGCATTGTTCGTCTTGGTCAATATCCCCGCTGGTAATCAGTGGATGTATTATTTGGGTTGGGGACTTGCAGGTATGGGCGCAGGTGTTTCGGCTCCAGCATACCAGTCATTGATCAGCAAGGCTGTCCCTCAGAAAAATCGAGGAATGGCATTTGGATTGTTCAGTACAAGTTTGGGAATCTTCTCCCTGCCCGCCCCGTGGATCGGCGCGCAGATGTGGGACCGCGTCAGCCCGACATTTCCATTTACAGTCACTGCAGTTGTATTATTGCTTTCTGTCATACCGATTTGGATTAAGTTCAAACTTCCAAAAGTTGAAGTGATTACTGAAGAAATTGTTCCCGCCGTTGCTGGATAATGTAACATCATAAATAGGAGGCGCCCCATGACTACAGTTGAAGAAAGAATGAAAATATTGAAGATGATCGAAGAGGGAAAGATCAGCGCGGATGAAGGCTCGAAGCTGCTTTCGGCTCTAGGTGATTCACGCCGCGGATTGCAATCAGCTGCGCGGTCTAGTTCAGGCACTCCTGCGCGTTGGCTTCGCATCCGTGTGACAGATACTCGCACCGGTCGCTCGAAGGCTTCTGTCCAAATTCCGCTCGCGTTGGTGGATGCCGGTATGAAGATCGGCGCTCACTTCGCTCCCGAAGTAGAAGGCGTGGATATGTCCAATGTGATGGAAGCTCTGCGCGCAGGAGTGACCGGCAAGATCATCGATGTTGTCGATGAAGAAGACGGCGAGCACGTTGAAATTTACGTGGAATAAATTTTAAGGATAAACACGCATGCAGGAGAATTCCACAAAGCGCCCTACGGGCATGTTCGGGTTTACTATTGTCTGGCTTGGGCAGATCGTTTCGGTACTTGCCAGTTCCATGAGTCAATTTGCGCTAAGCATCTGGATGTATGACCAAACCAAAAGCGCGCTTGCCATGGGCATGATGCAGGTCTTCTACATTACACCTTTCCTGATCATTTCCCCCCTCGCTGGCGTGATGGTGGACCGTCACAATCGTAAAATGATGATGATGGTCAGCGACCTCGCGGCGGGACTTGCCACGATCGCCATCCTAGCCCTGCAACATTTTGGCATTCTTGAATATTGGCATTTATACGCCACCTCCATTGTTTATGGCCTGGGAATGGCTTTTCAATGGCCTGCGTATTCCGCCGCCATCAGTACGATGATTCCAAAGGAACAATATGGCCGTGCCAATGGCATGATGTCTCTTGTGGAAGCCGGGCCTCAAGTTGTTGCTCCATTATTGGCAGGCGCGTTGCTCCCTGTTATTGGGCTGACTGGTATTTTGTTTTTTGATGTCGCTACCTTCATTCTTGCTATCGGTGCATTAATGATCGTGTTTATCCCTCAGCCTGTTCGCACGGAGGAAGGTCTCCAGGGCCAGGGCAATATCTTAAAGGAAGCTGCTTATGGTTTCAAATATATTTTTGCCCGCCCAAGTTTGCTTGGCCTGCAGTTGACTTTCTTCGCTGGTAATCTCTTCTTTGGCATCGCGTTCGCTGTGATGGCCCCCATGGTTTTGGCGCACACGAATAGCAACAGCCTAATATTCGGTTCGGTTCAGACAGCCGGCGCGGTTGGCGCTGTGATCGGGGGCGTCATCATGAGTGCCTGGGGAGGTTTCAAACGTCGTGTAAATGGTATTCTTGTCGGCTGGGCTATCAGCGGAATCGGAGTGGCAATCATTGGTCTTGGTGGAGGCTTGCCAGTTTGGATCATTGGGGTTGTGTTGTCTGCACTCGTAAGCCCGCTTATGAATGGATCCAATCAAGCTATTTGGCAATCCAAGGTTGCACCTGATGTACAGGGCCGTGTCTTTTCTGCCCGACGGTTGATCGCGTGGTTCGCGGGTCCTATCTCCCCGATCATTGCCGGCTCACTGGCTGACTTTGTCCTTGAGCCGCAAATGCGCGTGACAAGTTCGCTCTCCAACATATTTGGCTGGCTGGTTGGAACGGGACCCGGCGCAGGCATGAGTTTGCTGATCTTCTTCTGCGGGATATTGGCTGCAGTTGCTGGATTCATAGGTTATTTCAATCCAATCATCCGTAATGCAGAAGATATTTTGCCAGATCACGATCAACTGCCAAAAGCGGAAGCGGCATTAACTACTTGAACCATAACCCTTAGATTTCTTGTAAAAGAATTAAAATTTACTGCATAGACGATCAGAGCGCAGAGAAGTTTTTTACTCGGCGAAATCGGCGCCTCTGCGGTTAAAATATTTCGGCTTGTTTATAAGGATTCTCAATAAACTTACAGGAGTCTCAAATGAAATTTGCGATCTTTGGAACTGGCGGTGTTGGCGGATACTTCGGTGGAAGACTCGCGCAAACCGGTGAAGATGTGACCTTTATTGCGCGGGGCAGACATCTGTCAGCAATTCAGCAAACAGGCCTGAGCGTAGATTCGATTGGCGGTGACTTCGTTGTGCATCCTGTCAAAGCCACAGATTCGTCACAATCTATTGGCTCAGTTGATGTAGTCCTCCTTGCAATAAAAGCCTGGCAGCTCGAAGATGCAATCATTCAAATGAAATCACTTATTGGTGCGAACACAATCATTGTTCCATTGATGAATGGCATTGACCATATCGAGACTTTGATTACCGCGTTTGGGCGCGAACTTGTGCTTGGCGGATTGTGCCGTATCAGCACGTTCATTGCGGATGCAGGCCATATTTCACATGTCGGCATTGATCCATTCATCGCGTTTGGTGAATGGGATGGAAAGAGAAGTGACCGGGTTTCCAAATTGTATGATGTGTTCAAAAAAAGTATTGGAATTACAGTTCAAGTGAGCGAGAATATCGAACTCGCCATGTGGGAAAAATATTTATTCATCTGCTCGGTGAGCGGTGTGGGCGCAGTGACGCGCCAGCCTATAGGCGGATTTCGTTCCATCAAAGAATCGCGTGCCATGCTTCACCGCGCGTTGGAAGAAGTGGTGCTCGTTGCAAATGCGCGTGGAGTTGGGCTGACAGAAAATTCTGTTCAAAGTGTGATGGATCGCATTGATCAGATTTCACCCGGCATACTGGCTTCAATGCAAAAGGATATTATGGAAGGTCGTCCTTCTGAATTGGAATCACAAACAGGCGCGCTTGTGCATATGGCTCACGCCGCTGATGTTTCCGTGCCGACTCATGAGTTTATTTATGCAAGTTTGTTGCCGATGGAAAAAAAGGCTCGTGAAAAGTAATGTGGTGGTTGAGTAGCCCCGTGTTTGTCGGGGCGCCCTACCCATATGTCCAGTACAAAGCCATTCGTTTAGGCGATACACTCCAATGACGCATTCGCTATACTGATGCGCAAGGAGAAAAATCATGAGCAAAAATATGTTAGTTGAACTTTCAGATGCGATTGCAAATGCCGCCGAAACTGCTGGAAAATCCACTGTATTGGTGGATGCGCGCCGAAAATTCCCTGCAAGCGGAATTGCTTTTTCCAAAGATTTAATTTTGACTGCAGATCATGTTGTCGAACGCGAAGAAGATATCAAAGTGATTCTCGCAGACGGGACTGAAGTCTTAGCCCGACTTGCTGGTCGCGACCCGGGAACTGATCTGGCAGTATTGAAATTAGATAACGCCTCAGCCACTCCCGCTGAAGTCTCAAAGACTCCCGCGCGCGTGGGTCTATTTGTATTGGCGGTCGGGCGGCCTTCCACCAAAGGAATCGAATCCAGTTTTGGAACGGTAAACTCGATTGGAGGCCCAATCCGCACGGGGCGTGGAAGTATGCTTGAGCGTTATATCAAGACAGATGTGGTTTCCTACCCTGGCTTTTCCGGCGGACCATTGGTCAATGGTGATGGTACGATCTTCGGCATTAATACCTCTGGCTTTGGAAATGGCGGCGCGATCACGATCCCTGCTGATATTGCCTGGAAGATCGCAGAAACTCTCGCGAAACATGGCAAGATCAAACGCGGTTATCTGGGTATCCGCAGTCAAACAGTGGAAATTTCTGCTGATGCAAAGAAATCACTAAAACGCGAGCAGGAAACTGGTCTTTTGCTGGTCGGTCTTGAAGCAGATAGTCCCGCCGGTAAAGGTGGTTTGATCGTTGGAGATATTCTTGTCGGAGTGGCTGGTGAGTCTGTTGCGCATCAGGATGATCTATTCGTCCGCTTGAGCGGTGATGTTGTTGGAAAATCCATCCCAATCGATATTCTGCGCGGTGGAAAATTGGAATCGATCAAAGTGGAGATCGGAGAAAGATAATTGATCTGCGTCACAATCGTCTCTGCAAACCATGCGTTGCGGGTTGGCCTGCGCGAAATGCTGGGCAATCAACCTGATATCAAAGTGGTTGGTGAGACATCTGATCTTGAAAGTGTAAATGAAATGGAGACCGAGGTGGTTGTGCTTGCCTCGGTCTCTTATGCACATTTGTTTGAAAATAAAGCTGCTTTCGCTATTTTATTTTTGACTGATGATATTGAGAATGTCCGTGGAATGTTAAATTCAACTTCGCGCGCGTGGGGAGTGCTTTCATCCGATGCAACGGAAGATGAGTTGGGGGCGGCTGTGCGCGCGGTGGGGGAAGGACTTTGGGTTGGCGCACCAGGCTTAGTGAAGAGTCTGATTCGCTTGCCTGGGAGAAGAGAATCTTCCAGTGAAGAGTCTCTAATTGAGCCACTCACTGCCCGCGAGATGGAGGTCATCCAATTAATGGCGCGGGGATTGGCGAATAAACAGATCGCGCTAGCGCTTGGTATCAGTGAGCATACTGTGAAATTCCATCTTTCATCTTTATATGCCAAGTTAAATAGTGCGAGCCGTACAGAAGCTGTAAAAAGAGGGATAGAGCTTGGGCTGATATCTTTGTAAATAAAAATCCCGCGGATATTACCGCGGGATTTTTATTTACTTCTGCGAAATAACACGGGCAGAATAACAATCAGGGTAATCATAATCCCCATCAGCAGAATTCCGTCTGTTGAGCCGATGACTGAGGTTGAGTCTACATGCGGGGCAGGCGTGGCTAGCAATGAGATGGAGGCCGCTGTGTTTTGTACCGACGCGAAGGATGGGTTGAAGTTTGCGAGCACGAGCGCAAGTAAGATGAATAAAAGCAAAATGCCAAACAAGTGGATTGTTTTCATCGTTTGTTAATTATAATTGTATCATGTCTCGAAAGTGTGGAATTAACAGCAATTTTTAGCATCAAAAATAAATATCCGCAGGTGTAAGTAATCTACACGGGAATTGCTGACAATTTAACCCATTTATGTACTTTTCTACACTTTCATTGTATAATGCGCCGAGTTGTTTGCTGGAGGAATTCAGTAAATAATTATATGGAGAGAGGCATGAAAATATACATAAATGATGCATTTTTATCTCGTCCTGATGATTATCGGGACGGGTTTTATGTATGTGCAACACATGGATCGGCTGTCTTCATCTCGAAATTTTTGTTATTATTCTTTACCTGCTCTATTAAGTCGTAGATTTAGCATTCACCGCCCGTTATGTTTGGTGGTTTTGCATAATTAGATAACCATACCTTAATTTATTAACTGCGTTTTCGCATTTGAAAGTTTAGAAAATTATGCGACAAGCAGTAAATTTACTTCAGGAGCATCCATGATCAAAAGATTTTTTGATTGGCTGAAAAAGCCGCTCGGTCTGATCGCGGTGGGGATCACATTCCTGGCGTTGTTCAGCCTTGCGGCTTACGGGATTTCATTGTCCCAGCAGCCGCCTGCACAACCCGTCCAGTTTCCCCACAGAATTCATATCGGATTTGGTATTCAGTGTTTGTACTGCCACCCAGGCGCGGCAAAAGGCCCTTCTGCTGGTATTCCTGCAGAAGCCAGATGTTGGGGTTGTCATAACCAGATCGTGAAGACGCAGACCAGCCTTCTTCTCAAACCGCTAAAAGACTCGGTCATTAGCGGCAAGCCCCTTCAGTGGGTACCCGTTGCGCAGGTGCCTGATTTTGTTCAATTTAATCATCGTGCCCATATAGCCGCGGGACAAAACTGCGAGAACTGTCATGGTGATATGAGCAAAATGACTGTTGCCGAAAACCCGCAGATATTCAATATGGGTTTCTGTTTGAAATGTCACACGAAGGTTGCCGGCGAGAATCATGATTTGCTGGTTAAACTCACCGACTGTGGCACGTGTCATTATTAACCGGGCGAGAGGAAATAACAATGAGCGATAAATTATCCCGGCGTGATTTTCTAAAACTGGCTGGTGTAGGCGCGGTAACCACTGCGATCCTCACAGGTTGCGGGCCGGCTTCGCGCTTAGTCAAGCGTGAACCGTATTTACAAATGCCCGAATACACCTATAACGGCCTGAGCACATATTACGCCACGACATGCCGCGAATGCGCGGCCGGATGCGGACTCATTATCCGCACATCACAAGGACGCGCACTTAAGACCGAAGGCAATGCCAATAATCCGCTAAACCTCGGCAAGACTTGCGCGCGCGGTCAGGCAACTTTACAAGGTTTGTATAATCCAAATCGTGTCCGCGGCCCTATTAAACATACGCGCGGCGAAAGACTCTACGATACTGCCACAGACCCTTTCAATGATGATTTTGCTGATGCCAAATCTAATATGGATTGGGCTGCCGCAACCCAAACAGTGGCCGACGCTCTCAAGAATAACAAACCCGAAGAGATCGCCTTTCTGATGGGAATGGCTCCCGATCATCTCTTTGATCTGGTCACTGATCTTGCGAACGCGACTGGCATCCAGTCCCCTGTCAGATTTGGCGCGTTAAGCATGTTTGAATCCCGAGCCACATTGAGTAAAGCTTCTGAGAATCTATTTGGTCAGACCGGACTTCCGTTATTTGACGTGGGCGGCGCGCAAGTTGTCTTCTCCTTTGGTGCTAACTTCCTTGAAACATGGCTTTCACCAGTTTCATATACCCGTGGTTTTTCAGCTTTGCGCGAGGCTCAAACGAAGCAGCGTGGAAAGTTTGTGCAATTTGAATCGCGAATGTCTTCAACGGCTGGCAAAGCTGATGAATGGATGCCGCTCCGTCCCGGGACCGAGGCCATGGTCGCGCTTGCGATCGGAAGACTTGTCTCTGAGATACGCGGCATTCCCGTGCCTCGCGCATTTTCAGATATTGATCCGCTTGACGCCGCATCAAAATCCGGTATTAAACTTGAAATGCTTAATCATCTTGCTGAGATGTTTGCGAATTCAACCGGTGCGCTGGCCATCCCTGGAGGCGCGGCTCTTGGACAAAGTAATGGTCTCGCCGTGGCAGAAGCCGTATTGGCTTTGAACGCTGTCGTTAACAACTTTGGCAAACCCGGCGGCGTATTCTTCTCGGCTCTCGCTCCCAACCAGACGGAATATCAAGGACCTGCATCCGCAAAAGAAGTGGGGGAATTCGTTCAGAAGATGATTGACGGCAAGATCAAAGTGTTGTTCGTGCATGGCGTAAATCCATTCTTTGAATTGCCCATTTCCCTTCAGTTTGGCGGCGCAACGAAAAATATTCCTCAGATCATCTCTTTTGCGACCTTCCCCGATGAAACCGCTTTGGAAGCAGATTACATCTTCCCTGATCATCATGGACTTGAGTCTTGGGGCTATCAACGTGTTGCCACTGGTTCTGTGGGATCTGTACTCTCAGGTGCGCAGCCGGTCGTCTCTCCATTTTATGATACTCGCGCAACTGCAGACGTATTGATCGCCGCTGCGCAGTTGGCTGGCGGAAAATTTGCGGCGGCCTTGCCGTTCAAAGATGAAGTTGAATTCCTACACAGCAAAGTGACTCCACTCATAAACGAAGCTGATGGTTTCTTCTCTGCGCCGGACGTCAACACTTTTATGGCGTACTTTCAGCAATTTGGTGGCTGGTGGAAAACAACTGATGGGCGCAGCATTCCTAATAGCGCAGATGTGCTCAATCGTAGTCTGAGCAGTGCGGAAGCGGAATTCGCGGGCGAAGGTGAATTCTTCTTCGTACCGTTTGTCTCGCCGACTTTGGCTGAGGCAGGCGCGAACAAGCCCTGGCTGCAGGAATTACCCGATCCCACAACGACAGTTATGTGGAACACCTGGGTTGAAATGAATCCCGTCACCGCGGAAGAACTCGGTCTCGAAGATGATGATCTCGTGTCGATCACGAGCGAGGCCGGGGTGTTGGAAGTGCCGGTTTACCGGTATCCGGCTATTCGTCCAGATACGATCGCGATTCCTTTTGGTCAGGGTCACACTGCTTATGGCAGGTATGCCGAGAAGCGCGGTGTCAATCCAACAGATCTAATTGGTCAAAATTTTAATGAGGCAGGTGATCTCGCATTTGCCGGTATGAAAGTCAAGATTAAAAAGATCGGGAAGAAGAAACCCCTTTCACGCCTTGAAAGTATTATGGGTGTCTATGGCGTTGGCCTTGGCGAGGAGAAGTAAGTATGGCGATCGAATTAAAAGTTTCCGAAGTAAAAATGGGTGAGGCTTATGTTGGCAAGTGGGGCATGGTCATCGATCAGGATATGTGCACCGGTTGTCAGGCATGTGTTGCCGCGTGCGCGATGGAAAATAATTTATCCTTCGTAGGCGAAACAGATTCAGGCTATGGACGTTCGATGCACTGGATCAGGATTGAGCGTTTCTGGGAAGGTTCGTATCCCGAAGTAAAAATGACGCCCAATCAGCCGATGTTGTGCCAGCAGTGTGGAGCCGCGACTTGTGAACCTGTTTGTCCAGCGTTTGCAACAGTTCATTCACAGGCTGAGCAGTTGAATTTGCAAGTGTACAACCGCTGTGTTGGCACGCGTTACTGCGCGAACAACTGCCCGTATCAGGTGCGTTCCTTCAACTGGCGTGATTACAAGCGCCCGGAGCCATTGCCGAATCAACTCAACCCTGATGTAACAGTCCGCCGCCGCGGTGTGATGGAGAAATGTACATTTTGTATTCAACGCATTCATAAGGCTCAGGATAAGGCTAAATCAGAAGGTCGCGAAGTTGTGGATGGTGAATTTACCACCGCTTGCGCGCAGGCTTGCCCTGCCAGCGCCATCACCTTTGGCCGCGTGGATAACCCTGATTCGCTCGTCTCTCAATTGGCTCGTGTACATGGTCACGGAGTTAAACATCTTGAAGAACTTGGCACGTTACCAAACGTGACCTACTTCAAGGGAGGGTAATTATGGCTGGATATAATAAAAAAGCAGAAACCGCTCACGTCAAGGCTGAACATAATCAGCATGATGAAGAGCATTTCCGCGAAAAACACTTAATGCTCGATCCGCTTCCACGCGGTCAAATGAATGACATGGTGATGGAATCCATGTACACAACCTCGTGGAAGTTTTGGGTGGTTTTCGCCATTCTAAGTGTGATTGTAGCCTGGGGTTTGTTTTACTCCTGGGGCAGAATGATTCTGGAGGGTCTCGGTATCGCAGGAGTCAACCGTCCTGCTTACTGGGGTATTTTCCTCGTCAACACCGTGTTCTGGATCGGTATCAGCCACGCGGGTACATTCATTTCTGCCATCTTGCGCGTGTTCAAAGCTGAGTTCCGCCGTCCATTCACACGCGCCGCAGAATTGATGACCACCTTTGGTTTGGTGCAGGCTGGTTTCAGTATCTTCATGCACATGGGACGTGTTTGGGTATTCTACTGGCTTATGCCATATCCGAATGAACGTATGTTGTGGCCGAACTTGCACTCGCCCCTTACCTGGGATTTGCTGGCGATCACAACCTATTTGCTTTCATCCACCATGTATTTGTTCCTGCCTCTTATTCCAGATCTTGCCATGGCGCGTGATCGTTCCACGGGCTGGCGCAAAAACTTCTATAAAATTCTAGCACTTGGTTTTCGTGGCACCGAAGGTGAGTGGTCTCATTTACGCAACGCGATGAGCATCTTCGCCTTCGCCATCATCCCGGTCATGTTCTCTGTACACACCATCGTTTCATGGGATTTCGCCGCGGCTACCCGCCCCGGCTGGAACTCATCCATCTTCGGTCCATACTTCGTTGTTGGCGCATTGCACTCCGGCATGGGCGCAGTCATCATGGTGCTCGCGGTCGTACGCGGAACAATGAAGAATATGAAATACTTCATTCGTCCAGAACATTTTGATGCCATCGGCAAACTCATGCTGATCATTTCGATGACTTGGGCCTATTTCTTCTTCAACGATTACATGGTCCAATGGTATGGCGGCGATAAATGGACGCATATGCTCCTGCATTTCCATGAATCCGGTCCGATGGGTTGGATGTGGTTTGCCATGTTGATCTTTAATATTGCGATCCCATGGGCTGTCTTGTGGAATCAAAAATGGCGATCCACCCCGTGGATCGTCTTCATCGTTGGTTTACTCATCAACGTGGGCATGTGGTTTGAGCGTTATATCATCATTCCCATTTCCCTCAGCATTAACCGTATGCCTTTCACGTGGCGGCTCTATCATCCAGGTGTGGAAATTCCGCTTGGTATAGGCACACTGGCATTCTTCATTCTGCTTTACATGGCGGCTTCAAGATTGATCCCGCTTATCCCGGTTTGGGAAGTGGAAGAAGGCCAGATGGCGCATGAACTCAAGAAATTTGGACGCGAGACCGTAGTAACGGTCAGCGAATTGGAATAGGTGACTCACATGGCTGAGAACATTTCCCTGTTAGCGGTCTTTCCTGACCTTGGGCCTGCCGCAGATGCAATTGACCAGCTCCGCGCTTTAGGCATCCCCGATGATCACATGAATGTCATCTCAGGCATTCCTGTTACCGAAGCCATGCTCGGCCGCCCCAACCAGTGGACAAACGTCCCCCGGCTGGCAGCTGGCGGCGCGGTCTTGGGTTTTCTTGGAGGCATGTTTCTGACCTTTGTTACTCCCAATTCGTATCCAATTCCGATACAAGTTGGCCCGCAGGCGATCATCCCCGGCGCACCTACAGTTGTTGTACTATTCGAACTGACCATGCTCGGAATGTTGCTCTCAACATTTCTTGGCGTGTTTCTCGATAGTTATTTCCCAAACTATCGCCCGATGGAATATGTGAAAGAAGTCAGTGATGGAAAAATCGCTGTCTTCTTTATCTGCCCGGAAGACAGTAAAGAAAAAATGACCAAGGCCATGACCGCCCTCGGCGCGGAAAAGGTTGAGGTTGCGGAGGTAGAGCAGTTATGAGACTGTTCAAGCAACTCGTTGGAGTTTTTGTGGTTCTCGGCGTGCTGGTCGGTGCGTTGATGATCTTCTCGTACGATGTGGTTAAGATCCAGTGGGTCTCGTTCATGGGGCTTCAACCATCCTACTCGACTCAGGAACAACCACTTCCGGTACCGGCCCTGTCCATTCCCGTGGAAGGTCCCGCTTATATCCTCGCAAATGGCGCGCCGAACAATCCTGTGCCTTCGGATGAAACTTCCATTGCGCGAGGCGCTCAGATATTTGCAACCAACTGTGTGATGTGCCACGGAGAAACAGGTCAGGGTAACGGAATTGTCTCTGCATTCCTTGTCAAGAAGAAACCAGCTGACCTTACCGGTGTTCTTGTTCAAACCAAGACCGATGGCGCCCTTTTCATGAGCATCTCCAATGGAGTATTTAACCCGCAAAATACACTTTTCCCCGATGATAAATTCTCTGGCCAGATGCCGCCCATGAATGAAAATCTTACTGTTCGCGAACGCTGGGATGTGATTAACTACATTCGCACGCTGTTAGCGACAGGGCAATAGGGAGGGTTCCGAATGAATGATGTTAGAAGTTATATCTATACTACCTTGCTCGTATTTGTGTTTGGCGTACTTGCGTGGGTTGGTTTTATTTTTTACAACTCATGCGGGCTAACCACCTCATGTTTGGATGGTACTTTGAAGGCGGAACGCACCTCCATTCCTACTTTAATCCCAGCCACACTTCCCGCGGCAGATCGTTTTGTCAAGGCATCTGTTGTGGTTGATGTCACTCCTTCTGCTAGTGGAGGAACAGGAATTGCGCGGCCATCCAACCCTGGTGGCGCTGGTCCTGCCATTGAGATAACAGGGAATGCCGATTCCGGGAAAATTATTTTCGATCAGAATTGCTCAGTTTGCCATATGCCGGAAGGTAAAGGCGGTCATGTAAATCCCGGTTCAGCGGATGGGACAATTCCGGGGCTTAACCCAATTGACGAGACTCTCAAAGATCCAATCTATAAAACTTTTGCAACCAATCTTGATTTGTTCCTTGAGCATGGTTCCACACCGGAAGGAAACGCTCCGATCTTTCAGATGCCACCGTGGGGTGATAAGAAAATACTCGCTCCTCAACAGATCGCTGATGTGATCGCTTATATTATTAGTTTGAATCAATAACCGGTTTTATACTACAGATGTAAAAACACTCACCCTAAAAACTAAATTTCGGGGTGAGTGTTTTTGATATGCTCATTCTCGGAATTGCGTGGAGAGAAGGCGGAATTTGAATATTATCCCCTCAATGGGGCGCGAGGACCTAAAATAAAACGCCCTGACTTAGGGACGTTTATTTCTGGCGGAGAGGAAGGGATTTGAATATCATCCCCTCAATGGGGGCGTGAGGACCTAAAATAAAACGCCCCTGACTTAGGGACGTTTTATTTTAGGCGGAGAGGGCGGGATTCGAACCCGCGAACCTTTGTGG
>CAIWRB010000294.1 GCA_903914955.1 uncultured Chloroflexota bacterium | reverse complement strand
GCAAGCCATTATTGGAAACCTGCAATTCTTCCTGCTGGAACTGGGTAAAGGATTTTCCTTTGTTGCCCGCCAAAAACATATCCGCTTTGACGACGATGATTTTTATGTAGATCTGGTTTTCTACAACTTCATTTTGAAGTGCTTTTTATTGATTGACCTGAAACTTGGCAAACTTACCCATCAGGATGTCGGGCAGATGGACGGCTATGTGCGCTTGTTTGAGGATCAGTTTAAAGTGCAAGGTGACAATCCAACTATCGGCCTGATTCTTTGCTCCGACAAAAGTGAGGCAGTCGCCAAATATTCGGTGTTACACGAAAGTAAACAGATATTTGCATCGAAATATCTCAAATTTCTCCCGACGGAAGAGGAACTCAGGATCGAAATTGAAAAAGAACGCAGGCTGATTGAAGCGAATCTGGCTGACCGAAAACGTCTATCATCATTCGATGAAAACATCCCCAGTGATGCAGAATAAGCGCAGCATAACCGTGAAGCAACTACCTCATGAAATTCAAGTTCAAAGTCCAGCCCTATCAAACCAGCGCGGTTGACTCCGTTGTTGACTGTTTTGCAGGGCAGGTCAATACCTCGCAAACGACCTATACCATTGATCCTGGCAAGGCAACCATTCCACTGGAATTCACCGGGTTTAAAAATGCTGATCTGCTTTTGACCGAGTCACAACTGAAAGAGAATATTCACGAAGTTCAGCAGCGCCAAAACCTTCCTTTGTCGGAGGCATTGATTTCGAGCGCAAAGTGCAGGGTAAACCTCGATATCGAAATGGAGACCGGTACGGGTAAAACCTACTGTTACATCAAGACCATCTTTGAAATGAACAAGCTGTATGGATGGAGCAAGTTTATTATTGTCGTGCCGAGTATTGCCATTCGTGAAGGCGTCTATAAATCACTGGAGATTACGGCTGACCACTTTACCGAAAGCTTTGGCAAGAAAGTTCGATTCTTCATCTACAACTCAAAGCAGTTACACCAGATTGAAAGCTTTTCGTCTGACGCGAGCATAAACGTCATGATCATCAACATTCAGGCGTTCAATGCAACCGGCAAGGATAACCGGCGCATCTATGATGAACTGGACGATTTCCAGTCTCGCCGGCCAATTGATGTTATCAGCAGTAACCGGCCAATTCTCATTCTTGATGAACCCCAGAAAATGGGAGGTGCCAAAACGCTGGATGCCGTGGCCAAGTTCAAACCGCTGATGATTTTGCGTTATTCGGCTACCCATCGTACTGAACAAAACAGGGTCCACCGGCTTGATGCACTGGATGCCTATAACCAGAAGCTGGTCAAAAAGATAACGGTTCGTGGCATCACGGTAAAGGGTCTTGCAGGTACGAATGGCTATCTCTATCTGGAGTCTATCGAAATATCGAGAAGTGCACCTTTGGCTCGAATCGAAATGGAGGTGAGGCAAGGGAACGGGATCAAGCGGGTCGTGAAACGACTTGAAAAGGGGCGTGACCTGTTTGTGGAATCTGGTGAGCTTGATCAGTATCGAGGCTTTGTTCTTTCGGAGATCAATGCCATCACTGATACCGTTGAGTTCAGTAATGACCATTGCCTGAGCGCTGGTGAAGCGACCGGGGACGTTAACGAATCGACCGTCCGCCGCATTCAGATCAGGGAGACGATCAAGGCACATCTTGATAAAGAGAAGCTGCTTTATACTCAAGGTATCAAGGTGCTTTCGCTCTTTTTCATCGATGAGGTGG
>CAIWRB010000293.1 GCA_903914955.1 uncultured Chloroflexota bacterium | reverse complement strand
GCGAAATCCCTGACCGATAAGCTGTTTCCCAGTTGGAGAGGATGCCGCCTGAAGGAATGCGGTTTTTTTCTGTTCATCTAATATGTATAATCCAACATGATAGTAGCCAAATTGTTCCGAAATAAGCCGTGCTGCAGTTTCGATCAAGGTGGGAATGTCTTGAATCTCAGAGACAAACTTTGACACCATGGCTGAAGTACGTAATTGTAATGTTTGAATATTTAATTCTTCGGTACGTTCTCTGACCCTGTCCTCAAGCTGCGTGCGTTCAATTAATAAAGTTTGAAGAGTATTTTGTGTTTGGCTGACAACCCGAAAAAAAGCCTCTTTAAGCTGGCTTATTGCGACAATAAGAATTACGCCGGGGACGGAAAAATAAAGGATGTACCCGATCCAATCCGTAGCTGTTGGGGCGGGCAGATTATGTACAGGAAGTTGATATAGACCAAGTTGTTGCGAGGTCGCGATTACAACGGTTATTAATATGCTTGCAGCAAGAATGTAGATATCAACATGGCGATCAAATAACAGAGAGGCTAAAGCCGTGCAGGTTATAAAAAATATACCCCCTCCAAGCCAGGGACCCCATCCCAGGATCGAGTTCGTGCCGATGATGTAAATTATAAGAAGCAGCAGGGCGGCGCGCGTCGAATATTGTGCAGGTACTATTGTGATCAGTGCTATCACTAGAATAATACTGATAAATAAAATACGGTTATTGAGCGGTGTGGTTGCCCAATTGAAAAGAATTATCGCTGTGCCCAATACACATGCAATGCGTAGCATAATCAAAATAAAAGCGTCGCGCCATTTTTTATCATTGAAATAAACCGATTTTGATTCGATTGGCTGTGAAGATGGAAAATTGTTATTCATTGTCTTCTTCCATTGAAACTTCGATCACTACTTCGGCCGCTTCGAGTGTTCGTCCCAACTCTCTTACGGTAGTTTGAAGAATGCTTTCCATGTTTGTAGAAGCCCATATCTTTGCGATAAGCTCGTTCGCCAGTCTTTCGCGTGCGGCAATAGACTTACTTTCCTCCACCAATCGGGCGTTTTCCAATGCCAGCGTAGCTTGTGCCGTTATTGATTCGATCAGGTTTTTTTGTTCAGGGGTCCAGTCGGATGAATTTTCTAAGTGGATCATCCCGATGGTCTGATCTCGTAGAAGTAGAGAAATTTCTAAGTCCTTGGTGTTTATTTGATTATTATCTCCGAGCGAGTATTCTAAATTTTTCTCGTTTGTCAACGATGACCACGACCCTTGAAGATATTGCCTCTGCATAGCACGCATTTCAGTGAGGCTTTGTTGGGCTTCTCGAAATTGGCGTGAGTTTTCCAGCGTAATTGCAATTTCATTTGTCATGCTTTGGAATGTTTCCACTTCTTGCTGCAAGAAAGCATTTGATTTTGTCGAATGCATTTCCAGCGCGCCTAATATCTTCTCACCGGCGATAAGGGGAAGAACGATCTGGGAACGGGTATACGGCAGCAATGGATTGTCAGGTCGGATGGGCTCATTCGAATTATCTTGAGCAACGTGAGCTATCTTTGTGCGAATGGTTTTGCCTACCGCGCTTCTGCCATTCACGTCGAGGCGGTGTCTGTGCTCACGCA
Organism: uncultured Chloroflexota bacterium; assembly: GCA_903914955.1. Lineage (GTDB taxonomy): Bacteria > Chloroflexota > Anaerolineae > Anaerolineales > Villigracilaceae > Villigracilis. The sequence continues at coordinate 2,928 of CAIWRB010000293.1, read as the reverse complement.
GGATTCGCCCGGCTTCTCCGGTAGCCTCTTTCAGCTCAGCCCATTGTTCGGTAGAGTCGAGCAGGAAAAAGGCTATGTAATAATATTCAAATTCAAGCGCGATTAACTGTGCAGCGCGCCGAAGTAATTCGTCCGGCTCTAAAATAGCAGTGACCGCCCGCCCAATCTGATTAACTTTATCCAATTGACGAGTTCGGTCAGAAACCGTCAACTCAAGATTGTCGCGCTCGATCTTAAGAGTATTCAAGGTTGATTCAATTTGATCTTGTGCTTTAAGGGATTCTGCTTCCAGCAGTTGAAAGCTCGCGATTAGCACTGTCCCGAATATAATGACCACCAATCCCGCGCTCAGCCAGTCTGTAATACTCGCTAGAGGTGCATTTGGATTAAGTGGTGCTAATTGGGCACTTAGTATCAACCAGCCAAACAAAACGAAAGTAATTATATTAATAATAAGTGCGGCCACACCAATTTTTGGAGAGAGAAATATTGTCGAAAAAACGATCATCCCAAGAAAGAAAAATAGACTATTGCCCAAAATGCCTTGTGTGCTTAACTCAGCCAGGCCTATCACATAAATACCAAGTATGACGACACTCATTCGTATGAGATATGAGAAAGGAATAACTGTTACGATCCCTGTGATTATGAAGATCGCAATAAAGAATAAATTAATAACCAGATTATGAGAAGCGCTAAGGGTTCTGATAAATGTAATGCCTTCAAGTACCAGCAAACTAATAAGCAGAGGAATTGAAAATTGTTCGCGCCAATTTTTATTAAATTGACGGGTTGTTTTCTCTGGATTTGAAATCTGGTCGCGGGATGAAATATTTTTCATTATAGCTAGTCTTTCCGCTCAAAATCATTTGTCGGCTTTACTTGTATCTTTGCATAGCGTGCCCCGGTAACCCTGGTTAGTTCGTTCGCTGTTGTCATTAAAATGGATTGTATATCCGTTGATCTTCGGATCTTGCTTGTTACCTCATAGATCACCCGTTCACGTTCAGCCTGTAACCGAATTTGCTCCAACAAACGCGCATTGGCGATGATTGCCGCTAAACTTCCGCCGAGCGTACCAAGCATTTCCTCGTCATTTTCAGTGTAAGCATCCAGTAATTCACTTTCTACATTTAATACACCGAGCAGTTCATTGCGATAGATAAGCGGGATGGCTAATTCGGAACGTGTATTGGAGCTCATTTGAATGTAACGTGGATCCTCGCTGACATCCCTTACTCGTAATAAGCGTCTATGAGCTGCTACCCAACCAGTAATGCCGCTGCCAAAGGGAATAGGTTCAGTGGATGCATTATCAGCGTACCCCATGGACGCTTTTAACTCCAGAGTCTTTTTCTCGCGGTCTGCCAAAAAAATCATAACACGGTCTCCCCCGAGGGTTACTTGCAGACCGTTGACTGCGCCTTCGAGCGCTTCTTCAAGTGTTGTTCCAGAAGCGGCTGTTGTTGTTATGTGGTGTAGTAGCCTATGCTGTGAGAGGTGTTCCTGGGTCTCGGCAAATAATTCTGTATTAACCACCGCAACAGCCAATTGGTCCGCGAGGATCTGTAGGCTGCGCAAGTTATCATCTGAAAAAGCATAAGGCTTTGTGTTTTGAATATCCAATACGCCGAGAATACGTTCTCCTACCTTTAATGGTATTGCTGCTTCAGCGCGTGTATCAGGGAGCAATGGGTTGGCGTAGTAGGTTGAATCTTTGGCTGTATCATTCACTACAAGTTGCTCGCCACGACTGCTCACAAACCCTACAATGGACTTGGAACCTACTCCAATTTTGTAACCTGCTCGCTTCATCTGCGCCCCGGCTTCACCGGTTGCTTCGCGGATCATGGTGAATTCACCGGACAAGTCTCGTAAAAAAACTGCGGCATGGTAAAAATTAAGACGTCCACGAATAAAGTTGACCGCCTTGATCAATAACTCATCAAGATTAAGCGAGCCACTAATGTCGCGTGCAATTTCGGCTGCAGTTTCAAGTTGCAGAGCTCTCTGTTGGCTTTCATCCAGGAGGTGGATATTGTTGATCACGCCTGCTACTTGACCTGTAACGGTGGTGAAAAACTTCAGATCGGCCTCATCAAATGCATGCTCATTTTCAGGATCTTGAAGAATTAAAGCTCCGATTAACTTGCTCTGAACGAGCATGGGTGCGCCCATCCATGATCGCACAGGTTTTCCAGCAAACTTCACTCCAAGCTCCGCCGCCTTTTTTTCCGTGTCCTCCACTAGCATGAATGGTTGACGGGTTCGGAACAAAATGGATGTTAATCCTTCTCCTGGTGGAAACGATTCTATGGAAGTAATTTTCTCATCTTCATAACTAAACGGGATGCTCACGGTATCACTTTTTTCATCATAGAGCGCAACGATCAAATTGTATTTGCCGATAATTTGATGGATCTTTTCGAGTAAACCACTGAAAAAACTTTGAAGGTCCAAAGTTGCTGAAATTAATTCGTTAATGGATGCGAGTGATTCCACCTCACGAAGGTGCTTCTCTGTTTGCTGGATAGCGTCAGCTTTTTCCAGAGAGATTGACATTAAATCAGCAAGATTGGCGTATGGTTGGATGATTGTATTCGAAAGAGTTAGTTTTCGGATGCCGATCATGATGATCGCAACCAGCACTTCTCGATTTCTAACCGGTAGAAAAGCCGCCCCATTCAGATCCATCTTTTCTATAATATTTTTAAGCGAATCTGGTACGTCGACTCTGCTTGAGGTTGTGATGACCGCGCCTCGAAACAAATAATCCGCTATTATTTCAGTGTCGATATTGAAATATTTGGGAAGGCTGACGGCTCTTGTAGACTCACCTGAAGAGAGTACTTCCAGTTGCCCTCCATCAGAATGCATATGAAATAGGATGATAGGATAAGGAGCCTCTTTTAGAATTTGTCCGCTAAT
>CAIWRB010000292.1 GCA_903914955.1 uncultured Chloroflexota bacterium | reverse complement strand
TTTTAAATCCGACAAATGAATAAATTTATAAAACGATCTTTGCCAATACTGGTCACTATTGCGTTGGCCTGGTTTGTCTTCCGACATGGGATTCGCTGGGGCGATTTACGGTCTGTTTTGATTCAAGCGCGCTGGGGTTGGTTATTGCTCGCACTAGCAGCGGAGGCTGGCGCGTATGGCGCTGTGACCTGGCTCAACGAGATTCTTTTACAACGCTACGGGCTCAAGGTTCCTTATGGGAAGCAATTTATAGTTCAGCTGGTGATGGCGTTTATTGAAGTTGCGCTGCCCTCTGCGAGCATTAGTGGGCTGGTGCTGCGTGCGCGCCTGCTCAAGTCTCACGGCGTTTCACCTGATGTTGCAACGGCCAGCACTATGGCGGAAACTGTTCTTATCACATTGAGCGTACTGTTGTTTGTATTGCCTGTTGCCGCGTTCGCCGTGTTGAACGGTGTGACCGGATTTAGTGGGGCAGATCGTTTGTTGTGGTTTCTGGCCGTCTCAACATTTATTTTAGGCATCACGATATGGCAGTGGAAATCCACACCCTTAGTAAATTTTCGGACGCAGAGTCTTCATTCGGTCAGCCGTATTTGGAAAGGATATTTTCAGATACGATGGCCTCGTCAACTTGAAGACTGGCCGGCTGAACGAATTATTCAACGGGTTCGCTATTTGTGGATAGAGACAGTGGCCTCGTTAATCGCCCGTCCTTATCAAATTTTTCTAAGCCTGATGGCGCGTACAGCCTTTGAAGCGTTATGCCTGATGATGTGTTTTTTCGCACTTGGTCAAAAATTGCCTGTTACAAGCCTTCTTTTGCTTTACTCGCTAACCATTGCAATTAATACTTTGGGAGGCATCCCCGGTGGAGTTGGACTGGCTGAAGTATCCTTGTCGGCAATCTATACACAATTTGGCGTTGCGACAGAGACGGCTGTCGTGATCGCGCTTACTTATCGGCTGACGGGGTATTGGTTTCCGCGTGTAATTGGCGGACTGGCCTGGATTTGGCTGGAGCGGGGTGATCATAATCGACATATTTTGGAGAAAATATAATGAAAACAAACGAACGTCAGTCTTTGGTTCGCCAACGATTTAATCAGCGAGCCGGTAAATATTTGCGTAATCCAATTTCACATTGGATCGGACATAGTGAATTGACAGCCTTACGCAGTATGATCCCGACTCCATCTCAAAATGAAAAAAGCACAGTTTTGGATTTTGGCTGTGGTACGGGACGCGTCACTGCTGTTCTGCTTGAAATTGGATACAATGTGACCGGATATGATATTTCTCCCCGCATGTTGGAGCGGGCACGGGTTTCGACCGGGGATAACGCTGATGTAAAATTCACAAGCGACCCTCAGGATTTGAGCGGCTCCTGGCCTCTACTCGTCGCTTTGGGAGTGCTGGATTATTATCCTGACAATACCGTGCTCTGGCAGGAATGGGGACGACTGGTATCCCGCGGAGGATTGCTGTTGGTCACTGCCCCGAACCTACACAGCCCGCTTGCCCGTTTATATGTTTTTCTTTCACATTTCACCTGTCAGGCATACGCTACAACGTTGGAAAAAATGAAATCTGATGCACGGCTGGCTGGTTTTGTTGGCATTGAAGCACAGACTGTTTTTCCCAAAGCCGGCTGGGGACATACGATCGTGGCTGGCTTTAAGAAAAATTAGTAACTCATCTTCCTTGAATTGAAATACTGCGCTACTGCATAGCTTGCTTTAATGCCGCGAGGCTTGAACACCAATTACCATCTCTTCAAACAAAAAAACAGCAATTTCATTTTTCTCTGGTAAAATACCCGTCTGTGATTTCAGCCCGCGAACCGTGTGTACCTTGCACACAACCCTCTCTTGCCTGTCTGAGACATAACATGCCCGAATGGGCACAAAACACACTTAAGGAGTAAGTCAACATGGTAAGAATTCGTTTACGTCGTATTGGTCTCAAAGGCCAACCCACGTACCGCATCATCGCCGCGGACAAGGAATCCCCGCGCGATGGTCGCTTTTTGGAGATCCTGGGCGTGTACAACCCGCGTACCAACCCCGCCACCATTCATATTAAAGAAGACCGCGTCTTCCATTGGATGAAGAATGGCGCTCTGCCGACCGAGTCCGTGGCGCAGATCTTCAAGTCCTCGGGCACGCAGTCCCGCTTTGACCGCCTCAAGAAGGGCGAGGCGCTTGAAGCCCTCGTCGCTGAAGCCGCCGAAGCCGAAGCCAAACGCGCCGCCCCAGCCCGCACAAACAAGTAATATAGATGTCATTGCGAGGGGGTGCGCCCG
>CAIWRB010000291.1 GCA_903914955.1 uncultured Chloroflexota bacterium | reverse complement strand
TACCTTGCGGCGATACTTCGGACAAAAAACAACATGATACTTACAGGAGTAGAAAATATGACGATTGCTTTTATAAGTTTGTGCGCTCATAACAGCTAGCATACAACTAATCGCTGTATACTACAAGCAAAACCGTTCCTTACATCTCCACTGCTAAAGCAGGGAGCTTTACGGAACATTTGGTAATTTTATTCTTCCGCCTCCAAAACTCCTAATGATATAATCCGACCCGATGAACGAAGGAACTCTCCTCAATAACCGTTATCAACTACTTGAAAAACTAGGCTCTGGCGGCATGGCTGAAGTTTTTCGCGCGCGCGATTCTGTTCTGGATCGCATTGTTGCCATTAAGGTTTTGCGAAAAAATTATTCAAGTAATCCTGATTTCCAGGAACACTTTCGCACCGAAGCGCGAGCAGCCGCCAATCTTTCACATCCCAACATTGTCACTGTCCATGATTTCGGCTTTGCAGACAACCTGCTCTTCATCGTCATGGAGAATATTCCCGGTAAAGATCTCAAACAGCTGATTCGTCAACGCGGACGATTTACAGTGGAAGCGGGCATCCCGCTTATCATTCAAGCCTGTGCCGGACTCGGTTATGCACACCGCGCTGGACTAATCCATTGTGACGTGAAGCCACATAACATGCTCGTCTCACCGGATAACCGGCTAAAGGTCACCGATTTTGGGATCGCACGCGCGCTCGCTACCATGCTACCCGGTGAGCGCACCGATGTCGTTTGGGGGTCGCCACTTTATTTTTCGCCCGAACAGGCTCAGGGTGAAGCGCCTTCGCCCGCATCTGACGTGTATTCGCTCGGCGTTGTCATGTACGAGTTGTTGAGCGGCACGCCACCATTTACCGCGTCCACTGCCGAAGAGCTGGCGCGTTTGCACATCTCTGCAACCCCGATCCCCATCCGTGAATATATTCCCGAAATTCCAGCCGCGCTCGAAGAGATCATCACCAAGGTTCTTTCCAAGGAACCGTCTGCGCGTTATCGCACCGCCGATCAACTTGGGCGCGTGTTGCTAAAATTTGGGACACAACCAGATGCCGCCAACCTGACTCCTGAAATTACAGATAAACATCCTGTTACACCGCCGCCACCTCCCCGACTGGAGCCTGCTCGACCGAGATATATCCAACCAGAACCAACACCATCAGACGAACCCGAGCTTGCTTCTGTCTTCGAGGAAATTGACTGGGCTTCTGTGGGACTCGGCCTGCTTATGGTTATAGCCGTTGGCGGCCTCATCCCATTTTGGATAATGGTCTACTTTGCGTACTTTCCCTAGTTTTTTTGAAATGTGGACTTCAGTCATCATTTAATTTTTTTAATGGCGGACCGAAGTCCGCACTCCGATATGAATAAAATTCTCCTCGCCCCATCCATCATCGCGTCAGATCTCACTCATCTGGCAGACGAGATCGCCGCTGTTGAATCCGCTGGCGCAGACTGGCTGCACATGGATATCATGGATGGACATTTTGTGCCCACCATTACAGTCGGCCCGCTTTTTGTGGAAGCCTGCAAACGCGTTGCCAAACTTCCCATTGACGTGCATCTGATGATTTCCAATCCTGATCAATATTTGGAAGTGTTTGCCAAAGCTGGCGCAAGTAATATTACCGTCCACGTAGAGACATGTGACCATCTTCAGCAAACGATACAGAAAATAAAATCTCTGGAATGTACTGCCGGTGTTACATTGAATCCTTCCACGCCCGCATCCGCGTTGGATGAAGTGCTCCCGCTTGTAGATCTGGTTTTGATAATGAGCGTGAATCCGGGATATTCAGGTCAATCTTTTATGCCTGATATGATCTCAAAAGTGGAGGAAATTCGGAATAAATTAAACGCGCTTCGCTCTACTGCCTTTCTTGAAGTGGATGGAGGTATTTCCGCTGAAACTTTGCCCCTCATGCACAAAGCAGGCGCGGATGTTTTCGTGGCAGGTAATGCCATCTTCAAGCATCCGCATGGCGCAGCCGAGGGCATAAAAATGTTGCGAAATGCAATTGCGAAGAGCGATCGGTAGTGAGCGAGAAAACAATCTTCTGCTTGTGTGCGGGATTACTTCGGGCAAAGAACAAGAACATCCTCGCAACACTGCGCCGCGCGCCAGTGTTAGTGTTAGTGTGACAAAGTTGCTTAAAAACAAAAATCACGGCGCAAAGTCGTGATTTTTGTTGCGAATGGAAAAACAAACCTTATGCCGCAGACTTGCCGAGCGTTTTGATGCACTTCGCGCAAAGGATCTTCTTGACCATGCGGCCACTCTCCATCACTGAAACCTTTTGCAGGTTCGGCTTGAACTTGCGATTGGTTGCGCGTTGAGAGAATGAACGGCTGTGGCCGAAGGTGGTTGCTTTACCGCAGGTGTTACATTTAGCCATGTTATAGTTCCTTTCAGTACAATGATTCCAGATGAGCTGTCCTTTTCAGGAGCAGGGCATTCTACCATATAACGCAACCATATTCAAGATTAGATGTTAAAATAAGAACACAAAAGAATATCATCCAGATTTCGGGAACCTCCGAAGTCTTTAGATCAAACGAGGAAAACCATGGGCGAAGAATCAACTTCAATGGGTGGGATTCATATCTCTCCAAACGCGGTGGCGACAATAGCGTATCATGCCACTCTGCAATCTTATGGCGTGGTGGGACTTGCGCCGAAAAACCTGGCGGATGGAATTGTGTCCACCATCACCCGTGAACCTTCACGCGGAATCACTGTCCGCTACAAAGGCGATGACATCGATATTGATATCAATGTCATCGTTGAATTCGGTACGCGCATCAACTCGGTGGCTGAGAGCGTAGCAAACACCGTCCGTTTTCATGTGGAGAAGGCGCTTGGTCTGCAAGTCAATTCTGTCAATGTGCATGTGGCCGGATTACGTATCAGCGATTCGGATTAGGAGAATAAATTCTTATGGGTGTGGACTCTGCACGCATTGACAAATTCCGCAGGCTGCCAATTGACGGCCAATCTCTCAAACGTCTCATTGACGCCGGCCTGACCTGGCTCCGCACGAACAAGGATATGGTCAACGCCTTGAATGTGTTCCCCGTCCCGGATGGAGATACCGGCACGAACATGACTCTCACCTTGCAAGCCGCATGGAATGAGATCAAGGACTCTGGCACAAGTAATCTCGGCGAAATGGCCGCTCTGGTTTCAAAAGGCGCTTTGATGGGCGCTCGTGGAAATTCCGGTGTCATCACCAGCCAGATCCTGCGTGGATTTTCGCGCGGTGTTCATGATAAAGCTATTCTTGATGTTGCGACGATGGTCAAGGCTTTTGGCGAGGCGCGCGATACAGCTTATAAGGGAGTCGTCCGTCCGGTGGAGGGGACGATCTTAACCGTCATCAAAGAAGTTGCACTTGCAACAGAAGCAGCTTTAGGGACAGTGCATGATCCGATAGCGATGCTCGAAGTGGCAGTCAATGCCGCAGATGAGGCGGTCAAAAAGACGCCGGATCTGCTCCCAGTCCTCAAACAGGCGGGTGTAGTTGATTCGGGCGGAAAAGGTTTATTTTTAATTTTGGAAGGAATGCTGCGGCACGTGTATGGTGAGTCGTTAGAGACGCCGACCACAATGGTGCATTCGCTCTCCGCGATGGATCTGCAGGGCGCGCTGGATGAAGTGGAAGAAGGACAGGATTACGAGATCGTGGTGGATTTTGTGCCAACGGACGAATTGAATTTGGCCGCGTTCTATCAGCGACTTGAAGAAATGGGAACATCCATTCAGGTGGGCGAGGGCGAAGGCATGTATCGTATGCACATCCATGTGCCGGTTGAAAAACGTTATGAGCCGATCGACTACATCATGGGCATCGGTACGGTCACAAAGGTCGCGATCGAAAACCTGCTCGCCCAAATGGATGAAATTCAAAAGAGTAAACAGCTTCAGTTCACCACAGTGGAGCCCGGGCATATTGCAGTCGTAGTTGTTTCCCCGGGACTTGGCTTGAGCCGCATCTTCGCAAGTTTAGGCGTGGCCGCCATCGTGGCTGGCGGACAGAGTATGAATCCATCCACGCAGGATATTTTGAATTCGTTTGAAAACCTGCCGACCGATAAAGTGATCATTTTGCCGAACAATAAAAATATTATCCTTGCCGCGAATCAGGCGAAAGACGTGACTGTGAAGCATGTGATGGTAATACCCACGCGTACCGTCCCGCAGGGGCTTGCCGCCATGCTCTCGCTCATCCCTGACGGGGAACTGGTTTCTGTTGCAGAAAAGATGACCAGGGCTTTGAGTTCTGTGAAAACAGGCGAAATTACCATTGCAACACGCACCGTTGAAATTGACGGCGTGGATGTAAAAGATGGTCAGGTAATCGCTTTGCTGGATGGCAAGCTGGTAGTTTCGGCTGAATCAGTTGAACAGGGCGTGATGGAACTGCTTGAAAAAGCAGGG
>CAIWRB010000290.1 GCA_903914955.1 uncultured Chloroflexota bacterium | reverse complement strand
TTATCATGGCTGTTACCTTTGCCCTCAATGTTCTGATTGCGTCTGTGGGTGAAGAGAATCTCGGTCGGGTTTTACTCAAACAGCATCTTTTGCAGCCATTCCTGGCAGCACTGATTGGCCTTATCCCCAACTGTGCCGCTTCAGTTGCAATCGCTGAAGTGTTTCTGAAAGGAGGACTGAGTTATGGTTCTGCAATTGCCGGGTTATGCAGCAGTGCGGGACTTGGCGGTCTGGTGCTGCTCAGGGAGAACCACGACCTTCGCGACACCATTCGAATTCTGCTTCTGCTCGTTGCCATCAGCACCGTCGCGGGAATTGCCATTCAGCTCGTTTATGGATAATTGCTTCGGTAGTGCTCAGTGAGCCTCGCCTTGCATTATAATGACACATTTTTATTACAGAATACGAATAAAAATGGTAGATTTATTGCGAGCGAAGAGGCATACCCATACAAATCTAAAGAGATTCACATGTTCAGCCGACGTGCAATAGAGGAGATAAAGGCATGGTACAACCAGAGCAAACGCAAGCCACTGGTCATACGCGGTGCGAGACAGGTTGGCAAAACAACTGCGGTACGGCTGGCGGCAAGTCAGCTCTCGGTGGAAATTATTGAGATAAATCTGGAGCGCCATCAAGAGCTTGAACCGTTATTCAAAAGCTACAAGCTGGATGATTTACTCTTTAATATGTCGCTCATCAGCGGCAAAACCATCACTCGACAGAGCAAAGGTATCCTGTTTCTGGATGAGGCCCAGGCAACTCCCGCAGCCTATTCCTGCTTGCGATACTTTCGGGAGGAGATGCCGGAGCTTGCCGTAATTTTAACCGGATCATTACTCGATCAGGTACTGCACGACGACAAGCTTTCGACACCGGTCGGGCGTGTTGATTACCTCTTTATGGCTCCATTAACGTTCGATGAATTCCTTGCTGCCATCAATGCCTCAAAAGCTCTCAATACCATCGAGATGCTCACGCTTGGCAACATCCATTTGCTCCCCGACAGCGTGCATGATGAGCTGATGGCTCAGGTTCGGCGCTACACTCTGACCGGAGGAATGCCCTCTTGTGTGCAGACCGCCATTGAGACGAATTTCAACCACGCTGAAATAGTCAAATATCAAACAGAGCTTCTTCAAGCATATAAAGATGATTTTTCAAAGTATGCGGGTTCTCAAACGGCATTGAAACTTAACGCATTTTTCAATGGCATTATCAGCCAGATCGGGTTGCAGTTTTCTCATAAACAGGCCAATGAAATTGCGCTGAACAGCAGCGGCAATAACCGTCAGTTGAACGATTCGCTTGAGCGATTTCTGGAAGCCCGACTCTTCTATCGCGTCCTGCACTCTGGTGCCGAGAGTATTCCGCTTGGTGGCGATACAAAAATAAGGATCAGCAAATTTTTATTTCTGGATCTCGGGCTACTGCTGGCGGCACAGGGCATTCCTGCACAAACAATCATGAGTTCACCCCTGGAACTTGCCAATCGTGGCGTTATCGCGGAGCAGTTTGTGGGGCAACAACTGCTTGCCGCCAAACCTGGGTACGTTAACCCGAGTCTTTACTACTGGCAACCCCCAAAATCAGAAGCGCAAGCCGAGATCGATTTTCTGTACGAAAGAGGCAACAAGGTGTACCCGGTTGAGGTGAAATCCGGCACTGGCGGCACCATAAAATCGCTGCACTCGTACATGGTGAAAAAGCACGCTGATCAAGCCATAAGAATCAGTTCCGCGAAACCATCACTTCAGGAACTTGTCGCAAAGGTGAATAACACGGCCAAACCGTTCAGGCTGATCAATCTGCCGTTTTATCTGGTCAACCAGATTGATCGTATGGTCAGTGATGTATAGCATAACCGTTGACAAAAATTAACAATGGAGAAGAGCAAATGGAGATCAATAAACTCAAATTAATTCGGAGATAAACTGATGAGTGGCGGTCATTTCGATTATAAGGAGAGTTATCCGGGCTTATATTGCCATTGAAGTTAATTCGACCGATTGTGGGTTTCACGCATCAGTTTCTGTTTGACCACGCTAACTATTTAAAATTCAGCAATGTACGAAAGCCTCTCAGATCTCCTCAGGCAAATCGCACTGGGTGAAGACTCAGTTCTTGAGCTCAAGAGTGTTGAATTCAGTGGCAACAAGGTCGTTGGTCCTCATAAGGACGGGATGGCTGACGAACTTGCAGCAATGGCGAACACGGCCACAGGAATTATTGTTTTGGGTGTTGATGACAAGTCGAGAGAGATTCAAGGTATTCCATTGGAAAAACTCGATATCGTTGAAGGGTGGCTTCGCTCCATAAGTAATGATTCTATTCAGCCGCCGCTGGACTGTGTTATCCGAAAACTGATTGTCCGGGATGCTCAAGGCGACGAAAAAATAATTCTGCGGATTGATGTGCCGAGAAGTCTTTTTGTTCATAAAAGTCCCAACGGTTATTTTCGTCGTACTGGCAGCTCCAGGCGAGAGATGACACCGGACACCTTGGCTCGTCTGTTTCAGCAGCGCAGCCAGACCAGGATTATCCGATTTGATGAGCAAACGGTTCCCGGCACAACGCTGACCGACCTGAATCCAAAATTGTGGAATCGATTCAGAACAGTGCTCTCTCCGAAAAGTGACCAGGAGTTTCTGGAGAAGATGAAACTCATTGCCCGTGATGAAGACAATGCGATGCATGCCACCGTCAGCGGTATTTTATTAACCAGTGATGCTCCCGAATTATTCATGCCAAATGCTTTCATCCAGGCCGTCTGTTATCGGGGAAGTGAAAAAAATGCCGCATATCAACTGGATGCAAAAGATATTACCGGGCCTTTGGATGCGCAGATAGAGGATGCGTGCAAATTTGTGGAGCGCAATATGCGAGTTTATGCCATCAAGGCACCAAACCGCATTGAAACGCCACAGTTTTCCATGAATGCCGTTTTTGAAGCCGTCGTTAATGCTGTTGCCCACCGCGACTATTCGATGTATGGCTCAAAAATTCGGTTGCATCTTTTCGCCGACCGTCTGGAGATTTTTTC
>CAIWRB010000289.1 GCA_903914955.1 uncultured Chloroflexota bacterium | reverse complement strand
TGACGCAGTTTCAAAAAAAATGGGATCTTCCAATTTGTGGTGGCCATTAATGGGAACTATTACCCATAACGAAACGCGTAAACTCCTTAAATCTTTGGGGTATAAAACCGTTTCAGTGGCAAGTAGTTTTGATTTTACGACATATAAAGATGCTGATGTATACATCCAGCCTTATCCAATATTCCTTAACGAATTTGAGGAAATATATATCCTTCAAACAAATCTCTCCCGTTTAAAATTTCTAAACCACCTTGGTGTTTCGTTTCCATCCTACGACACACATAGACAAATAATCCTGAATAATTTTGAGCAGTTGCAAGAAATTCCAAAGATTACTTCCCCAAAATTTGTCTTTGTGCATATCCTATCACCGCATGCTCCTTTTGTTTTTGACGGGCAGGGTGGCGCGGTTGCCCCAGCATATGAATTTTCCCTCGTTGATGGACAGAATATTTTTCCCTTGCCAGCCGTATATCACAAGGGATATGTCGATACCCTGAAGTTTCTTAATGTCAGGATACTTGAGGCTGTCGATGAGATCATAAAAAAATCAGCAACACCACCGATCATTATTCTTCAAGGTGATCATGGCTCTGGTCTCTATATTGACTACCACTCTGTAGCCAACACTTGTATGTATGAGCGATTTTCGATTTTAAATGCTTATTATCTGCCAGATATCAAAGGGCGGCCTGTAATTCCTGAAGATATTACTCTGGTGAACACATTTCGCATAATATTTAATCAATATTTTGGGACGGGGTTTGAAATCCTGCCAAATCATTATTATTTCTCAACGAATTCTGCCATGTATCAATTCGAAGATATCCAAGACCGTATGGATATTCCGTGCTTTAGTGCTGAAGGTGAAAAGCATTAAGATTCTGAGGATGTTGCCAATACACCCGAAATATTTGTCTGGCTTTTTTTCGATGCTAACTTACTTTGTAAAATTCTTCTGCCACTCAAATAGCTTGTTCAATGCTTCGATGGGGGAGAGCGAATTTACATCCAGCCCCTTCAACTCGTCCAACAGCGGACTTGTTTCAGGGAATAGCGCAGCCTGTTGTGCAGCTTGCGGGTTGATCTTCACTGCGCGGCCAGAGGTTTTTTCAAGCTCCGCCATAATTTCATTTGCGCGGGCGATGACAGGCGCAGGTAATCCTGCCAGTTGAGCCACATGGATCCCGTACGAACGGTCCGCGCCGCCGGCGATGATCTTGTGCAGGAACACCACTTTATTATCCGCTTCACTCACCGCTACGTTATAGTTTCGAATTCCTGGAAGTAAATCTGCAAGTTGAGTCAGTTCGTGATAATGCGTCGCGAATAAAGTCTTTGCGCGCAGCTGCGGATGATTGTGAATATACTCAATAATGCCCCACGCGATCGAAAGTCCATCATAGGTCGAAGTACCGCGCCCGATCTCATCAAGGATCAATAATGAACGCGAAGTGGCATGATGCAGGATATTTGCAGCCTCGACCATCTCCACCATGAACGTGGATTGTCCAGCGTGAATTTCATCCTGCGCGCCGATGCGCGTAAATATCCTGTCCACCAATCCGATTCTTGCAGACGCGGCTGGCACGAACGATCCCATTTGTGCCATCAGCACGATCAGCGCGGTCTGTCGCAAATAAGTTGATTTGCCCGCCATGTTCGGCCCCGTGATGATCCGCACGACTTCGCCTTTTTCAAAGATGACATCATTGGGGATGTATCGGTCATTGTGTATTAGCTGTTCCACAACCGGGTGACGCCCTTCGTGGATTTCCAATTCGCTTCCTTCGTGGACCTCGGGCCTGTTATAACCTTCGAGAGCCGCCACCTCACCCAAAGCGGACAGTACATCCAATTCCGCCAGTGCGCGCGCAGTGGATAATATTTTATTGGCAGCCCTGGCCAAATCCGCGCAAACTTCACGAAATAGGCGAGTTTCAATTTCTTTAATTCTATCTTCCGCGTTCAATACCAGTGTTTCATATTCTTTCATCTCAGGTGTGATGAAGCGCTCTGCATTAACCAGTGTTTGCTTGCGGATGTAATTCTCAGGCGCTCTATCCGCTGCGCCGCGTGAAATTTCTATAAAATAGCCGAAGACTTTGTTGTACCCAACCTTGAGAGTCTTGATGCCGGTCCGTTCACGTTCGATGCCCTCCAGATTTGCGATCCAATCCCGCGCGTGTTTGGATGCTTCGATCACGCCATCCAACTCTGCTGAATATCCCGCGCGGATCACTCCTGTGTTTTGCAGCGTCGCTGGTGGATCATCGTCTATGGCGCTTTGTAATAATGAAAGTTGTTCCTCGCAATCAGACCACTGGCCAACAGGCAACTGTTCACTGGCTACTGCCTTTACTTTTGGCAAATACTCCAAAGTATTTCGCATTGAAACCATATCGCGCGGTTGCGCATGTCCCGCCATGACGCGGTTCACTAATCTTTCCAGGTCGGTTAATGGCTTAAGTGCCTCACGTAATTCAGCACGCACC
>CAIWRB010000288.1 GCA_903914955.1 uncultured Chloroflexota bacterium | reverse complement strand
GATCGTAAATCTGCTTCTGTCAAATTGAAATTTGCTTCCCTTGCAGATTGTGCCAGCAAAAACTGCGTGATCATATCCTCCAGCACAATTTTGTTCGCTTCTTCATCCGTTACTGTATTCCCAGGTGTGGTCTGCGCAGATTGATAACGGGCGAGCTCAGCCTGGAATTCTGCAAGGCTGATGTATTCTCCGTTGATCGTCGCTATTGAAGGCACAGGCGTGGCTGTAGGAGGCTCGGGAGTACCCGTAGGGATAGGTGGTTGGGGAGTGCTTGAGGTACCGAAAGAAGCGCATGCACATAATCCAAAAACGAGGATCAGAATCAATTGAGTCAAAGGGAAACGCGACTTGAAAAACATCGTCAAGATTATACCAACTTAAAAAGTTCGAGGCAGATCTCAGACCTGCCTCGAACAAATACTTGGGGTCGGATTTAGTAATCCATACCGCCCATGCCACCAGGAGGCATGGCTGGGCCGCTTTCTTTAGCAGGCACATCCGTGATCAACACGTCAGTTGTGAGGATCATTGCGGCGATGGATGCCGCGTTCTCAAGAGCGCCGCGCACAACTTTGACGGGGTCAATCACGCCCGCTTTGATCATGTCGGTGTATTCGCCAGTGAGCACATTGAACCCGATATTGATGTTCTTCTTCTCGGCGGCAGTGCGGCGGACGGTGTCAATGATGACTGAACCATCCTGTCCAGCGTTTGAAGCCAGTTTGCGGATCGGGGCTTCGAGCGCCTTCTTGATGATGTTGATGCCAACTTTGATCTCTTCGTTCTCGTCTTCAGCATGCTGCTTGGCGAGTTTGTCGAGTTTGACAGCGGCGTTGATGAGCGAGATTTCGCCACCAGGGACGATACCTTCTTCTACAGCAGCGCGAGCGGCTGAGAGGGCATCTTCCACGCGGTGCTTCTTCTCTTTCATTTCAGTTTCGGTCGCGGCGCCTACGCGGATGATGGCAACACCACCGCTGAGTTTGGCGAGACGTTCCTGAAGTTTTTCCTTGTCGTAATCGCTGGTGCTCTTGTCGATCTCGATGCGGATTTCCTTGATGCGGGAATCGATATCGCCCTTCTTGCCTTTGCCGCCGATGATGGTTGTGTTCTCTTTGTCAGAGACAACCTTCTCAGCGCGACCAAGATCCTGGACGGTGGTTGTTTCAAGCTTGCGGCCGGTCTCTTCAGAGATGACCTGTCCACCGGTGAGGGCGGCAATATCCTGCAACATGGCTTTGCGGCGGTCGCCAAAGCCTGGGGCTTTGATGGCGAGTACGTTCAACATACCGCGGATCTTGTTCAAGATCAGGGTCGCAATCGCTTCGCCGTCAATATCTTCAGCAATGATGACGAGCTCGCGCTTGCCTAATTGGACAAGTTTCTCGAGCAAAGGAACAATGTCCTGTGCGGCAGAGATCTTCTTGTCATAGACCAACACATACGCGTCGCTGATCTGGGCTTCCATCTGATCGCCATTGGTGATGAAATAAGGCGAGATGTAACCACGGTCGAACTGCATGCCTTCCACGAATTCGGTTTCGAACTGCATGGTCTTGGATTCTTCAACGGTGATGACGCCGTCTTTTCCAACTTTGTCCATCACGTCTGCTATCAATTCGCCGATCTCGGCATCAGCCGCAGAGTTGGTCGCTACGGAGGCGATCTCTTCGCGGGTGTCGATCTTGGTGGAATTTTTCTTGAGTTCAGCCACGATGGTCTCGGTGGCGAGTTCAATGCCCTTCTTAAGCAGCATCGGGTTGTAACCGGCTTCAAGAGCCTTGAGGCCTTCGGTCACGATGGCATAAGCCAAAACGGTGGATGTGGTTGTACCGTCACCAGCGATATCATTGGTCTTCTGAGCGGCCTCCTTGAGGAGTTGAGCGCCCATGTTTTCAAACGGGTCTTCCAGTTCAATTTCTTTCGCAACGGAAACACCGTCGTGGGTGATGCTGGGGGAACCGAACTTGCGGTCGATTGCAACATTGCGGCCTTTCGGTCCGAGGGTTGCGGATACAGCATTCGCAACAATCGTCATGCCGTTCTTAAGCTTGCGGCGGGCTTCTTCTGAAAATACAATTTGTTTAGCAGCCATGGGAATATTTCCTTTTTAATTAACCGACGATACCGAGAAGATCACTCTCGCGCATGATGAGCAATTTCTTGCCGTCCATCTTGACTTCTGTGCCAGAGTATTTGGCGAACAGCACGATGTCGCCAGCTTTTACATCCATGGCAACGCGCTCGCCCTTGTCATTGCGGTCGCCGGGGCCGGCGGCCAGTACTTTACCTTGCTGAGGTTTTTCTTTCGCAGTTTCGGGGAGGACGATACCGCCCGCGGTTACTTCTTCCTGCTCCACTGCTTCGATGAGCACGCGAGCGCCCAAAGGTTTGAATGATGTCTTTGCCATTTCTTGTCTCCTATAAGGGATTTGGATTTGTTGTAAACACAAATTTTAGCACTCAATTGCTGCGAGTGCTAAAATCAATCTTACCTAGTTAAAGAGGGTGCGTCAAGGGGAATATAGAATTTCTTACAAAACTCTGATGAATCACAAAGCGTATCCTGCCCCCCGTGGGTTGATTGTGCGTGCCTAATATTCCCCTCCGCCCAGACTATGGAGTAATCGTAGATGTTCCGCTGGCAGTTGGTTCACTCGTCGCCGTTGCCGATTTCGAGTCGAAATTACAGATGCTACGCACCACCACAATATCCGCTGCGATATTGGGATCGTTGTCAAACTCAGAGGCTGCGATCTCACCGGCGATCGATAGTGCCTCCGTACAGTAACTCTTCTTGGGAGTACTCAGGGCGGCCAATTCTGAGGTGTACACATCATAATAGTAGATCGTATCTGCTCTGAGCGGAAGTCCCTTCACTTCAGTGGCGATATCATTTGAACCACAGTCCCCGCGCGCAGGACAGGATTGTTCCGCGGTACATCCACGCACGGCACATTCGAGCGCCAGGATGCCAGTCTCATAGTTACGATTCTTATGATAGAGCACTCCCAGCTCACCATAAAAAACCGGATTGGAAGGCTGGAACTCGATCGTCTTCTGCACATTGCGGATGGCAATGAAGAACTGACCCATTTGAGAATATGTTTTTGCGATGGAAAGGTACGGCCCGGGGTCTTTAATTTTTAATTGATCGTTGATGCGTGCCGCCTGGGCGAATTTTTCCAAGGATTTTTCAAAAAGCTGGTTTTGAACATCTTTGTTGGGACTGTCAGAAGCCAGCCGGCGATAGTTTGCGCCGGCGCGTTGATATAAAAATGTCAGGTTTGGAGTAATGGCAATTGCGCGGTCATAGGCTTCAATCGCGAGCGCATAATCTTGTCCCGACTCAAGCACCGAAGCCTGCACCCGATGTGTATCCATCAGTGAATTATCGCGCTGTAAAGCCTGCTCAATATTTTGCTGCGCATCCTTCCATTTTCCCTGGTCGAGAAGAATTTCTGAATAAAAGGCTCGCGCGAGCACGTTATCAGGATCCAGTTGCAAAGCACGCACCGCCTCCTGTTCTGCCTTGGCGAGCAGCGCGCGCGCTTCGTCCGCGGGTAGATAGGTCGCACTCCAATCCATGGCAAACGCGTATGCGGCGTGGACATTGCTGTCATCAGGCGCAAGGTCAACTGCTTTTTTTGCCGATTCAAGAGCCTCGTTCAGGCGCGCTACAACTTCATCGCGATTCACGATCATCGCAGAAGAATAGGTTTGGATGCGCGCAAGTTTTACCAATATTTGAGCATTATTGGGATCCAGGGAAACTGCTTCACGATAGGCGGTAATGGCGGCTTCCAATTGACCTGCGGTGAATTGCGCATCCCCTTCGAGCGCGAAAGATACGGCCATGCGTGTGGGCACAGGTGTGGGATCAAAGAGGGGTTTGATATCGCCAGCCTGCACAGAGCGGATCAGCCAGATTCCACCGAGGATCAAAGTGATCCAAAAGAACATGCGATACACATTGGATTCGCTGCGCCGTCGAAATAGCAAGTGCCTTGGATTGATGTTCATGGTGTGGCTGTAGGAGTCGTCGCAGCAGCAGGATTAGGCGAAGTTGGAAACGGTGGTATGGGTGTCTGTACGAGATTCTGCTGGCAGCGGTTAACGATAGCCGTCGCATTCTCCACGGCCAGCTCATCTGTTGGGATGCGTTCATTGATCATTCTCACGATACCCAGGGCTTCGCCGCATTTGTTCAACCGCGAAAGGGCTAGCCCATAAGTGAAATAATACTCTGCAATGCGGGGAGCATCAGGCAGGAGGTTGATCGCATTGAGCGGCGTGCCATCCTCTGTGAAACCACCGTTGATCACATACCCAAGTTCCTTGGTTGATTTCTCCCAGTAGGCGTTGCGATAATACATCACACCGAGGTTGCCGCGCAGATTTGTATCTGCCGGATTATTCGCCACTGCAGACTCGGCGTATTGCATGGATTGTGCAAATTCGCCGATCGTTGCGTATGTGCGCGACAGATAAAGATCGGGGTTGGGGTCATTTGGATTTAGCGCATTGGCACTTGTAAATTCGGCTATTGCCAGATCGTAAAAGCCTCGGACGCGATAATTGATTCCAAGAGCGAGGTGCAGGTCTGGAATATTGCCGTTGATATCGATCGCTTTTTTATATTGATCGATCGCTTCATCATATTGACCCGTGGCTTCCAGAATGATCCCGCGCGCACGATAGGTTTCCAGTTTATCGGGTGCAAGATCCACAGCGACTCTAGATTCCTCAATGGCTTTTTCAATGGCACCAAAAGGAGCCGTTGGGGTGTAGGAATAACCAACAAGGATTTCCACATAATAAGCATGCGCAAGCGCATTCCTGTCATCCAGCAACAGCGCCTGTTTGATGTTGGTTTCAGCTTCAAGATAGTCGCCTTGAAAACTCAAAGCCCAGCCGAGCACCGCGTGTGCCATGGAGCTATCATTATTGAGCAGGATGGCTGACTCAGCGCTTTTCTGCGCCTCTTTATATTGACCTTGAAAGACCTGAACCTGCGCCAAAGCCACATACACGGCTGGATCGTTCGGATTTGAGGTGATGGCATCCTTATAGGAATTAATGGCAGGAATCAACTTGCCTTGATTGAAATAAGTTTCCGCGTCTGTGATAAATGATTCAGGCGAACGTGTTGGAGTCGGCGAAGGCACGCCATACTGAGGCTGGTTCGGAATAATGAATCGATTCATGTACAAGCCGCCTAACACAAGCAAAGACAGCAGAATAATGCGAAACCAATTTGGCCGCGTCCGCCTGCGGTTCATACTCCATTTACTGCCTTTTAGATACATGCAATCATATTACCATTTTTTTCAAAACACAGTCAAGCAAGCGATTCGATTTCTCATTTACTTCTAACATCACAGGGTTCAGAAAAATTTCTATGTTAAAATCCACTCATGCAATTTGAGGTCTTTACCCTCCTGCCAGAAGTTTTCCCATCGTATCTTGAAACCAGTATTATCAAACGCGCCCGCGAACGGGATCTGATCAACGTGCGCGTGCACAACATCCGCGACTACACACACGACAAACATCACACCACCGACGACACCCCCTACGGCGGTGGCGGCGGAATGGTGATGAAACCTGACCCGGTCTTCGAAGCCATAGAAACAATATTGGAATTAAATACCGAACCAACTCCGCCCAGGTCTGATTCAAAGATCCCGATCATTTTGCTCACCCCGCAGGGACGTGTCTTCAACCAAAGCATCGCGCAGGAACTTTCTCAGCATCCGCGTATTTTTCTGATCTGCGGCCGCTACGAAGGAATCGATGAACGCATCCGCGAGCATCTCGTGACAGATGAAATCTCCATTGGAGATTATGTGTTGACAGGCGGCGAACTTCCCGCGTTAATTCTCATTGACGCCATCGCCAGACTCCTGCCCGATGTTCTTGGCGACCCAACCGGTGCGCAGGATGACTCACATGCCACAGGTTTGCTCGAATATCCTCATTACACACGTCCACCCGAATTTCGCGGCTGGAAGACTCCCGACATTCTGCTGACTGGCGACCACGCAAAAATAGATAAGTGGCGCCGCGAACAATCGCTGTTACGCACGTTTAACAAAAGACCCGACATGCTGGAAAAAGCGGAATTAACAAAAAAAGATTTAAAATTTATTGAGGGTATAAAAGCTGAAGTCGAAAGTCAAAAATCAAAAGCCGAATAATTTTCAACCTTTGACAAACCACACACCTGGAGGAAAACATGGCAACAAAATTCAACTATGGAAAGATTTTTCTGCTCGGTTTTGGATTTTTTGGCGCAAGCGTGATCTGGGGCGTGTACAACGCATTCGTCCCCATTTTTCTTGCGGATAAGTTTCACCTCTCCCCGATCTTGATCGGCTTCTTTATGACACTGGATAATATCGCCGCGTTATTCATCCAGCCGCCCGTCGGCGCCTGGTCTGACAGATTACGCACGCCCATTGGGCGGCGTATCCCGTTCATCCTCGTTGGCGCACCGATCACCGCGCTCGCATTTGGTTTGATCCCGATCGCGTCAGTGCTGCCCATCTTTGTGGCCTGTACCAGCACCATGCTGCTCAGCGCCGCGCTATGGCGCACGCCCGTTGTGGCGCTCATGCCGGACATCACACCTTCCCAGTATCGCTCGCAAGCCAATGGTGTGATCAACTTTATGGGCGGTATTGGCACGATCGTGGCTCTGCAAACAGGCGGCATGTTATACAAAATCAGCCCCAGCTTTCCTTTTTGGCTTGGTTCCGCGCTGGTCATCATCGCAGCACTGATCGTTTTTTTCTTTGTTAAAGAGCCGAAGGAATATTCAGAAACAACCGAAAAACAGCCCGGTATTCTGGCGAGTCTGCGTGAAGTGATCGACAACTCCGACAAGAGCGGTATTCGCATTCTGATGGCCATTTTTTTCTGGTTCATTGGATTTTCTGCGGTGGATACCTTCTTCACGCTCTATGCAAAAAATCATCTCGGCTTGCCTGAAGGTGATGGAGCTACTTTACTTTCAGTGCTTCCGCTGTTCTTTGTATTGTTCGCAATTCCATCCGGGTATATTGCAGGCAAAATTGGACGGCGCATCACCATCTCAATTGGCCTGGCTATGATCACCGTCATATTAATTTTGTTGTACATTACTCCTGCCAGCGCCTTGTTGATGAAAATTGCGCCCCTGCCTTTGGTCGGCATTCCGCTCGTCGAAGGTGGTCCGCGTATGTTGACACTGGCAGGCGTGATGCTGATCTTCGCGGGCATCGCCTGGGCATTCGTCAACATCAATTCGCTGCCCATGATCGTTGACCTGACCAGCGCCGCGCGCATCGGCACATTTACCGGGTTGTATTATCTTTTCTCCACACTCTCGGCCATCGTCGGTCCAAATTTGAATGGTCTGGCAATCCAAGTCACGCACAACAACTATAATGTCATCATGTTGATCGCGCCTGCTTTTATGCTGATCTCATTGTGGTTGATGCTCGGTGTAAAACACGGCGAAGCGACACACTAACAAAGTAGGAATTAGGAATTGAGAATTACATTGGGTTGGTTCATTCTGGCGCTTACGCTGTCAAGCATCACTGCTTGCGCGCAAGCGCCAGATTGTTTTAGCGAAAAAGTTTTCTGCGCGGCGCTGGTGACGGATACTCTCGGCATTCAGGATCATGGAGCTAATCAAGATACGTGGGCGGGATTGGAGGAGGCCAAAGCAAATGGGCTGGCAGACCGAGTTGAATATATTGACACCGTGGATACGCGCGATTACGAAAAAAATATCATCTACTTTGCGCAAAAGGGATTCGATGTGATCATCACCAGCGGAGTTGGTCTGCGCGATGAAACGCTTCGCTCTGCCGACCGTTATCCTGATACTGTTTTTATCGGCATGAATCAACCCGTTGAAGAAGTACGCCCGAATATTATTCCACTTACATTCGCTGAAGATCAAATGGGATTCTTGGCCGGAGTATTGGCTGCGCGCATCACCAAGACACAAGTCGTCGGCGCCTTGTGCGAGACCTCCGGTATTGGTTCGATGTGGAGATACTGCGAAGGTTTCCGCGCGGGTGTGAAATATATAGATAAAAACATTAAAGTGCAGGTGCTCTATAACGAAAATGGCAGCAGTGAAAAACTATTCATTGATGAAACCTGGGGATTTGATAGCGGGCAGACATTAATTAAACGCGGCGCAGATGTGATCTTCGCGGCGGGCGGCGCGACAGGTCAAAGCGCGTTGCGCGCGGCGGCTGAGGCACAGGTCAATTCCATTGGCACAGAGCGTGATCAGGCTGCGGTTTTAGGAGTGTCTGGTTCAAGTGTAGTAACTTCTATTTTGGGTAGTACTAGCTTCGAGATCCAGAATGTGATCCGTTTGTTGAGGGATGGAAATATCACTGATGCGCGATCAGGTCAATTTAAGTACATGCCGCTTGATCCAAGATTTCCAGAAAGTTTGGCTCTGGAATTGGACACTTTGCTTGGACAGCTGTTAAGCGGGGAAATCAAAACCGGCGTCGCCATTGAAAAACCCTGACATTGTTCAGGCTTGCACAATAAAAAATAAGGATTTATACTTGCAAAGTCGTAAGGCTTTGCTAAAACTATAAGCAAGCCATTAAACCCCTTACTCTTCTAGGAGAAGAAAAAAATGAAAAAGCTTTATTTTGTTATGGCCCTGGTGATTGTCGCTTCGATGATCCTCACGGCTTGTGGTGCTTCTGCGCCCACAGAAGCAGACTGCTCCAAAGCAGAAGTCTTCTGTGTTGGTCTCGTGTCCGATGTGGGCAAGGTCAACGATAAATCCTTCAACCAATCTGCCTGGGAAGGCGTTCAGAAGTCCAAGACTGATGGTGTGGCTGATGTGGTTCAATTCATTGAGACCGCCGACGCCAAGGACTATGCCAAGAACATCGGCACTTTTGCTGATGCCGGCTATGATGTTATCGTTACCGTAGGTTTCGGTCTCGGCGAAGCCACTGTCGCTGCAGCAGCAACCTATCCCAATGTCAAATTCATTGGCGTGGATCAGTTCCAGGCAGCGGAGACCCCAGGCGTCACCGGTTTGAATTTCCCTGAAGATCAGGCCGGCTTCCTCGTTGGTGCACTCGGCGCGATGATGTCCAAGAGCCACAAGATCGGTGCCGTTTGCGGTACCGACGTTGTTCCTCCAGTCTGGCGCTATGGTGAAGGCTACAAAGCCGGCGCGGCTTATGCCGACGGCTTGAACGGAACCACCACCGAAGTATTCGTTGTATACCACAGCGATGTGGGCTTCGACAAGACCTTCACCGATCCCGAGTGGGGCGCTCAGACCGCCAAGTCCATGATGGATCAGGGCGCAGATGCAGTCTTTGGTTGCGGTGGTTTGACCGGAAACGGTGCCATCACCGCTGCGGCTCAGGCCGGCGCTTTCGCCATCGGCGTGGATGCTGATCAGTTCCTGACCCTGCCTGAAGCTGCTTCCCGCATGCTCTCCAGCGCTATGAAGCTCATCACCCCCGGCGTGGCTGACTTGATCGCCGCCGCCAAAGATGGTTCCATTAAAGCTGGCAATTTCAACGGCAAAGCTGGTTACGCTCCCTATCACGACCTTGACAGCAGCGTGCCTGCCGAAGTCAAGACTGCAATGGAAAAAATCAATACCGGATTGCTCGACGGCTCTGTCACAACTGGTGTAGCTCCTGCCAAACCATAAGCTTTAGTTTTGTATGCAATAAAAAATGGGAAAGAGGTATAAGCCTTTTTCCCATTTTTTATTTTTAATACTTTTTGTTTGCATTTAAACAAAGAATATGAACTTGTTTGATATAATCGCTCCACAATTCATATACTCAACTGGAGCGAAGATGCAATCAGAAAAGCAATCAAATTCGCCAATAAAAAAATTACTGCAATCCATTTCGGATGCCAGTTTGGTTCCATTTCTTGCCATTCTGACAGCGGTGGTGATTGGCGGAATTATCATCAAGTTAGTAGGCGGAGATCCTTTTTTAGCCTATAAGGGATTACTTCAGGGAGCGTTTGGTTCTAAAAAAGCATTAAGCGAAACTGCTGTCTGGGCAACTCCATATATCTTCGCAGGTCTGGCAGTCGCCCTGGCGTTTAAGGGTGGCTTGTTCAACATCGGCGCGGAAGGGCAGCTGGCTGTCGGCGCTGTTTTTTCAGCTTTGATTGGTTATGCCCTGCCGGAGTGGCTTGGTTTTGATCTGCCAGTTTATATTCACCTGCCACTGGCTATTTTCGTCGGCATGTTGACGGGCGGAATATGGGCAGGTATCGTGGGCGCACTTAAAGCCTACACAGGCGGGCATGAAGTCATCAACACCATTATGATGAACTACATTGCGTTGAATACCACCTCATTCCTGCTGAACGGCATCATGAAAGATAGAAGTCCCACGAATGTGATTGCGCGCACTCCGCTCATCGCGGAAAGCGCCCGCATGCCAGAGATCTTCGATGGACTTCGCATCCATTGGGGTTTCGTACTTGCGCTACTTGTTGCATTCTTCATCTGGTGGCTGCTCAACAAAACCACACTTGGTTTTGAGATTCGCACCGTAGGGCTGAATCCAGATGCGGCGCAATATGCGGGCATCAATGTGAAGCGCACAATTATTCTCACCATGATGCTTTCGGGAGCATTAGCAGGTTTGGCTGGATCCATTGAAGTCACCGGCTTGAATTACCGTCATGAACTTGGCTTCTCGATCGGTTATGGCTATGATGCCATTGCCATCGCCCTGCTTGGAAAATCACATCCGCTTGGAATTGTGCTGGCGGCTTTTCTGTTTGCTGCGATGCGTAATGGCGCGACGCGCATGCAATTCCTGACGCAATTGCCAGTGGACTTGATCTCCATGATACAGGCGTTGATCCTGCTCTTTGTCGCTGCAGATGCGATCGTTCGATATATCTATCGCATCAAATCCAAAGGTGAACGTGTCGTGCTCACCCGCGGCTGGGGAGGCTAGGAGAGAACTATGGACTGGAAACGATTTAGCTTCATTGCTCTGATTATTATTGTTCTCTTCGGCGTGGTCGTGATGATCGGACAGGTAAAACAACCGCCGCTCTTGATCGTCACCAGCATGCTGGCTACAACCATCGCAGTCGCGACGCCGCTCACCCTGGGTGCGCTTTCAGGAGTATTCTGCGAACGCGCCGGTGTGGTCAATATCGGTATTGAAGGCATGATGCTGACTGCCGCATTCTTCGGCTGGCTGGGCGGTATCTACATGTATCACATCTTCGGGTTTACGCCCGCAGTCAGCATCGCGCTCGGTGTGTTCTTTGCAGTACTCACCGGCGGATTGATGTCTTTGCTTCACGCAGTGCTCTCGATTACATTCAAGGTGGACCAAATCATCGGTGGAACGGTCATCAACATCCTTGCAGTTGGGTTAACAGGATTTTTAAATCGCCAGCTGTTCTTTGGGAAAGGCAGTGTCTTTGGCGGCAGCGTGCCAGGTTCGCCGGGTGTTCTTCCCACCATCCATGTTCCGCTGACAGAATTATTTACTTCGATCTGCGGTTCATCCGCAGCTTGTTTGCAAAACGTGCAAGCCATCAACCGCGTCTTTGATCAAAAGCCGATCGCGATCAGCGCCATCCTGTTGGTATTTCTCTCTCACTATATTTTATTCAATACACGCTGGGGCTTGCGCACCCGCGCCGTAGGTGAACATCCCAAAGCCGCAGATACAGTCGGCATCAATGTTGTCAAAATGCGCTATGCCAACGTGATCATCGGTGGAATGTTTGCCGGACTTGCTGGCGCATATTTCACCATCGAATCAGTCCCATCCTTTGAGCCTTTGCTAACGAATGGACGCGGCTTTATTTCCCTTGCCGCCATGATCTTCGGTAACTGGACTCCCATCGGCGCATGGGCCGCCGCGTTGGTATTTGGTGCTTCTCAAGCTATGCTGATAAACATGCAGATATACCGGGATGTCATTCCTCCAGCGTGGTCATTTCTTCAGGAATCCTATATCGTGGGACTCACGCCATACATCCTGACCATGATCATCCTGACCGGTATCATCGGAAAAACTACTCCGCCCGCCGCAGATGGCGTTCCATACGAGAAATAGGAGACCGCCATGTCTGAATCAAAAATTGTTCTTGAAGCAAAAGGAATCACCAAACAATTTCCCGGTGTACTCGCCAACGACAACGTCAACTTTGATCTGCGCAAAGGTGAAATTCACGCCTTGCTCGGAGAGAATGGCGCGGGCAAAAGCACATTGATGAATCTGCTGTACGGGCTTCACAACCCTGATAAAGGCGAGATCAGCGTCGGCGGAAAAACTGCGACGATCCTTTCTCCAAAAGATTCCATAGCGCTTGGCATCGGCATGGTGCATCAACACTTCATGCTCATCCCGGTCTTTACCGTTGCGGAAAACGTCATGCTTGGAGATGAAACCGTCAAAAACGGTTCACTGGACCGTGCGACTGTCGCGGCGAGAATCACTGAAATCTCTAAACAGTATGGTCTTGATGTGGACCCGAACGCCTTGGTTGGTCCGCTGCCTGTGGGCATTCAACAACGCGTTGAGATCGTCAAAACCCTGTATCGCAACGCCGAGATCGTAATCCTGGATGAACCGACCGCAGTGCTGACTCCGCAGGAAGCAGATGATCTCTTCCGCATCATGCGTGACCTGACCGCGCGCGGTGTCTCCATCATTTTCATTACGCATAAGCTGAAGGAAGTCCTCGCCATAGCAGACCGCATCACGGTTATGCGCGCGGGACGAGTCATCAACACCGTCATCCCATCTGAAACAGATTCAGCTCAATTGGCAAATATGATGGTTGGCCGTCAAGTCATACTGACCGTGGATAAGAAAGATCATGAAGCGGAAGAAGAAATTCTCAAAGTGGAAGGGATTTCTGTTCGCGACCAGCGTGATCTTGAAACAGTTCACAATGTTTCATTCACTGTGCGCGGCGGCGAAGTGCTTGGTATCGCAGGTGTACAAGGCAACGGCCAAACCGAACTTTCAGAAGCTCTGACCGGTCTGCGTTCACCCACCACCGGAAAAGTAACAATTGACGGAAAAGATCTGACCGGCAAATCGCCTCGCATAATCACCGAAGCCGGCCTTGGTCACATTCCTGAAGATCGCCAGCGTCACGGATTAGTGCTCAGTTACAGCGTAGCAGATAACATGGCGCTTTGCGATTACTACCATGCGCCGTTCAGTTCGCGCGGTGTTATTCAACCCAAAGCACTCGATGAAAATTCACGGAGACTCATCAGCGCGTTCGATGTGCGCACACCATCGCCGTTCGTAAACGCCGGCAAACTCTCCGGTGGCAATCAACAAAAAGTGATCGTTGCGCGCGAACTTAGCCGCAATGTAAAACTTGTTATCGCGAATCAGCCCACACGCGGACTGGATGTCGGCTCGATCGAATACATCCACGGCGAGATTATAAAAATGCGCGGCCGCGGCGTGGCGGTCCTGCTCATCTCGGCAGAGTTGGATGAGATTATGGCGCTCTCCGACCGCATCGCCGTCATGTATCGCGGTCAGATCGTAGCTATTGTAGATGCAAAGAAAACCACGCGCGAACAACTTGGATTATGGATGGCTGGCGCACAAGTGCAGGCTGCCTGATCATTGATTCAAAAAAACAGGAGTTCTCGCAACTCCTGTTTTGATTCTGGCAGAGCCTGTCGATTATTTCAGCACGTCGATCAGCTTTGGCGTAGATGGCAGTATCAGATCCGCACCCATTTTTATTAGCTCTGCTTCTTCGCCAAATCCGCAAAGCACTCCCACAACCTGAGCGCCAGCGGATTTTCCTGCGCGTACATCCACAGTAGTATCACCGACCATCAGACAGCTATCAGGAGCTACACTCATTATTTTCGCGGCCAATAAAACAGGATCGGGATATGGCTTGGTATGTTTTGCTGATAGACCCGTAATGATCGCGTCAAAATATTTCACAAGATCGAAACGTTCAAGAAATGCCATAGTACCTTTTTCATCACGCGCGCTGACGACTGCCATTGGATAGCGGCCATGTAATTGTTTTAGCATTTCATCCACGCCGGGAACAAGCAGAAATTCCCTCGAGGATCGCTTGCTGTGGCGCGACAACCATTCGATAAGCACAACCATTTCATCGTCAATGCCAAGTGTATCAGCAAGACTCAATATGGCATTGCCGGGTGCTTCGACCCACATCACAAAGCGGCGCGCACTATGATCGGGATCTTTGAACAGGAAGCGCGGCAAAAAGCGGGAAACTTTACCGGCATAGAGATTGTCAGTATCACTGAGGGTGCCATCCACGTCAAAACAAAGGGCTTTTATGCGAGATAGATCAAGGGGCATGGCGTAATTGTACCAAAGGGGCTATACTTCGCTGAAGTATAGAGTGGAATAATTTAGGGGCTACCCGAGATTTATCCACTACAATTAAAATATATTTATTCCTTTATAAAACTCATGTCTGAAGACCGCTCCCGCTCCCTACTTGAATTATTGATCAATGTCAGTCGCGAGGTTGCCACTGCGTTGGATCTCCGCACTGTACTGCAGCGCTTGCTTTTTGCAGCCCTCCAACATGTAGGTGGAGAGCGCGGCAGTATTGTGGTGATGGATGATCTTGGCAAACCCGTAGATGCGACCATCGTGTTTGGCAAACAATTCCACGACCATACCACGCAACAGTTACGTGAGACCGTGGAACGCGGCCTGGCGGGATGGGTGGTGCAACATTGCAAACCTGCGCTTGTACCGGATACCAGCAAAGATGAACGCTGGTTGCGGCGCGCGGATGATTCTGCGGATAAGAGCGGCGCGAAATCAGCGATCTGTGTGCCGTTGATGGCTCGTGATCGTTTAGTAGGAGTGCTGACACTGGTGCACTCCACCCCCAATGCTTTCAATGAAGAACATTTGGAATTAATGCAGGCCATTGCCGATCAGGCAAGTGTGGCTGTACTGAACGCGCGTTTATACACTGAAAGTCAGCGGACTACACGCGTTATGTCTGCGCTGGCTGAAGGGGCCGCGGCAATCAACACTTCGCTGGAAATTCCTGATGTTTGGCGGCGGATCCTTAATCAGACCATGCAGGCTTTGCAAGTTGAAACCGTAGCCTTGGCTTTAATTGACAATACAAACAATGATCTGGTGTTCCAGGCCGCAGCGGGACATAACTCCGGTAATATTCCTGGTAGACATATCCCATATAAACAGGGATTAGCTGGGTTGGTGGTGCGTGATGGTCACGGGTTGGTAGTACCCACCGTCAGACAGGATACTCGTTATAGTGAAGTGGACAGATTCGGGGGAATCGAAATGCGCGCCATTGCCATTGCTCCGATCCAATCACAGGGAAAAGTCATCGGCGTGCTCGAAGCTATTAATCCGATCTCTGGTGCTTTCGATATGGATGCTTTGGTCGTGATGACCGGCTTGGGAAGTCTGGCGGGGACAACGATCCAGAACGCGGAATTTTTGGATCGCCTGCAAAAGGCGCATCAGCGGTATCGTGAACTATTCGAAGATAGCGTGGACCCTATCATTATTACTGATTGGGAAGGCAAGGTTCTGGAAGCGAACCGTCAGGCGGTGGCTATAAGCGGATACAGCAACGAACAACTGCATACCATGAGCGTTGATCAATTGCATGAAGTTAAGTGGAATAATACAGGCTTGAACTTTGAAACCCTCAAGCAAAATGATGAGTGCAATTACGATTCCAGTTTGCTGCAGATGGATGGCGGTAATATTCCCATAGCGGTACATGCGCGCCGTGTGGAATTTGAGGAGACGGACTCTATCCAATGGATCCTTCGGGACATCACCGAACGAAAAGAGTTGGATGCCTTGCGTGATGATATGATCGCCATGATCTATCACGATATCCGCTCGCCGCTTGGCAATATTGTTTCAAGTCTTGAAATGATGGGTACTCTCATGCCCATTGATGATACGCTTACTACGATGCTTAATATCGCCAAAAACTCCACCGCTCGCATCCAGCGTCTGGTAAATTCCCTGCTTGATATTAATCGGCTTGAAGCAGGCCATCAGATCGTGGATCAATTTTCTGTGGACCCACTCTCTTTGATCCGCGAGGCTCTTCGCGATGTGGAGCCAGTTGCCAGCGCGCGGCGACAAACGATCGAGATCAAGCTAAATACTGTGCTCCCGTTGATCTGGGTAGATGTGGATATGATCCATCGCGTATTCATTAATTTATTGGAAAACGCGATCAAGTTCACGCCAGCGGATGGACAGATCGAGATTGGTGGAAAAACAGACGGAGTCTTTGTCACATTTTGGGTACGCGATAACGGTATGGGCATTTCTACATCAGACCGCGAACGCATCTTTGAAAAATTCACCCGATTGCGCGGCAAAAATAGACCTAACGGGCTTGGCGTAGGTTTGGCTTTTTGTCGGCTCGCAGTTCTTGGTCATGGAGGCGAAATCTGGGTGGAAAGCGAATTGGAAAAAGGTTCCACTTTCTGGCTTACCCTGCCTGTTGCGCAAAAGAAAGTAACAGGCCAGTTAAGGCGCAAGACTGGCAGATTGGTAATGAAGGAAAATTAAAATAAGATCGTTTCATGTAAATATTTATAGTTGATATGCAAAAAAAGATTTATTGCCTATTCCAAAAATCCTTCTTTTCTTAGGAGTTGTATGCAGGAAATAACAAAGAACATCCAAATCGAAGATCAATTCCCCGGAGTGACACTTGGAGTGATCGTTACTCCGCGCGGATTAATTCAGATCGACGCACCGCCTTCACCCGAAGACGCTCGCTCGTGGCGTGCCGCGTTGATGAATCTCGGCGGAGGCATGGAACGCGTACTTGTTAATTTGGACGCGCATCCAGATCGAACCCTCGGCGCGCGCGCCATGGATTGCACTGTGATTGCGCATGAGAAAACTGCAAATGCATTTCGCACACGTCCCAACACATTCAAGGCTCAAGGTGAAGAAACAGGTGCAGATTGGGAAGCCATTCCCGGACTTGGCAGTATGCGTTGGGCTCCACCCGAGATTTCCTTTCTTGATCAAATGACTTTGCATTGGGGTGATTCACCAGTAATGTTGGAACATCACGCCGGCCCCTCCGATGGTTCCATTTGGGTACACCTGCCCGAGGAAAAGATCGTTTTCGTTGGTGACGCTGTCCTTAAAAATCAACCCCCTTTCCTGGCAGGCGCGAATCTTAAAGCCTGGCTTACTTCCTTAAACAGCCTTCTTGATACTCCTTTCAAAGGATACACGATCATCAGCAGTCGCGGGGGTATTATGACCACCGCTGCAATTAAATCTCAATATGATTTCCTAAAACACGTGCATGATAAATTGGATAAGATAACAACAAAAAAGCCAAATCCCGCTATGACCGAGAAACTGGTCATTTCACTGCTGGCATGGTTCAAAGCCCCGGTAGCGCGTCAAAAACAATTCGCCCAGCGCCTGCGCTATGGCCTGCTCCATTACAACGCGCGTCAGGATCGCGGTTCCAGCGCTCAATCCGAAGAAGATTAATGGCCACGCACGAACCCCTCCTTGAAATATTGCGCGGCAGCGTGGTTGAATCAACTCATTTCGGATCCATCGCAGTTGTAGATTCAACAGGCAAACTTTTACATTCTTATGGCGATCCTGGCGGGGTCGCCTTTTTGCGTTCCTCAGCCAAACCATTTCAAGCCCTGCCATTTGTCGAACGCGGTGGTGTGGAGCATTTCAAGTTCACTCAAAGTGAACTCGCTTTGTCTTGCGCTTCACATGAAACTGCACAAATGCACCTTGATGTGGTCAAAGCCATGCAGGCAAAAATCGAGATTCAAGAAAGCGATCTGCAATGCGGTCCTCACCTGCCCGGTGATGCGTCCAATTTAAGATTGGTTATCCAGAACGGCATAACACCCACGCCGAATTTTAACAACTGTTCCGGCAAACACACCGCCATGCTGGCGCACGCAAAAATGCGCGGTTTACCGATTGAAAACTACCTTGCTCACGATCATCCCGTTCAACAGGATATTCTTACTGCCTTCTCTGAAATGTGCGGAATTGAAAGAGAAAAAATCGAACTCGGCATCGACGGCTGCTCGGCACCAAATTTTGCAATTCCACTCCTGAACGCCGCGCTTGGCATGGCGCGTATGTGCGATCCGCATACTCTCAGCGAAGCGCGCGCGACAGCCTGCAAAAAGATCACATCCGCCATGACGGCCCATCCCGAAATGATCAGCAATTATGGCGAGTTCGATTGCGAACTCATGCAGATCGGCGAAGGTCGGATCATCACCAAACGTGGCGCGGAAGGGTTTCAGATCATAGGGCTCATGTCTGGCGTGTGCGGTGAAAATGGCGTGGGCATAGCATTCAAGGTGACAGACGGCGATAAGTCCACGATGAATGAGAACCTTGAAACCAGTACACGCGTTAGACCCTCCGTCACCCTTGAAATCCTGCGCCAATTGAAAGCTTTGAATGAATCGCAATTGCAATCGCTCGCAAAATTTGGCCCCAGGAAAATATTGAAGAATTACGCTGGCATCAATACGGGTATATCACAACCAGTATTCAAACTTGCATGATCATCCCACTATTTTTCGGAGTCTGAAATATTATCGCGAAGTATGAGGCTCAATGCAAAGACTCTATAAATAACAGATCATGAAAACCTTAAAGATACGCGCGCTCAAGATACATGCGGCATTGCTCCAGGCCTTTGGCGAACCCATCTGGCGCGATCCACTGCCAGCCATTGATGAACTGGTTTCCACCATTCTCTCGCAAAATACAAACGATGTTAACCGCGACCGCGGCTTTCATGCCCTGCGCGCAAAATTGCCGACATGGGAATCTGTGCGTGATGCGAATACGGAGGATGTGGTTAACGCGATCAGACCCGCCGGACTCGCGAATCAAAAAGGACCGCGTATTCAACAGGTATTGCGTGCCATTACCGCAGAACGCGGCTCACTCGATCTCGAATTTTTAGCGGATTTGCCCATCGAAGAAGCGCGTGCCTGGCTGATGAAATTCAATGGCGTCGGTCCGAAGACAGCCGCGATTGTTCTTTGTTTTTCATTGAACATGCCCGCCTTTCCAGTGGACACTCACATTTATCGTGTCAGCGGGCGGACGGGTCTGCGTCCTGAAAAGATGACTGTCGAGCAGGCGCATCCACATCTTGAATCAGTTTTTCCACCTGAAACCTATTACAGCGCGCATTTGAATATTATCCGTCTAGGCAGAGAGATTTGCGGCGCGCGTAAACCCAATTGCCCAAAATGTCCGATCAATAAATTATGTGATTACAAAGATAAGACAAAATAAATGGATACACCCCCCGTCAGCATTGCCCTGGAAAAACTTGGAATTCCACATAAAATATTCCGCCACGAGACTCCGGTCACATCCTTTGAGCAGGCCGCCAGTGACCGTGGACAAAACCCTGGACAAGTTGTGCGCAGTATTTTGTTCCGCATTGCTGAAGATGAATTCGTGATGGTTTTGGTGGCTGGCCCCGCGCAAGTCTCATGGAAGCTATTGCGGAAATATCTTGGCCGTTCGCGCATCTCGATGGCAACTGAGGATGAGGTCTTCGCGGTGACGGGTTATCATATCGGGACGGTAGGGCCTTTCGGATTGCTGAATCCGCTCAAGGTGTTGATCGACGCGAGTGTGATGCGGGAGGATGAAATCTCCATCGGGTCGGGAATGCGAAATACGGCGATCCTCCTGAAGAGTGCGAATTTGCATCATGCTTTAAAAAACGCAGAGGTTGTATCATTAACTGAAAAATAACATATCGGAGAACAGCATGTCCAATTTGAAACAACGCACAATTGATTTTCTTGAGATCGAATGGGCAACTTATGTGAAAAGATTTAATCGCTGGCCTGTTGAAGTTGGTGTCAAAAGAGTGAAGGCGCAGGGCTATGAACAATTCCGCGACATGCTGGCGCATATTTTGACATGGTGGGAGGAAGCCATGCCGATCATCCTCGCGATTGCGGAAGAGCGTGAATACGAACGCAAAAAATATGATTTCGACAAGTTCAATGCGGAAGCTGTTGCGAAATATAAAAATTGGGACGAGACTGAGTTCCTGGCTCATTTTGAGAAAACACGTCAGAAAGCTGTAACAGACCTAAAGGCGATAAATGATTCGACCTGGGAGAATCGCCGCGTGCGTTCATGGATCGACGGAATATTTATTCATCATGCGCGCGAACATCTGGTCGCGTTGAGTCGTTTCCTGACTCTGGATACATTGGAAAACGAATGGGGCACGTATGTTGAAGATTTCAGCTGTCTGAATGATGAAAAGAAAAAGGAATTCCTGAGCAAACAGGGCGTTGAGAATTTCCATGACATGCTCGCGCACGTGATCGGCTGGTGGGACGAAGGGACAAGCATCATTACTGGAATTTTAAATGATTCAAATTTTAAATGGGAGGAGTACGATACAGACGCGTTCAACGTGGAGTTGACCGCGAAATATAAAAATATTTCCGAGGCGGAAATTCTGGATCAATTTGAAAGTAAACGAAAAAACTTTGCGCGGCTTGTGAATGAAATTCCTGAAACAGCTTTTGCAAACGGGGACATCGAAGGCTGGCTCGCAGCGGATGTTGTTGAACATTTTGATGGGCACAATCCCCGTGATTTTTAGAAAATAGCATGAATCATATTGCATACCTCGCGCTCGGAAGTAATTTGGGAAACCGCCTTGCAAATCTTAAGGCGGCGATCTTGAATTTCACGCCGCAGATGACGATAAGGAAAAAATCGTCGGTTTATGAAACTCCGCCCTGGGGTTTTCAAGAACAGGACGCTTTTCTGAATCAAGTGGTGAAGGTGGAAACTTATCTTGAACCTGAACCTTTGCTGCGTCACTTGAAGCGGCTTGAAACAGCGCTGGGACGTGTTTCAAATTTTCAAAATGGTCCGCGCTTGATAGACATCGATATTTTATTTTTTGACGATGTGATCATGGATACGCCTCCGCTCGTGATCCCGCATCCGCGGTTGCATGAGCGTGCGTTTGTGCTCGTGCCTCTCGCACAGCTTGCAGCGGATCTGGTTCATCCTGTTTTACATAAATCCATCGGCGAGTTATTGGAGGGCGCGGATCAAAGTGAAATAACCATGCTCAAGGTATAACGGCGAACTTTTAAGAGAGAAAAAAAGGAGATTAATCATGGATATAGAAGTAATGTATCGTCCGTCCTACTCGTTGGCAGTTGCCAAGCTCGCTCCCAATGAACGTATCCGCGCGGAGGCTGGCGCGATGGTCAGCATGTCTGGCGGTGTGAATATTGAGACTAAAGCCGAGGGCGGTTTGTTGAAGTCGCTTGGCCGTGCGGTGCTTGGCGGCGAATCTTTTTTTCAAAATTTCTTTGTAGCTCCTGCGGAAGGCGGCGAAATAACACTTGCCCCCGAATTGCCCGGTGATATTGCTGTGATCGAAATGAATGGCAACAAGCTTATGGTGCAAAGCGGTTCTTATATGGCTTCTGAAACGAGTATTGAGCTCAACGCAAAAATCAGTATGAAAGCATTTGTAGCCGCGGAAGGCATTTCGATGCTGGAAGCCAGCGGCACAGGCACTCTGCTTGTCTCGTCGTATGGTGCGATTTATGAGAAGACCCTCAGCGCGGGCGAAAAATATGTGGTGGATACAACTCACATCGTTGCCTTTGATGCGACGATCGAGGCACAGCGAAAGACTGTCGGAGGAATTAAATCCACGTTATTCAGCGGTGAAGGACTCGTGGTAGAGTTGACCGGGCCCGGTAAGATCTACATCCAAACTCGTTCGCCGCAGGCTCTTATCAACTGGATCATTCCGCAAATGCCTAAGCCCCCGACGGTTAATCGTTAAAATTGTTAATGACTTGTATAATAGGTGCAGGGCGAACTTGGTTTGTCCTGCACCTATTTTTGTGACTACTCCCCACGCCTAAAGGCGGGGGCTTCTAGGGCAAAGCCCAGGCTCTCTAGTCCGAGAGCTTCTATGTTTAGTATACTACAAGCAAAACCGTTCCTTACATCCCCACTGCTAAAGCAGGGAGCTTTATGGAATATTTGGTAAAAGGAGAAACATGAAAATTGTTCGTTATCAAATCAATGGTGATAGCCCGAAATATGGCTGGCTGCTCGACGACAAGGTTGGAGAAATTGTAGGGGATATATTCGGTGAATATCGCCGTCGTGAAGCAAAGATACCCGTTGCGAATGTAAAACTGATTACGCCGTGCGCCCCGAGCAAGATCGTTTGTGTGGGGCGTAATTATGTGGAACATGCAAAAGAGCTTGGGAATGAAGTTCCCAAAATACCGCTTATCTTTTTGAAGCCGCCCTCCTCGATCATCTCAAATGGCGAGAATATCCTTTTGCCGCCGCAATCGAATCAGGTGGAGCATGAAGCAGAATTGGTTATCGTTATCAGCAAACGTGCACGGAACGTCACTCCCGACCAGGCGAAGGAATTCATCTTCGGCTACACCATCGGCAATGATATCACCGCGCGCGATCTGCAAAACATCGACGGTCAGTGGACGCGCGCCAAAGGCTTCGACACCTTCTGTTCCTTTGGCCCGTGGATCGATACAGAGTTTGATGCGTCTGATGCGGTGGTCACATGCCGCGTTAACGGTCAAATGCGACAGATGGCCTCCACGCGGGATATGGTTTTCAATGTTAGTATTTTGATCGCTTATATATCATCGGTGATGACGCTTGAGCCAGGCGATATTATTTTCACAGGCACTCCGGCTGGCGTGGGTATTTTGAAGAATGGCGATGTGGTTGATGTTGAAATCGAAGGGCTGGGGAAGTTGAGCAACCCGGTTAAAGTGTAAATTTTCCTCAACGACCTGGAGATTGCCAAGACCATGAATGAATTTCAAATTTTCCTCAAGCAATATCCAACTTACACAAAGACCGAATCCATTGATGATCTGCGCAAAAAAGATTATGCACGCCTTGATCGCGGCGAGCATATTTATCTTGATTACACCGGTGGCGGTATCTATGCCGAATCGCAAATTGAAAAACATCAGCAACTTCTGCATGAACATGTTTTTGGTAACCCGCATTCATCCAACCCCACTTCACTCATCGCCACCGAATTCGTTGAAAGTGCGCGCAACCACATCCTGAATTTTTTCAACGCTGATCCAAATGAATATCTCGCCATCTTCACATCCAATGCCAGCGGTGCGTTGAAACTGATCGGCGAGTCCTATCCATTTTCAAATGGGCGTTATCTTTTAACATTTGACAATCACAATTCTGTAAATGGGATTCGGGAATTCGCCCACGTCCGCGGCGCGGAGGTGACCTACATTCCGGTTATGCTGCCAGAAATGCGCGTTGACGCATCACAACTTGACCTTGAGTTGTCTCGGCCATCGAAGAACGGTCACAACCTTTTTGCATATCCCGCGCAATCAAATTTCTCCTCGGTCAAACATCCGCTGGAGTGGATCGAAAAAGCCCATGCGCACGGTTGGGATGTATTGCTCGATGCCGCCGCATATGTGCCGACGAATAAACTCGATCTCGGAAAAGTCAACCCGGATTTCGTTGCGATCTCTTTCTATAAAATATTCGGCTACCCCACGGGGCTTGGCGCATTAATTGCGCGCAAATCTGCTCTGGCAAAATTACATCGTCCATGGTTCGCGGGCGGAACGATCACCGTCGCGTCGGTTCAGGGTGACAAATATTATCTCGCCGATGGCGCCGCCGCTTTTGAAGATGGCACACTTGATTATCTCAATATCCCCGCGATTGAGATCGGGCTGAAGCACATCGAATCCATTGGCTATGATCTCATCAACGAGCGTGTCAAAACATTGACAGGCTGGCTGTTGGATAACTTAACTCAAATGAAACACAACACCGGCGAACCGCTAGTCCGTGTATTTGGTCCAGCCAAAAGTGCAGATGACCGCGGCGGCGCTGTAACCGTTAATTTCTATGACAGGGATGGAAAAGCCTTTGACCATCGCTTCATCGAAAGCGAAGCTAACAAGGTCAACATCTCACTTCGTACAGGCTGTTTCTGCAACCCGGGCGCAGGGGAAGTCGCGCTCGGCATCTCGCGCGTGGAATTGGATGTGTGCTTCACGCGCCCCGGCCATAAAGACGTAATGTCAATTGACGAATTTCGAAAATGTATTGACGGCAAATCCAGCGGCGCGGTGAGGATTTCCGTTGGAATGGTCACGAATTTCAATGACGTGCAGGCGTTGCTCTCGTTTGCGAAAGGGTTGTTGAGTTAATGAACGGACAAACCCGCTCGAACATCAAACCCGGGATCACGGTCTTGATCGTCCTGAAACAGGATCAAGGCACAGGTAAGTTAACGAAAGGAGTTGTCAGGGATGTTCTGACGAAATCGCCGTACCGTCCGCATGGAATTAAAGTCCGCTTGGAAGATGGGGGGCGTGAAGGAAATTGTCGATTCGGAAGGTTGAGATCGTGGTCTGGAATGTCCTATAGTATATGAATATCGCGCTGAGTTGCTGCTTTACTGAATATTGGCCAACTCTTGACGCGATATAAAGTCCAGAGAGCGGTCGTTTTATTATTTACTTATATTTAGCTTTTTATGTATTGTCGCGTGCGGGAATAGGAATTTATGAAAAATTTTGTCCTTAAATATCTTGTGGTCTTTATTGCTTTTTGTATTGCGACTTGGATAGTGTGGAGTATATTTGACCGTCCACTTGCAGGTGTCGACGACGCGAACATATATTTTGTTTACGCAAAAAACTTTGTAAATGGATATGGTTTTGTTTATAATGTCGGTGGCGAGAAGGTTGAGGGGTTTACTTCGCTCCTGTGGGTCTTAATATGTGCTCTCGTTTATAAGTTGTCGGCCAAACCCGAATTAACATTGCTTGTTGTGAATGTTGCCATTATTGCGTTTGGCGCAACAGTGATCTTATCTTACGCGCAGTCGACTCTTTTCAGCAGGGAATATGGAGAGTACAGAAAATTAATATGGCCGATCATTTTCTGTACTCTCCTCATCACAGCGCCCGCTTACATAGCCTGGAACACAATCGCATTAATGGAAAATGCCATTTGGAGCACCCTGCTCCTTTTGGCGACGATTTTTGTTGTTGGAGAAAATGTAATACCATATAAGATCAATTCAGTATTTATTCCACTCTCAGTTTTGTTGTTACTGACTAGGCCGGAATCATTCCTGTGGATAACGATATTCATCGTTATCCTTCTTGCTCGCAGAGTGCTGGCAGGCGGAATCGTTCAAGCTGTGAAAGAAATAGCACCATTGCTTGCGGCATGCGCGGTTGCAATTATTGCTCTTACTGTTTTTCGACTTAAGTATTTTGGATACCCGCTACCGAACACTTTTTACGCAAAAGTCTCTCCTTCTTTGTCTTATAACTTAACTCAGGGCATCCTATATTTTAAGGATTACTTTCTTTCAAGCTTGATCGTGCAAATATGTGTTCTGGCTGCTGTCCTGGCTTTTATGCATACAATCCTTGCGTTTATACAAAAAAAATTTAACAAAGATGGACTGCTTTTTTTGCCAATAATTGCGGGAATTGGCCTTGCTGCGCCAGTGATTACAGGTGGTGACCACTTTGGTTCGTTTCGTTTCTACCAAAATATCCATCCAATTTTACTTTTATGTCTTATTTACTTTGTAAAATCTGTAATACCGCTTTATGTCCAGATAAATTTTAATCCGAGCGTGCCTCGATGGCTACAGCATGTTTTTATTTTCTGTGGAATTCTGCTGATTACTTCATGTTTTGTTTGGTATCAAACCCATGCCTGGATATCCTTTAAAGAATCGTCTAATATTGCCGGGGAGTTTGATATAGCGGTGAAAGGAAGAGATGATGGGCAATTTATTCGGGAAATGTTTGTTGGTTTACCCGATTTGCCGAGCATCGGTATTATTATTGCGGGAGGAATAAAATATACTTATCCGGGCGAAGTTATTGATTTGATGGGGCTAAATAATTTATTAATGGCACATAATAATGGAAATAGAATCGGCGTAAAAAATCACGCTTCATTTGAGAAGGAAACATTCTATCGATTACAACCTGATATTGTGGTCCCAGAATTAGTATTTACGGAGGGCTGGCAGTACAATGAGAGAACATTAAGACAGTCTTGGAACAATAAAAAAACGCTTAAGGGATTATATAATGACCCCAGATTTTTAAACCTTTACGTATTTGCAAAAATTGACCAAAAAGAATCAGAAACGGACAAAGCATTAATCGGATGGTTTAGAAAAGATTATTTGAACAAACTGGAAGCAAGCAGCGACTTTATTATAGAAAGATTCGAATACGCTGCAAATTAAACGCGCTCTGTCGTGCCGATAGCGTGCATTTTCTACTTGAAATTGATCCGCAATTGTTGATTGAATGAAAAGAGAAATAAAATGAACGGACAAACCCGCTTGAACATCAAACCCGGCATCACGGTCTTGATAGTCTTGAAACAGGATCAAGGCACAGGTAAATTAACCAAAGGTGTTGTCAGGGATATTCTCACGAAATCGCCGAACCATCCTCATGGAATTAAAGTCCGCTTGGAAGATGGGCAGGTGGGGCGCGTGAAGGAAATTGTGGAATAGAAATAATGCCTCAATGAAAATAAAATTTTCCATCCTCCTGATAGCTGCCATCTTTCTTTCCGCCTGCGAAATACCAGGCGCTGTATTAGCCACACCCAGTCTGCCGTCTGTAGGGCAGCCCGTGGTCACGCCTAGTTGTATTTCCCGCGAGCCTACCCAGGCTGATATTGACCATGCGCTCACTTACGCAGGTAAAATATTTAGCGGAATTGACTGGGTAAGAAGCTATACCGTTGAAACCAATCGCGTTTATGTGACATGGTCGAACGGCCCGCTCAATGCGCTGGCTTTTACTGAAGCGCTAATTTTCGAGTGTGGATACATGGATTCAGATATAGATGCTTATTTCAGCGGTGAAAATTGGAATACCATTTTTGCGAATTACGAAACCTATCAAGCTATCTCGGAATGTAAATCAACAAATAAGTTGAGGTTGTATCAATTCACAGCGCAGAAAGCAGGCTTCGAATACGCGATCAAATACTGGACGTTAAATGATACCGATACGCGCGTGATGGAATTGATGATCGTTTTTCCAGTTGATTCAAAATCGCTGATGGATGAGTTTTCGTCCAGGCTTTTCCCCGAACTCACAAGTTGTAAATAAGCATTTAGGAAATCACTCATGTCTTCCCGCTACGACATTCTCTTTCAACCCATCCAGATCGGTCCTGTCAGAGCGCCGAATCGATTCTATCAAGTGCCGCATTGCAATGGCTTCGGTCACCGTATGATGCAAGGCATGGCCGCCATGCGCGGCATGAAAGCCGAGGGCGGCTGGGGAGTGGTCTGCACCGAAGAAACAGAGATCCATTACACCAGCGATCTTTCCCCGTTCTTTGAGGGACGTATCTGGAGTGATGACGATATTCCCGCCTGGCAGGTGATGACGGATGCCGTTCACAAACACGGGGCGCTGGCTGGCATTGAATTAACCTATAACAGCCACGATGCGTCGAATTTATATTCACGGGCCTCTGCGTTTGGTCCGCGCTCATCGGGCATCACGGGCGGCAGCGGATATGAACCCGGGCAAACGCGCACCGCTTCGAAGGACGATCTCAAGCAGGTTCGCAAGTGGCATCGCAACGCGGCCATCCGCGCCAGGAAGGCGGGATTCGATATCGTTTATTGCTACGCTGCGCACAATATGACTCTCGCTTTTCATCTCCTATCAAAAGATAATGACCGTTCGGATGAATACGGCGGCTCGCTTGAAAATCGCACAAGATTTTTTCGTGAGCTGATCGAGGATACAAAAGAAGCTGTCGGTGATAACTGTGCTGTCGCAGTTCGTTTTGCCGTGGATGAATTGCTCGGTGCCGATGGAATGCAATTTGACGGGGAAGCGCACGACATTGTCGCCATGCTCGCGGAACTTCCCGACCTATGGGATGTGAATGTCAGTTCGTGGAAAAACGATTCCACAACATCGCGTTTTGAAAAAGAAGCCAATCAGGAAAAATATATTTCCTTTGTAAAAAAACTCACCACAAAACCAGTGGTCGGCGTTGGCAGATACACATCCCCTGATTCAATGGTCTCGGCCATTGAACGCGGCATCTTGGATCTGATCGGCGCGGCGCGCCCAAGCATCGCCGACCCCTTTCTTCCCAATAAAATTAAAGAAGGCCGTCCCGAAGATATCCGCGAGTGTATTGGATGTAATATTTGTGTTACGGGTGATACACGTTTCGTTCCCATCCGCTGTACACAAAACCCGACCATGGGTGAGGAATGGCGGCGCGGCTGGCATCCTGAGATCATCGCTCCGAAAAAATCACAAGATGAAATTCTGATCGTCGGCGCGGGTCCCGCGGGACTTGAAGCCGCGCGCGCCCTCGGTCAACGCGGCTATCACGTGGTTCTTACCGACGCAAAACGCGAAGCGGGCGGTCGTGTTGCGCTTGAATCGGCACTGCCGAATCTTAATGAGTGGCGGCGCGTGATTGATTGGCGTCTGACGCAAATTCAAAAAATCCCGAATATATATTTTTATCCATCCAGCCCGATGACCGCAAAGGATATTCTCGAGGCAGGCGCGCCGCATATCATCCTCGCCACGGGTTCCACCTGGCGCCGTGATGGCATGGGACGGTATCATGCGCGCCCGGTGCCGGGTACCGCAAAAATTTTCACGCCCGATGATCTCATGAATAACAATCTGCCGTCGGGCAAAGTGCTTATCTACGACGACGATCATTATTACATGGGCGGTGTCCTTGCGGAACTGCTCGCGCAAAATGGATGCGAAGTTACATTGATGA
The DNA here is from genome assembly GCA_903914955.1 of uncultured Chloroflexota bacterium. Taxonomy (GTDB): domain Bacteria; phylum Chloroflexota; class Anaerolineae; order Anaerolineales; family Villigracilaceae; genus Villigracilis. Next base: position 30,410 of record CAIWRB010000288.1, on the reverse strand, counting down.
CTCCTGCGCCAACAATTTCTTATTGGACTCAATTCACCCTTGAACAGGATCGCATCCTCAAGCATTTGGAAAAGCTGAATGTGACTCTTCTTGCGAATCATGTCATCGCAGCGCATACCCCGACAACTGCCACAGTTACGAACACCATTACCAGCGCTGAGTCGACTCTCGCCTGCGACGCCATCCTCATGGTCACAGACAGAATTCCCAGCGACGCTTTATATCATGAACTCAAGCCCGCGCTCGCAGACGGTCGACTTAAATCCTTACGCATTATCGGCGACGCCGAAGCGCCCAATATCATCGCACAAGCTGTGTTCAGTGGACACCTCGCCGCGCGTGAGTTTGACGAAATAATCGATCCTGATCTAACGCCGTTCAAAGTGGAACGTTGAATCCTGTGATTTTATAAATTCGCCCATGTCAAATCTCATCCTCGTCACGGGCGCAACCGGATACATCGCCAGCAGATTGATCCCTCAATTGTTGGATCGCGGATATCAGATCCGCGCACTTGCCCGTCAACCGCAGCGACTTAAAAATCGAAGCTGGTTTCATCAAGTGGAAATAACTCAAGGTGATGTGACGATTCCATCCACACTTGCACCTGCGCTTGAGGGTGTAAGTACCGCATATTATCTTATCCACAACATGGCCAGCGGACAGGGTTACACCGGTCGTGAATTAGATGCTGCGCGTAATTTTGCGCGCGCGGCTGAAACTGCGGGCATACAACATATCATTTATCTCGGCGGCCTCGCAGACGAAGAACAACACATCGCGCCGCACATGCGTTCGCGCATCGAAACGGGAGCAACCTTACGACAGGGGAAAGTTCCAGTCACTGAATTTCGTGCAGGCGTTATCGCTGGCTCTGGAAGCATCTCCTTTGAAATGATCCGTTTTATGACGGAACTGCTTCCCATTATTCCAGGCCCCTATTGGCTAAAGAATAAAACACAGCCGATTGCCATACAAAATGTGATGGATTATCTTTTAGCTGCATTGGATAATCACTCTGGCCACGGTCAGGTTTTTGAGATCGGCGGGCCGCAGGTCACAACCTATCAAGAACTGATGCTGCTTTATGCCAAAGCTCGTGGACATAAACGCAGATTCCTTCTGCTGCCTTATGTGCCGGTCTGGTTCATGGCATTTGGAATCGGATTAACAACGCCGGTGCCGAGGCCCATTGCGTATGCGCTGGTGGGAGGATTGTCCAGTGACAGTGTGGTCATACACAACGCTGCGCGCAAGATCTATCCCGAAGTGAATCTTGTTGATTTCGAATCTGCTACGAAAGAAGCGTTGACGCGTTTACATCCGCATAAACTTGAACGCGTCTGGGATGATGAAGGCCGCACAAGAATGCTCAAACACGAAGGTTTTTTCATTTGCCAGCGTGAATTAAAAGTAGCCGCCGCTCCTGAGAAAATATTTAGCGTCATCACCAAGTTGGCGGATCGGTTTGAAGTCGAATATATGGAAGCCGATCATTTATTGCTTGCCCATTTGAAAATAAAAACACCCGGTGAAGGCTGGCTGGAATGGCGCGCAGGTCACGCTGTAAACGTGACCACCATAACACAAACTGTTTTCTTCACCCCGCGCGGCTTTGGCGGATTCTTTTTTTGGTATTTGCTTTATCCAATTATTGCGCTGGCTTTTCAAGCACTGCTAAAAAATATCGCGCGAAACTCGGTGGTAAAATAAACCCATAACCAAATAAAGATCAAAGCACGGCGAAGCCGGTGGAAACCCGGCACTGTCCCGCAACTGTAATTGCTTCGGCATAAGTCAGGTCGCCCGCCTTTGATCGTTCATCACACTCTCGTGGAAAGGAGGTGGATGGCGGCCCGCTCGGATTGCCTCTCCAACCTCCCCAGTCATCGGCTGGGGAATTTGATTCTTGTAACTTCTATCTCGGAGTTAGATGTCAGGAGACAACTGACTCTCAAACAAAAATAATGGAGAATAAAATGTTTCGTAAAACTTCCTTTTTGATCGTACTCTTCGCGCTGGTGATGATGGCCTGCGCGCCCCAATCAGCGCCGATCGCTGCCCCTGTTGTGACGGAACCCTCAGCGCCGATCACGCTCACAGACGGCCTCGGCAGGTCGGTCGTGTTGAAAGAAGCAGCGAAGCGGGTAGTCTCGCTGGCGCCATCGAATACAGAGATCCTATTTGCAGTCGGCGCCGCTGAGCAGATCATCGGCCGCGACGAATTTTCAGATTATCCTGAAGAAGCCAAAGCGCTGCCAAGCGTGGGCGGCTCGATGGGCGAGTACAGCGTGGAATCGATCGTTGCGCTGAAACCCGATCTCGTACTCGCGGCAGAGATCAACTCACCTGAGCTTGTGAAGCAGCTCGAAGATCTGGGATTGACCGTTTACTATTTGAAGAATCCCACAACTTTCGAGGAGCTATATGTCAACCTTGAGATTGTGGCGCAATTGACAGGCGAAGACCCCACCAAATTAACTGATTCGCTCAAAGCGCGCGTTGCCGCAGTGGATGAAAAGATCATGCCGCTCAGCTATGGCCCTTCGGTATTTTATGAAATTGACGCGACCGATCCCGCCAAACCATATACTTACGGACCCGGCACATTCGGTGACATGCTCATCTCCCGCGCTGGCGGATTCAATGTTGGTAATGATTTGACCGACCCATATCCACAGATCAGTTTGGAGCAGATCGTTGTTTCTAACCCATCCATTATTTTGCTCGGTGATTCGATGTGGGGTGTGACGGCTGAATCAGTGCTCGTCCGCCCGGGCTGGGAGACAATCGAAGCTGTGAAATCCAAACAGATCTTCCCGATCGACGATAACCTGATCAGTCGCCCCGGTCCGCGTTTGATAGATGGCTTGGAGCAATTGGCGAAACTGTTGCATCCTGGTGTGCTTAAATAAATTTGTAAAATGTACACACGTAACGAGATCTGACCCAACTTGATTACGTGTGTACGTAGCTACTTTTCTATTCTTATCCCATGCGCCGTAGTCCATTATTTCTTTCCTTAATTACATTAGCCATCGCCTTCGTCCTCAGCCTTGCGATCGGTTCTGTATTTATTTCTCCAAAGGAATTATGGGGTATTTTACGCGGCGCGGGAAATGAAACTTTTTCCTTTATCGTCTGGCAGATCCGTTTACCGCGCACAATTCTCATCGCGTTGACAGGCGCGGCGTTGAGCGGAAGCGGCGCGGCCTATCAAGGCTTGTTTCGCAATCCGCTGGCTGATCCATTCTTGATCGGCGTGGCATCAGGCGCAGGGCTTGGCGCGGTTATCGCCATGTCTGTCAAATGGCCATATACATTTTGGGGATTGATGGCAATTCCGATGGCAGCGTTCATCGCGGCCTTGCTGACTGTTTTCATTGTTTATTTTTTGGCACGAGTTGGGCAGACCATTCCCACTACAAATCTGATTCTCGCGGGCGTTGCATTTTCCTCCTTCGCAACATCGTTGACATCCTTCCTGATGCTGCGCTCCACCAGTGAAGTGCGCCGCGCTTTGGGCTGGCTGCTCGGCGGTGCGAGTCAGGCGGGTTGGACAGCGATCCTCGCAGTTCTTCCCTATCTCATAATTGGACTTGGCATTCTTCTTATCAGCGGGCATGCGCTCAATCTTTTGCAATTTGGCGATGATCAGGCGCAGCAGCTTGGATTGAATGTCACGCGCATCAAAACGATTTTACTGATCGCCGCTTCGCTGGCGACCGCTGCCGCTGTGGCATTTTCCGGCATCATCGGCTTTATCGGACTCATCGTTCCGCATCTCATCCGCATCTGGTTCGGCGCGGACTATCGGCGGCTGATTCCGCTTTCGATCCTCGGCGGCGCATCCGCGCTGCTTGTATCAGATGTGATCGCACGCATCGTCCTCGCTCCGCAGGAAATTCCTGTCGGCATTATCACAGCATTGGTTGGCGCGCCGTTCTTCCTTTGGGTTTTGCGCCGCTCCAAGAATCAAGGATATTGGTAGCTTATGGAATTCGTCATTCACAAAACAGACATGCAAAATGCGCCGAAAGCGGAAGTGTTTTCGCGGAAGTTTATCGTGAAATCAAGGATCGTTCTTGACATCGAAAATGAAAAACTCGTTTACACAATTGCCAATGTTGAACCTTACGAAAGGAATATTCATGCAGAAGATGTAAATTATGGATTTTCAGACAACGGCCCTACGATCTTTTTTGCGGAAGCAGACCGTTCCACGAAACTTGCAGGAAGAATCAAAATGCTCGAATGGTGGAATAAATTTGCATATGTGGATGACATTGTTGTGAACCCTGAATTTCGCGGCACGGGAATTGGGCGCGCACTGCTCGAACACGGAATTCAATGGGCGCGCGAAAACAATTTTCCGGGCGTCATGCTCGAAACACAGGATGATAACGTCGCAGCCTGCAGCTTGTATCAAAAATATGGGTTCGTGTTAAGCGGCTTTGACCGTAATGTCTATAAAGCCATCAACCCAAATAAAAATGAAACTGCTTTGTATTGGTATTTAATTTTCTAAATGCTAAAAATTCATAATCTCTGCGCCGCCTATAATGGGCATCAAGTTTTACACGATGTTTCCTTCGACGTAAAAAACGGCGAAGTGCTCGCGTTGATCGGCCCGAACGGTGCGGGGAAATCTACGATCATCTGCGCCGCGAGTGGAGTGATTCCATCCAGCGGGCACATCCGCACGAACGGTGACGACTTCCATTCGCTGACGTCCCTTCAACGCGCGCGCTATCTCGCGGTCGTCCCGCAGGCGATCTCGCTGCCACCTGCATTCACTGTTTGGGAAACTGTATTGATGGGGCGGACCCCGTATCTCGGATTCCTCGGGCACACTTCTTCTCATGACGAAGAGCTGGCTCGTCAGGCGTTGAACAGAGTCAACGCTCTGGAATTTTCCGACCGCCGCGTGGGAGAATTATCCGGCGGCGAACGTCAACGCGTGTTATTGGCGCGCGCCTTGTGTCAATCTACACCGATCCTGTTGCTTGATGAACCCACTGCGCATTTGGATCTGCAATATCAAGTCAGCTTATTGGAATTGATTCATGATCTTGCGCACAAGGAAAACCTCGCCGTGTTGATTGCAATGCACGATCTCAATCTCGCCTCCCATTACGCCGACAGAGTGGCCTTGCTGGTCGGTGGTCATCTTAAAGCAATTGGAACTCCACGCGAGGTGTTGACCTCTGAATTGATCTCAGAAGCATATTGTCTGCCTGTTCAAGTTGTTGAGCATCCTTTCTTGAATGTCCCACTGGTATTGCCGGATTCGAATAAGTAACCTTCAAGTTTTCAAATGTCGTTGCGAGCCGCCGTTCTTGATTTTTGGCGGCGAAACAAGCTCCTCTTGAATTGGGAGGTTGCTTCGGGCTCTCGCCTTCGCAGCGTCACATAATTTATTTAATACCCAATGCTTTCGCGGCAATACTTTGCAGAAAAAGTTTATCGTCGTTGTTTAAATCTGCGCCATAGGAATTTCCAATGGGACTCTGCTGAAAGATAAATCCATAAAAGACACATGCGGCTAGATAGGTTCCTTGCGGAGTGGGATGTCCATCCACTATATACAGCTTAATATCCGGGCGTTCCTTCAAAGCCATGGAAAATGCCAATCCCACTGGAGCTACTTTTACCCCCAATTGCTGACCAAGTGCGGTGTAGGCTTTATTGACCGCCTGTGCAGTGACTCCATATTGAACGCTGTCCGGCCGTTCCCAGGTCATAAACATGACAGTCTCAGCACCGGCGTTTTTTATTTCCATATCCAACTTTTGAGCGTATTCATAAAAATTATAGTAATTGGTAACCGAGCTTTGACTCTGCTCCTGCAAGACCACCACATCCCAATTCCCTGAACGGATCGCTTCCAGCGTTTTTGCATCCTCCCAATGATTTTGCAGGGTGTATCCGCCTGGAGTAATACGCACGGATTCGGAATTCGGCGCAAGTCCGATAATATATTTGTCCAATCCACCGTTGAGATCGGTATAACTATTTCCAATAAATAAGATCCGCTTCGATGGGGGAGTTGTATTCCCAGTTAAACTACAGGAACTTGTGACATAAATCAACAACAAAATGAAAGTTAGATATTTCCATAACCTAATCTTCATAGTAAAAAACCTATTTCAAAAAATAGATGATCGAGACGATGACGCCGATCGTGACAACTGTCCAGCGCAAGGTGGAGGGTTTGACCTGGCCTGCGAGTTTTCCACCCAATGTGCCGCCGATCAATGCTCCCACAGCCATCATTAAGGCCACAGGCCAGACCACTTTCCCTGAGAAGAGGAAAAATATCGCAGCGGCGACATTGACCGAGAAACCAATCGCCTGCTTGAGCGCGTTAAGACGCGTGAGCGTGTCCTCCAGAGTTAATCCCAAGGCTGAAAGAACGATCACGCTCAATCCAGCGCCAAAATATCCTCCATAGATCGAAGCCAGCCCAACAGGCAGCCATGATAATTTTTCCAGTTTTGAGCCGTGACCTTCGCCCATGCGGCGGATCAACCAGGCGCGGACGGGGTCTTGGATGGCAAGCAATCCCGATGCAAGCAAAATTAAATATGGAACAAGTTCCTTGAATAATCTTTCGCCAGTTTGCAGAAGAAGAAATCCTCCAACGACGCCGCCTATAATGCTGGCAGGGACAATGATCCAGAGGCGATTTTTTTGGCCTTGCAGATCTTTCAATTGAGCGAGCGTACCGCCGAAATAGCCGGGGCAAAGCGCAACGGTATTCGTCACATTCGCAGCAACCGCGGGAATGCCTAAAAATGTGAGCACGGGAAATGTGATGAGCGTCCCGCCGCCTGCCAGTGCGTTGATCGCGCCTGCTGCGAGAGCGGCTAAACCTGCAAATACAAAGTCCAATAAACTGAGATCCATGTTGAGTTCCTTAATTGATATGGGATAAAACTGGGGCAAGTATAGCATCAATAATTTTGATGGAATCGTTTTTCAAAATGCTCTTATAATTTAGGATACAACTTATGACCACATACTTCATCACTGGCGGACTCGGATTCCTCGGACAATACATCGTGCAGGCAATCCACGCGCATGATCCGCAGGGGGAACTGAGGGTGCTGGTCCGCAGTCAACGTAAAACAATTTTGGAAATCGAAAAACTGGATCGCGTGCGTTGGATTCAAGGTGAGTTGACTCAGCCTGATTTTTTTGCTGAGCAGCTCAAAGGTGTGGATACGGTGATTCATAATGCGGCCATGGTCTCCTTCAAAAAAGCGGATGCGCAAAAGATCTATGACTCGAATGTGATCGGCACGCGTTATCTGGCGCAGGCGGCGCGTGAAGCGGGCTGCAAAAACTTTATCTTCATCAGTTCCATCTCGGCCGTTGACTTTCGTCCGCCGCAAATTACAGAGGAAACGATGATTCCGGATCTCGAATCCAAAGGCAAAGAGGATATTTATGGATACACCAAACTATTGAGTGAAACTGAATTGAAAGAAATGGCGGGTGATATGCGTATCATCATTCTTAATCCCAGCGTGATCCTTGGCCCCGGCTCGGAGCGTGTGGAAACGCTCATCAAAACTGTTCGCAAAATGCCTTTTTTGCCAATAATGGATTATGTCAATGCCTTTGTGGATGTGCGCGATGTGGCGGATGCGGTCACTCTTGCGCTGACAAAGGGTCGCAGTGGTGAACGGTACATTGTCTCGTCCCATAATGCGCGCATGGTCGAGTTCACGCGCGAGATCGTCAAATATATCAAAAAGGATCTGCACATTGTCGTTCTGTCATCATTCGGTTTGAATCTTATGGATGGATTTGTAGCTCTGCTGGATTTACTGCGCCTCAATCCTGGAGTGCGCCGTCCTTCGCAAATGAACATAGACAAACCATGTTCCCACGAAAAGATAAAACGTGAAATGAATTGGGAGCCGACTTATTCGCTTGAACAGTCCATTGTTGATTCGATCACGTCGGTCAACGCTTGACTCTCCCCGCCCTCGCTCTTATAATCCCAGCCATTCAGAAGTAGTAAGTGAAAAGCACCTGATAGAGAAGGATGTGATTGGTGGAAGCATCCGCAGGAAATCATCACCGAAGTCATCTGATAACTCTGCCGAAGAAATCTTCGTGAAACTAGAACGGCACGGGAATGCCCGTTACAGCATGGACTGATGAATGTCAGTCACAAAGTGCAGTCGAAAGGCTGAACTGAGGTGGTACCGCGGAGCAATACTTCGTCCTCATGATGGATGAAGTATTTTTGTTTTAAGTGACATTGGTGGTTGAGTAGCTGCGAACGAAAGTGAGCGGCGTACACTTGCACCGCGCTGCGTTTGGTGCAGTGCAGGTGTCGAAACCACACGTGAATAAATAAACACTTTTTTAAAAAAAGTATACCTATAATGTGTTGGTTTCGATACGGGCGGGAAGAGCATTCGCCCTACTCAGCCAACGGTGTATTATCTACAAAAAGGAGACCGAATGACCAAACACGAACTACCAAAAGCTTATGATTTCAAATCCACCGAACAGCGCATTTATGCGATGTGGGAAACAGGCGGATTCTTCAAGCCGCATAATGATCCCAACAAGCCTGATTTCGATCCGAACGTCAAACCGTTCGTCATTTCGATTCCCCCGCCAAACGTGACCGGCGAATTGCATATCGGTCATGCCATGTTTGTCAGCGTGGAAGATCTCATGATCCGCTATCACCGCATGAAAGGCTTCTCAGCTTTATGGGTTCCTGGTTCCGATCACGCGGGTATTGCCACGCAATTGATGGTGGAACGTGACCTGCTCAAAAATGAAGAAATTACTCGCGAGGAATATGGGCGCGAAAAATTTGTTGCCCGCACTTGGGAGTGGAAGAAGAAATACGGCGGCATGATCTACAATCAGATTCGACGCCTCGGGGCATCCTGTGATTGGGACCGCGAACGCTTCACACTGGACGAAGGCCTGAGTCGGGCAGTCCGAGAGGCATTTGTTCGACTGTATGAAAAAGGACTGATCTATCGCGGCCCACGCCTCATCAACTGGTCACCGGGCCTCAAGACCGCTGTCTCAGACTTGGAAGTGGAATATAACGAAGAACAAGCCACCCTTTATTATTTCAAATATATGATCGCGGGGTCAGATGAATTTATCCCCGTAGCCACAGTTCGTCCCGAAACGATTCTTGGGGATACCGCTGTGGCAGTCCACCCTGAGGATGATCGCTTCAAGAAGTTCATCGGCATGAAAGCTATTGTGCCAATCCTCGCGCGCGAAATCCAGATTATCGCAGATGACTACGTCAGCATGGAATTTGGTACGGGCGCATTGAAGATCACTCCGGGTCACGACCCGAACGATTACGCCATTGCGCAGCGTCACAGCCTGCCGATCATCTCGATGCTTGATAAAGAAGCCAAGGTCAACGAGAACGGCGGCAAGTATCAAGGTCAGGATAGATTCGTGGCTCGTAAAAATATCTGGTCGGACATGAAAGCCGCGGATCTCGTCATCAAGACCGAGCCGTACACAACGACAATTCCACGCTCACAACGCGGCGGTGAAATTGTCGAGCCGATGATCTCGGAGCAATGGTTCGTGAAAATGGAATCGCTCGCGAGCAAAGGTCTCGACGCGGTGCGTAACGGACAGATCAAGATCGTGCCTGAGCGGTTTGAAAAAGTTTATTACAACTGGCTCGACAACATCAAAGATTGGTGTATCAGCCGCCAGCTCTGGTGGGGACATCGCATCCCCGTTTGGTATTGCCCCGATCACCATATGACCGTGGCTCGTGAAGATCCCAAACAATGCGGAACCTGCGGCTCGAAGGAAATTCATCAGGATGATGATGTGTTGGATACATGGTTCTCTTCGGGACTGTGGCCCTTCTCCACTTTGGGTTGGCCTGAGCAAACGCCCGACCTGAAATATTTTTATCCAACTTCCTACATGGAAACAGGCTATGATATTTTGTTCTTCTGGGTCGCGCGCATGATCATGACCGGACTTGAATTTACCGAAGTCCCGCCGTTCCATACCGTGTACCTGCATGGACTCGTACGCGATGAGCATGGACATAAAATGTCCAAGACCAAGGGCAATGTGATCGACCCGCTGATCGTGATGGACGAATTCGGTACGGATGCTCTGCGCTTCACGCTGTTGGTGGGTTCCACGCCTGGCAATGACACGAATGTTGGAATCAAAAAAGTGGAAGCCAATCGCAACTTCGCCAATAAGATCTGGAATGCAGGAAGGTTTGTGATCAATGCGATTGATTCACTGGATGATATACAAACTGGCACACTGACCGCTGATAACTGGTCACTCGCCGATTCCTGGATATGGTCCAAACTCCAAACGCTTATCCGCGATGTGGAACGACAATTCCAGAACTTCCAATATGGGCAGGCTGGTCAGCAGATTTATGAATTCCTCTGGTCCGATTTCGCAGATTGGTATGTGGAAATCGCTAAGGGTCAAATGCAAAATGAAGTAACCAAAAAGCAGACAGTTGAAACGCTTGTGCGTGTGTTTGATATTTCACTACGTTTACTGCATCCCTTCACGCCCTTCATCACTGAAGAAGTCTGGGGACATTTGCAGACAGCCTTGAAAGAGTCTCCGCTAAAAGATATGTGTAAAGATTGGCCGACTGCGCTCATCATTGCAAAATTCCCCGAGCCGCGTGATCCAGAAGGCTGGGAAGAATCCAAGATCGCGGATTTCACACTCATTCAGGAGTTGGTGCGTTCGATCCGCAATCTGCGCGCAGAGAAGAACATTACGCCATCCAAGAAACTCGCCGCAAATTTCTCGGCAGGCGACAAAACCGATTTGCTCAAAGAACAATCCGCGATGATTGCCGCGCTTGCAGGTTTAGATTTCTCACTTCTTACTATTCAGTCTTCGCTGACCGAAAAGCCAGAAGACAGCGCCGCCATCGTGGCTGGTTCCATTGAAATTTACATTCCGCTCGCTGGCATGGTGGATGTGACCAATGACAAACCGCGTCTTGAAAAAGATTTGAAAGAAGCTCAATCTCATATTGAGCGGCTCGAAAAACTTCTCTCCAGTGACTTCGCCAATAAAGCTCCCTCCGCGTTGGTTGCAAAAGAAGTTGAGAAGCTAGCCACGTATAAAAATACAGCAGAGAAGATTATCGCGCAATTGAAATAACATTGCAGGACAGCATCGCGATCTGACCTGTAATGTTATAATCACTATAACTTAATAACCTTCGGGGCAGGGTGACATTTGAGCGTACGATTTCAAGTGAATTCCCGATCGGTGGTAAAGGCCACGAGCGCGCAAGCGCATGATCTGGTGTAATTCCAGAGCCGACAGTATAGTCTGGATAGAAGAAGGTAAAAACAACACGACCCGCGCGGGTTGATGTGTTGATTCACGCCCCGAAAACATTTACTGTTTTCGGGATTTTTATTCTGACGTGATTCAGCATCACGCTTTGCGTCCGTCACGGCTTGTTTCCACGCCCCGCAGTTAATTCTAACGAGGCGTTTTTTTTTGATAGGACATCGATCATGGATATCAATCCTTTAAAAGTATTTCATCCCTCTTCTGCGAAGCGAAACGGAATGTGGCTGCGCGTACTTTCACTTGGTCTGGGATTGGTCTGCTGGCAGATCACCTCCATTTTTTCAGGCGTGGAAGTGTTCATTTTGCCCCCGCCTCTGAAAGTGTGGTCACGTTTTCTAGTGGCCGCGCAGGATGGAAGTTTGTTCCGTGATATTGGCGTAACCTTTTCGGAAGTAGTGTTGGGTTTGATCGTTGGCGTCACGTTCGCCACGATCCTTGGATATTCGGTGGCAAAATCGCGCGCGTTGGAGCAAGTCCTGTCGCCGTATCTGGTGGCGAGTCAAGCCATTCCTGTGGTTGCGATTGCGCCATTACTGGTGTTGTGGTTCGGATACGGCATGTTCTCCAAAGTGTTGATCTGCGCCTTGATCGTATTCTTCCCCGTACTGATCAATACCATTGTGGGAATCCGCGCAGTGCCGCAGGCATTTTATGATCTGATGAAATCCCTGCGCGCTTCGCGAAAACAGATATTGATGAAAGTGGAGATTCCCGCCGCGCTGCCCATCTTCCTCGGCGGACTGAGGATCGGCGCAACGTTGTCAGTGATCGGCGCGGTGGTGGGAGAATTGATCGGATCAAAGTATGGATTGGGAAACCTCATCAACCGCGCGCGCGTTGGCTACGATATGCCGATGGTATATGTGGCTGTGTTCATGTTGATCTTTCTCGCGCTGGGTTTGTATGGAATTGTTGCGCGGATAGAAAAAAAACTTTTACGATGGCAGGAAACGTTTGAACGTTTGAATGTTTGAGCGTTATTAATTTTCAGGAGGACCTTAATGTTGAAGAAATTAGTTTTGCTAATGCTTGGGCTGGCAGTCAGCCTTTCGGCCTGTGGCAGTTTCGGATCTGCGAATGATGCGAATACAATCCGCAAAATCAAGCTCCCCATGGGATACATCCCCAATATTCAGTTTGCGCCATTTTATGACGCAATTGAAAAGGGCTATTTTGCAAAGGAAGGTATCGAGATCGAATTTGATTATTCGTTCGAGACCGATGGCGTTTCATTGGTAGGCGCAGGCGAACTGCCGTTTGCGGTGGCTTCTGGTGAACAGGTTTTGTTGGCGCGTTCACAAGAATTGCCTGTGGTATACGCGTTCGCGTGGTATCAGAAGTTTCCGATTTCGATCATTTCTGAACCTGACCTAAACATCACCAAACCCGCCGACCTGCGTGGACAGACAATCGGCTTGCCAGGTTTGTTTGGCGCGAATTATATCGGCTTGCAGGCTTTGCTTTTTTCTGCGGGATTAACCCCTGCAGACGTGACATTGGAAGCCATCGGATTCAATCAAGTGGAAGCGTTTGCCACTGGACAAAAAAAAATAGTGGTTGGATACGCAGCCAATGAGCCAATCATTCTAAATTCACAGGCGCATCCAGTGAACGAACTGCGCGTGGCGGATTATTTGCAGTTGACTGCGAATGGCTTGGTCACAAGCGAGATGACTATTAAAGATGATCCAGAACTTGTGCGCCGTATGTCGCGCGCGCTGGCGCATGGTATTGCCGATACGATTGCAAATCCTGATGAGGCTTATACCATCAGCGAAAAATATATCGAAGGTCTTGCTGATATGGATAAGACCGTTCAGATGCAGGTGCTCACAACGTCCATTGAATTTTGGCAGGCTGAGCGGATCGGTTTTTCCAATCCACAAGCATGGCAGAACATGAATGATCTGCTTGTGAAAATGGAACTGATCAAGGAGCCGTTGGATGTGAACAAAGCGTTCACGAATGAGTTTGTTCCGTAGAAATATCAATCACAAAAAAACACGAAGAGGAGACTTAACTCTCAGTGTACTTCGCGGTAAAAAATATGAACACAAAACCGATCCTCACCGTAAAAAATCTTTCCGTTGTTTTTCCTGATAACAACGGCGGTCTTCACGCGCTTGATGATATTTCCTTTGAAGTCTTTCCGCGTGACTTTATTTGTTTTCTCGGCCCGTCGGGTTCGGGCAAGACCACGCTCTTAAGAATTCTTGCAAACCTTTTACCGCCCACAACGGGCCAGCTGAACTTCATCCATAATCAACATCCGCAGATCGGCATGGTCTTTCAGCAATCCAACCTTATGCCGTGGCGCACTGTGATGGACAACATCAAACTTCCACTTGAGTTGGAAAACATGGATGAATCCACAGCCCGCATCAAGGCGCAGGAAATGATCGAACTTGTCGGGTTGAATGGATTCGAGGATTCATGGCCGCGTGATTTATCCGGCGGGATGGCACAGCGGGTGGCGATCGCGCGCGCACTCATCCATGACCCGGACCTGCTCCTGCTCGATGAGCCTTTTGGATCACTGGATGCGATCACCCGGGAACGCATGTGGACGGAGTTATCGCGCATCTGGCAGGCCAAGCAAAAGACAGTCATCATGGTGACTCACTCCATTAATGAATCCTTGTTTTTAGCAGACAGGGTTTTGGTATTAACCCAGCGTCCCGGTAAAATAAAATTTGATTTAAAAGTTGATCTGCCCCGCCCAAGAAATGATGATATTCGCTACACTCCGCACTTTGGGAAACTGGCGCGGAAATTAAGAGAGACGATTGAATAAGAGAAACATCCTTCAGACCATATGATCTGAAGGATGTTTTTGCCTGTTGAAAATTGGGCAGATTATTCGATCGACTAGAATGAATTTATGGCCTCGTCCATATCTGAAAATATCTTGAAAATGGTGTTGAATCCAACCATATCCAATATATGTTCCACTTCAGGCTGCGGATTGAACAACTTAAAGTGTTCCTGTCCCCCGCCTGCAAAACCGCTGCGTCCCATCGAACGATATGCGCTCCAGCCTTGATCGGGGCTGGGAGGCATTTCGCCGCGCATCATCAGTGCAATGTTATGAAATGCCACCATCCCTGCACTGCTAACATAAGTTAATCCCGTCAGGTCAAGTAGGATATCGCGGGAACCGTTGTTGTATAACTCCTGTCCCTTGGCGATCAAGTCCTGATAGTTTTGCCCATCCAGACGACCATCCAGACTAACTACAGTCACGGGTACGCGCCCTTGTTTTTGTGAAATTGAAATCGTCATGTCTTTCTCCTGATTGCTAGGAATAAATTTGGTGAATTATAAACCCGAGTTAGATTAACCCACGCAGATCGCTATTTTCTGTGTGTAGATTTTCCAGCAGTTTTCCTGTCGATTTGGCAATTTCTTTAATTGCCAAATCGAATGCTTCCTTGTTTGTCTTTGAAGGTTTTCTATACCCGCTGATTTTCCTCACATACTGCAAGGCAGCCTCTTGAATTTCCTGTTCTGTTACAGGATGATCCAAGTTGCGCAAGGGTTTAATACTTCGGCACATAATAACCTCTCATACTTTCGGCCAATCCAGCAATAGGACTTCAGCCAATAATTTTGAATTCACGTTTTTATCCATCTTCTCCAGCGTGGATTCCAAGTCTGCGACCACGCGCCGCACAGTGGTTAGATCCAGTCGCCCCGCGAGAAATTCGATCTCCATATTCCGGTCAATGTTGGTCAGCGGAGTTTCTGCACCGGCCACGCGCAGCATCACATCACGCCAATAGGAAAGCCAGATCAAGATTACTTTTCTAATAACACTTGATTTGTTTTTATTCTTTGCTTCTTTCTCTTCATTATCAAGAGAGGCGGCATAAGAAAATTTTTGAACACGTGAGGCTGATAGTAAGGATTGAAGATCATTAAGCCGCGTTTCCCGTTCTTCCAGCAAAGACTCATCATCAATAAGTTTGCGGGCGTAGCCGGGGCGTCCACCTGAAATATGCGCGAGCAGGCGGGCATGTTCTTCATCCACGCCGCGTTTGAGCAAATCAGATTCAATAGCTGAGATTGGGAGCGGACGCAGTCGCAGTACTTCACAACGAGAGACAATGGTCGGTAGAAGTGTTTCGGGTGTATCGGTGGTTAAAATAAGGATGGCGTGGGCAGGTGATTCTTCCAAAGTCTTTAATAAGGCGGTAGCGGCCTGTTCGTTAGATTGATTAAATCTTAAAAATATCAAAACACGATATTTGGTTTGATAAGGTTTTAGATGAATCGATTTTTGCAGATCGCGAATTTGATCGATACGAATTTCACCATTAAGGCCGGGAATTAATATTTTCGGATTATCTTTGTCTTTAATCGTAGGCTCAATGATGCTCAAATCAGGATGCTGCATCGCTTCGATCTGTTTGCAATCACGGCATGTGCCGCATGGAATCCCTGCTGCGAAAGGCGTTGAGCAGTTCAATGCTTGAGCGAAGCGCAATGCTAAAGTCCGACGGCCCAAGCCGGGCGGGCCGCAGAAAAGATACGCGTGGCGAACCTCTCCGCGTGCGACCTGCTGCTGGAGCATATCCACAGCCCATTCGTGTCCGAGTAAATTCCAATTATCAGTCATAAGAATCCATTTATCAGTTATTAGTGATCAGTCCCCAATCATATATCGTAATTCAAAAATCGTCACTCCTGTCCCGCGCGCAAACGTAAATATGAATCGTATCGCTCTGGATGTACCGTGCCTGCTTTCAACGCGGCCAGCACCGCGCAGCCCGGCTCATGTTTATGCGAGCAATCACTGAACTGGCATTGCGGCACAAGATCGCGCAGGTCGGGGAAATACGCGTCGATCTCTTCGGCTTCGGTATCCCACAACGCGAGGCTCTTCCAGCCGGGCGTATCGGCAACATATCCGCCGCCATCGAGTGCGAACATCTGGCGCGTTACAGTGGTGTGTCTTCCTTTGTTCATGACTTTGCTGATCTCATTCACTGCGAGCCCAAGTCCGGGTTGAATCTCATTCAGCAAACTTGATTTGCCTACACCGCTCGGTCCCGCCAGCGCGCTGATCTTATTTTGCAATTGCATTTTTAATTCGTCCAACCCAGCGCGCGTTTTTGTGGATGTGTAGATAATGCGGTATCCAATGGACTCATACACATGAAAAAGTTCCTTCGCGTTTTCCACAAGATCGATTTTATTCGCAATGATCACGGCCGGGATCTTTTGCTTTTCGGTGATGACCAGGAAACGATCCAGCATTCTTAATTTAGGATTCGGATTCGCACACGCAAAAACGAATACCGCCTGATCTGCATTTGCCAGCAATACCTGCTGATACATTCCCTGTGGCCGCGGATCCAACCTGACGATGGCCTGCTTGCGCTCTTCGACATTTTCTATCGCCCCGGAACCATCAGCTAAAATTTCGATCAGTACATTGTCACCCAAGGCGGCAATATCACCAACTGCGCGGCCCTGCTTGAGTTTGCCGCGCAACCGGCAAACGACAAGACCCTCACCGGTTTCCACTGTAAAGAAACCGGATTGGGCCTTGATGATCAAACCGCGTTTATATATTTCGTTGGTCAAATAAGAGCCTGTTAATATTAAGGGTTAGCTCCACCGGGCGGAGTGGGCGTATATGGCGGCTGGCCGATCGGTCCGAAGGAAGGGATAGTTTGCGGACTTCCATAGTAATAGGTTTCCGCCATGGCTCTGAAGATCGGCACCGCATACTCCGAACCTTCGCCGATATTTTCAACAATCACAGCAATGGCAATGTCAGGTTTGGTGGTATTTGCTTCGTTCATTGTATAACCGGCGAACCAGGCATGTGACTTGCCGTTGCCCGATTCGGCGGTGCCAGTCTTGCCTGCCACTTTATATTGTTCTATGAATCCGCGTAAGTTAAAGCGGGCAGTTCCCCGCGGATTATTCGTCACCATATAAAGGGCTTCCTGAAGAGATGTTAGATTTTCTGTGCGTAATGGTAAGGTGCCTTGCGCCTCAGGTTTGAATACAAGCGAAGGGTTCCCGTTGATCGGCTGGATCTTTTCGACGATTTGAGGCCTGTATAAGGTTCCTCCATTTGCGATAGCGGCCATAAATCTTGCCACTTGGAGCGGCGTCACCTGTACATCGCCCTGTCCAATGGCCTGGTTTACTGCATCTATTTCAGTGGTCGGGTCGAGGATCTGTCCGCTGGCTTCCTCCACCTGATCAATTCCGGTTGGAGAGCCAAGCCCGAACGCACGCGCCATTTTGGCGATATCACCGCCGCGGTCCCAGTTTTTGAACAGATCCCAGCCAATTTCCCAGAAATACGGGTTGCACGAACGCATCAATCCTTCCTGTAAGGTTACCAAGCCGGATGGCAATTCAGTAGAGCTATTGCAAGATTCTCCCGCGGCAATTGCATCCTGGCAGTGTTGCCAGGTCCAGTCGTGGAGAACGCGGTCAGGCAATCTTGTAAATTCATATTGACAATCATAGGGCGTGTCTTTTGTATACAAACCACTTTCGAGCGCGGCCGAAAATGTAATGATCTTGAATACCGACCCCAGCGGATACTGTCCCTGAGTGGCGCGGTTAATAAGAGCTCCGTCGGTTAGTAGATTTGCGCCCCCAGCATTGGGGTTGTTAGGTTCAAAATTGTTGGGGTCAAAATCTGGGGCGGATGCCATCGCGATGATACGGCCCGTCTTTACTTCCATGACAACGACCGCGCCGCGGAAGAATTCTATTGATTTCTGGGCATAGGCTTGCATGTTGCTGTCCAAGGTGAGGGTAATGGAATCCGCCGGTTGTGGATTGCTTTGTCCAAGGGTACTGATCGGCTGTCCAGCGGGATTGACCACTTTTAAAATGCCGCCATGCTTGCCGGCAAGATATTGTTCAGCCCACTTTTCTATACCACTCTGTCCGATTTTTTCACTTCCGTTATACCCGCGGCGGCGATAGATATCGAGTTGTTCAGGTGAAATAAGTTGTGTATAACCAACTGCCTGTGGGGCGAGTCCTGTTCCAAAATAATAGCGGGATTTGTATTCTGTAGCGACCAGCCCGCCGGGGCTAATCGAAAGTAACCGCTGGGATTCGTCACGTGTGGCCTCACACATTTTCAGGTTCCAACCTGGGCCATTAAAATCTATCTGGTCTTCGATCATTTGAGGATCAAATCCGCAAAGCTTTCCCACTTCTGCTGTCAGTGTTCCACGCAAGTCTGGGTCGATCTGGTCAGTTTGAATGCTAAATGCGAATGCGTCCGCCTGGGAAACGATCGCCTGACCTTTACTGTCATAAATATCGCCGCGTGCAGGCACACTGTATTCCATCGCGAGTTGATTGCCGCCAGCCAGTTCCGGAAGAATGAGTCCGTCATCCCACAACACTTTCCATGAGCCTCCTTCATTGGTTAGATTCATTGGAATGTCCCGTTGAATATCACCGACCAACGAAGTGTGATATGTGATGCGGTAAGCTACCTGGGCGCTGGTTGGGCTGAGCAGTGAGGAGAGAATTGTAAATTCAAGACTCGCCGCGCTCATTTCGTTCAATGTGTTTTTATAGTGTTTGGAAAAATCCTCCAGCGTGATCCCGTCCCGGCTAGACTGGGCCAGCATATCGTACATACCGGGATAATCATCTTTTTGCATTGCATCCAAATATTTAGTGACTGCCGCCTGTGCGTCCGGTGCAGAGGTGATATGCGCCTGCGCAGTGGGGAGTGGGGTGGACGTGGCAAAAAAATTACTGAAGCCGCTGCTGTTTCCAGTGCCGTTCGTTCCGCAAGATGAGAGAAAAGCCAAAACCAAAATAAGATTAATCCAACGAAAAACTTTCATTCTTTTCCTTTTTTAGTGATTACGAATCGCGCAGAATCTTGCTCGAAATCAGGCATTGATAATTCAAAAGAGTTTGACAGGCTAGCGGCACATCTGTCTCTGGCGCGAGATCGAACTTCCGCAAGGCCCGCATGACGTGACACATTGGCAATCCCATCACACCTGCGTAACAGCCGCTCATGGATGCAACGGGTTGGAAATTAGGGTGTTGAATGGCGTACGCGCCGGCTTTGTCAAGCGGATCGCCTGTTTGGACATAAGCCATGATCTCATCATTGGAATAGCCGCGCATCGGGACGTCTGTCACACACAACTCTGTCAGCATTTTCCCGTCACAGACCCGATAGAACGCCACACCCGTAAACACTTGATGAGTATGCCCTCGCAATTGTTTGAGCATCCGCTCGGCATCTTCTTCATCATTGGGTTTGCCAAGAATGGCATCGCCGTCCACAACAGCCGTATCCGAGCCGATGATGATATTTTCAGAGTGTGCTTTTTCAACCACAGCCAATGCCTTGGCTTGCGCCAGACGTAACACATATTCCTTCGGTGATTCGCCTGTCAGTTGACTCTCATCCACATCGGAGACGATAATATTGAACTTCCAGTTCCCCAGCGCAAGCAATTGTCTGCGGCGCGGCGAGTTAGATGCCAATAATAAAATTATTTCTTCAGTCACGCAAAGAATTCTAACACAATCTTTTTGGACGATTCTTAATGGAAGCTAAGCGGGAAATATTATTATTCGTCTCTGGCAGGTTCTTCTTTCACGTTGTACAATACATAAAATCTGTATAGTCAACATGGAGGCGCCATAATGAACGATTTGAAAGAACGTATTCTGAAAGATGGCAAAGTTTTGGGGAATGGAATTTTAAAAGTGGATAGTTTTATCAATCATCAGGTAGACCCGGCGTTGATGGATGCGTGCGGGCGGGAATTTGCAAAACGATTCGCAAGTGTCGGTGCGACAAAAATTCTCACCGCTGAAATATCCGGTATCGCGCCTGCTCTGACCACCGCCTTTCATCTTGGTTTACCTGTTGTATATGCGCGCAAGACCAAACCGATCACCATGCCCGACCAGGTCTATCTTACACTCGCGCCTTCACATACAAAGGGACGCATGGTCGAGTTGATCGTCTCGCCTGAATATCTTGCGAATAACGAAAAAGTTCTCATCATTGACGACTTCCTCGCTTCCGGCGCCACCATTCTTGGGCTGGTCCGACTGGCGGAAGCCGCTGGCTCTCAAATTGTCGGCATCGGCGCATTGATCGAAAAGGATTTTGAAGGCGGACGCGCTGCGCTTTCGTCAGTGGGCGTACAGATCGAATCTCTCGCCTGTATCGCTTCATTGGATGACAACAAGATCACTTTCGTGGAATAATGTTTTTTGCGTTTTCATTTTCATCTCTGACGTTTCAACGTATGAATGTTGAGACGTTTTTTTAGGACATACTTATGACTGACTCAATAGCCATTCTCGATTTCGGTTCGCAATACGCGCAGATCATTGCGCGTCGCGTACGTGAAGCTAATGTGTACTGCGAGTTGTTCCCGTGGGACGCATCGCAGGAAAAAATCCTTTCGATTCAACCCAAAGGATTCATCCTCTCCGGCGGACCAAAATCCGTTTATGAAGAGAACGCACCATATGTTCAAAAATTCATCTTTGAGTCTGGCTTGCCCATTTTGGGGATTTGTTACGGAATGCAGGCCTTGACTCATGCGCTCGGCGGCGAAGTCAGTCCATCTTCAGAGCGTGAATACGGCTCCGCAATTTTGGAACCCTTGATGCCTTCCATTTTGTCTGTCCTTTCAAAGGTATGGATGTCGCATGGTGACAGGATCACACGCATGCCGGATGGATTTATTGCGCTGGCGAAGTCTGGCAATAGTCCCTTCGCGGCAATGGGCGATATGCAACGAAAATACTTCGGCGTGCAGTTTCATCCCGAAGTACATCACACTCCGAATGGAATTGAACTGCTCAAACATTTTGCGATTGATATTTGTAATGTCAAACCTGAATGGACACCGTTATCGATAATTGAATCCAGTGTCAAACAGATTCGTGAACAGGTTGGCAAGGAACGTGTGCTGGCAGCAGTCAGTGGCGGCGTGGATTCAACTGTGGCGGCGGCCCTGGTGCATAAAGCGATTGGCGATCAACTTGTGACCGTTTTTGTGGATACAGGTTTACTTCGCCATAAAGAAGGTGAGCAAGTCGCATCCGCTTTGCGCGGCGGATTGGGCGTGGAGTTAATTACAGTGGAAGCCAGCGCTGATTTTCTCGGCGCGCTTAAAGGCATCACTGACCCCGAGCAAAAGCGAAAAATTGTCGGCGAAAAATTTATCCGTATTTTTGAACGGGAAGCAAAAGGCGTTGGCAAACCAAAATTTCTAGTGCAGGGGACAATCTATCCGGATGTCGTTGAATCATCCGCGCCAGATCGAAACAAAGCTGAAAAAATAAAAACACATCACAACGTTGGAGGGCTTCCTGAAGATATGGAGTTTGAACTCGTTGAGCCGTTGCGCTATTTGTTCAAGGATGAGGTTCGTTTGGTGGGGGAGGCGCTCGGGCTGAGTGAAAGCCTCGTTTGGCGGCAGCCATTCCCAGGTCCAGGCTTGACCGTGCGTTGTCTCGGGGAGTGTACGCCGGAGCGTGTCTCCCGTCTGCGGGCGGCGGATTTTATCCTGCAGGAGGAATTATCCAATGCTGGCGTTTTGGGAAAAGGCGGTTCCGCTTCTCAAGCCTTCGTCGTTTTGCTTCCCGTAAAATCAGTGGGCGTGATGGGCGACCAGCGCACGTATCAGGAGGCCGCCGCGATCCGCGTGGTGACGACCGAGGATTTTATGACCGCCGACTGGGCGCGCCTGCCGCATGAACTGTTGGCGAAAGTGTCCAGCCGCATCGTGAATGAAGTGGACGGAATTAATCGGGTAGTGTATGATATTACGAGTAAGCCGCCCGCAACAATTGAGTGGGAGTAGGGCGATTTTCGATTGACGATTTTTGATTGAGGAGGCTTTATGAATAATTTCAACTTTGGTGAAGTGCTTACCCGTGCCTGGCAGATCATTTGGAAGCATAAAATTCTTTGGGTTTTCGGCATCCTCGCCAGTTTCGCGCGCGGAAGCGGAGGTGCTTCCAGTGGCGGCGGTAATTCGGGGTATCAAGGCGGCTCAGGGAATTCTCCATTCTCGACCGGCCAATTCGAGCGGATCATTGGTCAAGCTGGACAATTCATTCAGAATAATTTATGGATCATCGTTGCCGTTATTATCGCGATTATCTTTTTATCTCTAATCGCTTATTCTCTGGGAATGATGGGCAGGATCGGCTTGATCAAAGGCGTGGCTCAGGCTGACAAAGGCGCTGAGCATTTATCCTTTGGCGAGATCTGGGCGGAGAGTATGCCTTTCTTCTGGCGCATCTTTGGAATAAATTTTCTCGTCGGGCTGGCTTTCTTCATCATATTAGCTCCGCTTATTGTGATTGGCGTCGTCACAGTCGGCATAGGCTTTGTATGTTTACTTCCGATCTTTTGCATTTTAGTTCCAATTGGCTGGATACTTTCCATTGTGATCGAACAGGCGCAAACCGCCATCGTGCTCGAAGACCTGAATATGCTCGACGGATTTAAGCGTGGCTGGCAGGTCGCAAAAACCAACGTGGTCCCTATCATCATCATTGCGCTCATTCTCGCCGTTGGAGGCGGAGTCCTTGGCGTGATCGTTGCTCTCCCCATTATTCTTGCAGTGATCCCACTTATCATAGGCATGGCAGCTTTACGAGAATCGCTCACGCCTTTATATATCGCGGCGGCTTGCTGCGTTGTCTATTTACCGGTTCTGCTGGTTTTCAATGGCCTTCTGACAGCCTACATCCAAACCGCATGGACGCTGACCTACCTGCGTCTGACCCAAACGAAAGAAGAAGCTCCTGTTATGATTGAGGCAAATGCGTAAGTTCCTTGCTCTGATTTTCAGCCTGAGCCTTCTTCTTAGCGCGGCGTCGAAGGTGTACGCGCAGCAAAACACTGCTTCTGCGGATCTCTACTCTGCGGATATATCCGCCTTCCCAATAGTTACCGCGCTTTTGGATGTTTTCGACTCTCAAAATTTTTTCGCTTCCGGACTTACACCCGGAGCTGTTTCTGTTATCGAAGACAGTGCGCCACTCCCAGTCGACTCGCTGACTGAGATGGCAATCCCATTACAACTGGTGATCGCTGTCAATCAGGGCGCAGCATTAGATGCGCGCAATCCAATTGGTATTTCTCGTTTTCAACGTGTGGCGCAGGTGCTGGCGCAATGGGCGCAAAGCCGCCCAGCCGATCAGCCCGACGATTTCAGCCTCGTCAGTCAGGCGGGAGCTGTCATCAATCACGCCAGCGCGGCAGATTTCGTGATCGGGCTGAATGGTTTCCAGCCTGATTTCCGCAAAGCCATTCCCAACCTGCAATCTCTCGCCACCGCCATAGAAACGGTCAGCGCGCAGACGCCGCAACTTGGCATGAAGCGCGCCGTTTTCTTCATCACCCCGCAAATGAATGATGTCAACCTCGCCTCGACGCTTGAGCCGTTCATTCAAAGCGCGCTCGAAAATAATATCCGTATTTTCATCTGGTATGTAGATGCTAATACAACATTCGCAACAACAAGCGCGGCGGCATTTAATAATCTCGCCATCCAAACAGGCGGAACGATGTTCCAGTTTTCGGGCGATGAAAGATTCCCTGATCCCGAAGCCTATTTCTCGCCGCTGCGCCGAATATACAAACTTTCATATACGTCGCGATTAAAGACTGCAGGCGAACATAGCATCAACGCACAAGTGATTCTGCCGGCGGGCGCGGCAGTTTCTGCTAACCAGATTTTCAGCGTGGATATTCAGCCGCCCAACCCGATCCCTGTAACGCCGTCAACGCAGATCACACGCCAAGCCCCGGCGGATGATCCATTTAATACTGGGAATCTTCTGCCGGCAAAACAAGAACTTGAGATCATCATCGAATTTCCTGATGGTCATAAACGCGCGTTGACGCGTACCACTTTATATGTGGATGGTCAGATCGCGGATGAGAATACGGTGGAACCCTTCAATAAATTTATCTGGGACCTCTCGTTATTTTCAGAGAGCGGCGAGCATCAGATTGTCGTGGAAGCCGTGGACATCCTCGGTTTGAGCAAGGCTAGCATGGCGCTGCCGGTCACTGTGACGGTCGTCAAGCCGCCGAGTGGGCCTACTGCTTTCCTCGCAAAATACCGCACTTCAATTACATTTGGTTCGATCATCTTTGCCGGACTGGTGCTTATCGCCATTCTCCTGAGTGGACGCTTACGCCTTCCAACTTTGCGCGCCGCTCAGGCCGCACGCCGCGCAGAGGCAGATCCGCTGACGCAATCTGTGGGCGCAGCCATGGAAGCGCCGTCTCCCATTGTCCCTGCGGAAAAAAGCAAAAAAAGAAGCACATCCTCCAGAAAAAAAGAGTCAATTGCAAAGTCCAAAAAAGAAGCCGAAGGGGTGCGGCAGGCCGAGGCATTCTTTTATCGCATTAATTCTTTAGGCCAGGTGACTTTGAATGCGCCGATCCCTGTCGTCGAAAAAGAGATCGTATTTGGTACAGACCTGTTGCATTGTACACAGATCATTGACGACCCATCCATCTCTTCTGTTCATGCGCGGTTGAGGCAAACGGATGATGGAGGCTTTTTATTGTTGGATAATAATTCGATCGCCGGCACCTGGGTGAATTACGATCCCATTCCTCGTGAAGGTTGCCGTCTTGCGCACGGCGATATGGTACACTTCGGCCAATTAATTTATCGGTTCACTGTATCAGTGCCGCCGGTTGTTTCAAGCCCAAAAATCACCGTTCAACCTATTGAAGAATGATCCGTTCCACACTTGCCCATCTTCATGTAGCCGCACTTAGTCATGCCGGAATGTCCGGCAAGAACAATGAAGACCGTTATGCGGTTTCATCGTTCCAGCTGAGCAGGGAAGATTCACGTCCATCGCTTTTCGCGATCGTTGCGGATGGGATCGGCGGTCACCGCGCTGGTGAAGTTGCGGCGGAACTGGGTGTCAACTACATCACCATGGGTGTTGGGGAAAGCAACGCAAAGAAACCTGTCAAGATACTTGAGAACGCGATCCAGGATGCAAGTCAGGCCATTGCTTCGCATTCGGCTGGCAAGGATGAGGAAGAAGGCATGGGTTCGACCTGCGCCTGTGTCTGGATCATTGAGAATAGATTGTATACGGCCTATGTTGGAGATTCGCGCATTTATCTTTTACGCGGCAGACAGATCCAGCGCCTGACCATTGATCATACCTGGGTACAGGAAGCCTATGAAAAAGGCATCATCACTACCGAGCAAATGCGCGACCATCCGAATGTACATGTCATCCGTAGATATTTGGGTGGTATCAGATTGCCTGATGTGGACTTTCGTTTGCGAATTGACGATGAAGAAAGCGATGAAGAGTCCGAAAACAATCAGGGATTTCATCTTGAACCCGGTGACACCATCTTAATGTGCACCGACGGATTGACCGATCTTGTTTGGGATGATGAGCTTCTTAAGATCATCCGCTCAAAAAAAGATATTAAGATGGCGGCAGAGTCGTTGATCAACCTGGCCAACGATCGCGGCGGACACGACAACATAACGGTTGTGATCATGTCGATGCCGAGGCTGGAGGATATAGCAAATAAGAAACCGGGTTTTCTGGGCTGGCTATTGGGAGAATAAAAGTGACTCAACTTTTTTGCTGAGTCACTTTTTATTTAAACTTTTTGGACTAAACGCGAAAACGTAAAGCCTCGAAGTCTTTTTGCTGCCTGTATGCTTTTAGTTTATTGCTTACGCTCACTTTTGTCTGCTTTCTCACGGTCTAGCCACAGTTCACTATATTTGCGATTCCAGTCTATTAAAAAACGGACTGCGATTACAAATCCCGCGCCGAGCGCAACCCAAAAGGCTGTATCGTGAATTTTGAAGATCCATAATGTGGGGGCGATGAGAATTCCCGCGAAAACACTCGCGCGGGCTGAATGTCGAATTGTGAGAACAAGCAGGATGAGCAGTCCGAGGCAAATTAGAAACGCCAGCAGGTTTACAGCGAGCAAACTTCCCCCTGCGGTTGCCAATCCCATGCCGCCGCGGAAGTTTGCGAACAGCGGCCAGCAATGACCGATCACCGCGCAGGCGGCTGTGATCGGAATAATATATGGCGGGATATTATTTGCATGAAAGGCAAGATACGTTGGGATAAACCCCTTCGCCACATCCAACACGAAGACAAGCGCGCCCCAGCCAAACCCCGCCTGACGAATGGTATTGGTCGTTGTCGCATGGCCAGAACCCGCGTCACGCACATCCACGCCTTTAACGAAGCGCGTGACCCAGATCGAAAAGGGGAGTGAACCAAGCAGATATGCGATCAGAGGAAAGAGAACAGAATAAAGAGTTGACATTTGTTCACCAGTGTTATGCGGACTTCAGTCCGTGCTCCGTGTCACATTTACCGGCCTAATATGCGCGCGCGCGAGGCGAGCCTGCGCGTGAGGCCGTCGAAGATGAATTTATGAAAGGGCCACATCGCGTACCAATATAAAAATCCACTGAGGCCGTGTGGTGCAAAATAAGCGCTGACCGTGAACAGGGTCTTATCATCCTGCGGCTGGGATTCGAATTCGAGCCAGGCTTTCCCCGGTACTTTCATCTCAGCCAATAGGCGTAGGCGCGTATTTTTCTCGATAGTTTCTACGCGCCAGAAATCAAGCGCTTCGCCCACATGGAGTTCATCGGGATGGCGCCGCCCGCGCCGCAGTCCCACGCCGCCGATAACCTTATCCATCCAGCCGCGCAAAGCCCATGACCAATTCATGTACAGCCAGCCGCGCTCACCGCCAATTCCCATGTATGCTCGAAAAACCGATTCAGCTTTTATATCCAGCAGAACTTGTCTGCGCTCGATGAACATGCCTTCTTCAACAGTGAATTGATACGGCTTGAAATCGCCCAGTGTCGTGACGAGCGCGTCTGACCAACTGGTTTCGACGTTGTCTCTTTGGATGCGTCCCAGCGCATAATGCACCGCGGATTGGAAATCGGCGGGCTTAATCTGCGGGAACAGTTTCCTGGCTGTATCATCGCGGACAATGAGTCGCGCGCGCAGACCCTCTATCAGGGGAGCCACGATGCGCCAGTGGATGGGAGTGACCATGTGCACCCAATATGCGGAAAGTCGCGGCGCATTGAACGGCGTAGGAATCAGCCAGCGTTTCAAGCTGCGTTCTTTGGCGTAACTTAAAAGCATATCGGCGTAGGTGAGATGCGTCGGCCCGCCGATCTCAATCACGCGGCCGGTGCAATCGGGAGTCTTGAGCGCATCTACGAGGTAGGAAAGTACATCGCGGATGGCGATCGGCTGCGCCAGTGAGAAGAACCACGCGGGACAGATAAGCAGCGGCTCACGCTCCACTAGATAGCGGATCATTTCAAAAAGGGCGCTCCCCGAGCCGACGATCATGCCTGCGCGAAATTCGGTGACAGGAACTTTTCCATAGCGCAGCAAATAGCCTGTTTCGTGACGCGCGCGTAAATAAGGCGAGAGATTACCGGCTGGGTCAACAAGTTCGCCGAAATAGATAATATTTTCAATGCCTGCCTCCTCTGCGGCGTGAGAGAAGTTGCGCGCCACTTGCAGATCGCGTTCGGCGTTAAGTTTTCCGCCTTGCATTCCGTGAATAAGATAATACGCCACAGATACACCGCGCATTACTTCTGTGAGACCATCTGACGAAACAGCGTCACCTTTTACTACTTCCACTTTATTGAGCCAGACGCGTCCCTGCAAACGGGATGGATCGCGCACGAGGCAGCGCACAAGATATCCGGCTTCGAGAAGTTTCGGTACCAGCCGTCCGCCAACATAGCCTGTCGCTCCAGTCACGAGTATAAGTTTTGAGTCTGTCATGATGGGATGATTATAACTTGGGGCGTGCAAGGATGCAGAATAAAAAAACTTAGCCACAGAGAGTGCTTAGGAAACCCTTGAAAATCCCTGTATCCTCTGTGGCTATATCTTTTAGCGATCTCAACTGTGGCGCTGGAAACAGCCTCTTAATCTAAAATTCTAATGTACAATTCCGCCATGCCATTATTATGGATAGCGCTTTCTTTTATTATAGGCATTGTCATTGCCAGCCTGTTTTCTCTTTCCATGTATATCTGGATCGGTTTCACACTTGCGCTTTTACTGGCCTTGATTCTTTTCCGCCTTCCACGATTTTCAAATAACCCAAGCTCCAGTTTCTTCCTTCGCCTTCCGCCTTTCGTCAACTTTCTTATAATTTCATTCTTCCTCGGCGCAGCGTGGTTTCAATTCCGTCAGCCGGTCATTGACGCATTTCACATCGCTTTTTATAACGACCGCGATTATGAAATGCTGGTCACCGGCACACTGGCAGAGCCTCCAGATTACCGCGACACCTATACAAATTTGCGACTCAATGTGGAAGCTGTGGATTCCGGCAGCGGCGATCTGCCCGCCTCCGGTGTTTTGCTTGTGCGTGTTTCGCAGAATCAATCGTATGAATACGGTCAACACGTGCGCGTGCGTGGAAAATTAAAAAGGCCGCCCGAAGATGAAGAATTTTCATACCGTGATTATCTGGCGCGTGACGGTGTTTACTCGTACATGTCTATTGCGGAGGTGACAACTCTGCCGGGCAATGACGGCAGCGCCATCAGAGCCGCAGTTTATAAACTAAAAGATAGAATGCTCCAGAATACCTATCTCCTGTTCAATGATCCCGAAGCATCTTTGCTCGCGGGCATTTTACTGGGCGTGGATACTGGCCTTACGCATGAATTACAAAATGCGTTCAAGAACACCGGAACGGCGCATATCATCGCGATCTCAGGATTTAATATCGCCATCATCGCCGGTATTTTCTTCTCGATGTTCAAACATATATTTGGTGAAAGACTCGGCGCACTCTTTGCCATTCTCGGCATTGCGTTTTATACTTTCCTTGTCGGCGCGGAAGCCGCTGTGGTGCGCGCCGCGTTAATGGGAAGTATTTCATTGTTGGCGCGGCAACTCGGCAGGCGTAACGATGGCCTGAACGCGATTGCAGTGGTTGCGTTCATTATGGCTGTCATCAATCCGATGGTGCTATGGGATGTTGGCTTTCAACTTTCATTCTTCGCCACGCTGGGCCTTATCCTTTACGCGGAGCCATTTTCAAAATTCACCGGAAATCTGATCTCGAAAATTTCAAAAAGAGACAACAGTACTTTCACCAAAGTCCTCAACGATAACATTATCCTGACATTCGCCGCGCAGCTTACCACCATTCCGATCATGGCCTATCATTTCAAACGTATCTCCCTCATTTCGTTCGTCGCCAATCCGTTCATTCTTTTTGTGCAGCCCGCAGTGATGATCCTCGGTGGATTGGCAGTTTCCGTCAGCCTGATCCTTCAGCCGATCGGTCAACTCATCGCGTGGGTCGCGTGGCCATTCACCGCGTACACAATCCGCATGGTGGAACTATTTGATCGTGTGCCGCATGGCTCGATCTACCTTGGGAATTCTTCCATCTGGATCGTTTCTTCGTTCTACATCGCGCTTCTGGCTGTGACCTTCAACTGGGAGCGCATTAAAGAATGGTTCAACTCTTTGGCAGGTTCGCTTCGAACCGTCGCATTGACAGTGACTCTCACGATCATGTTCGCATGCACCGTCGTGGTCTGGCGTTCCACCGCAACCACGGGTGACGGTCAACTTCATATCACCTTCCTTGAAGTTGGTTCAGCCGATGCCGTACTCATCCAAACACCTGAAGGCACGAATGTGCTCATTAATGGTGGACCGAGCACATCTGAACTTTCCGATGAACTCGGCAGAAGGCTTCCATTTTTTAGCCGCAAACTCGATTGGCTCGTGATCGCGTCTACGCAGGAGAATCAACTGGCCGCACTACCGCGTGTGATGGAAAGATATCCACCCGAAAATGTTTTGTGGAGTGGAAATATGCAAGCCTCATTCTCAGCTCAAGCATTGGATAAATTCTTCGCTGAAAGAGGAATCCCTACCAGCCGCGCCGAAGCAGGACAAAAGCTCGAGCTGGGTGGCGGCGCATTTATCGAGAT
>CAIWRB010000287.1 GCA_903914955.1 uncultured Chloroflexota bacterium | reverse complement strand
CTCCATCAACGCTAACACCTATACCGACCTTCATGCCTGTAAATAGTACTCCCAGTGCTTTGTATGCGCCGATCAAGTTATCGCCCGCGGATGAACAGGTCTATCAAAAAGCTTTGAACGACATTCCCCTTTATCGCCAGGGTGACCTGCAAATAATAATTCAAGATGATAGCGGCAACCCGCTCTCGGGCTATCAGGTAGGATATAGGCAAATAAGCCATGACTTTATTTTTGGCTCTGTAATTTATCCCGCTCAAATCGGCAAAATCCAAGAGGCTGGTATTAATTACTGGGACTTTCAAACACAATGGCAATGGATCCAACCGCAAGAAAACAAATTTACATTTGATTTTCTTAATTATTGGCAAGGAATAGATGAAATAAGATCTGCTGGTTATAAGACCATGGCGAGCGGATTGTTTATTTTGAATTCTGAAGGTGGATCTAACTATGTCCCACCATATTTGAAAAATTTATCCTTTGATGAATTTCAAAAAAAAGAGTATGAATATATCGCTAGTACAGTGAAAGAAATAGGGCCATCGATTGATGTCTGGGAAGGTATTGGCGAGCCAAATTTTGTTCATCGCAATCCACTCAATTTTAGCAAGGAACAATATTACCAGTCAATTTACACCTCAAACAAGGCTATTCGTGATAACGATCCCACGTCTGTCATTGAAATAAATTTAGGCGTCGCCTGCGGAGAAATATCATGGGAATCTGACATGGAAATTGTTCAGGGTTTGCTGGATAGAAATATTGATTTCGACCAGGTTGGTCTCCAGTTTTATAACAATTCATATGCAAATAATAATTTTTATATGGGAAGAGACTCCCTGGCAAGCATGAGTGAATGTTGGGATAATTATGGAAAAATCCTTACTCCTCGCAAGAAAAAATTGAATATGACCGAGATGTCAGTGTCTTCTGATCACAAGGATAATCAACTTGGTTATTGGGATGTTCCCTGGACCGAAGAGACACAGGCTCAATATTTGGAAATATTCTATACAATTTTCTTCGCCAAGCCAACGAATACGGGGCTTACCTGGTATTTCACAATCGATACGCCGAATGACACAGACCCTTTTGTTGTTTATAAAGGTGGATTGATTCGAGATGATGGAAGTCCAAAAAAATCATTTTATACATTGCAGAGACTGATTAATAGTTGGACAACAACTGGTGACGACAAGACTGATATAGATGGGAACATGTTATTCAGAGGATTTGCAGGTGATTATGAGATCAAGATCACCGACCCCAAAACCGGGGAAAGTATGCTCACGCAAGTGCATGTAACTGAACAAAAATCTACAAGCGAAACTATCATTTTTCAACCAAACAAACAGTTACTTGAACAAAAAACCAAGCTGGAAAAGCTGGTCGGGTACTGGGAATCCAAATCGGAAGCTGAATTCGTCAGCAAAGGCCATGATTATCTTGCCCTGGTTAATCATCACCTGCAAAATATTGAATGGGCTATGGCAGAGCAAACGATTTCCGCTGCGTTGGATGAACTGGCGATTACAACTGAGTTAAATATTCCGGTCAGCAAATTTTCAATTGCCAGCCAAGGGACTAACCTTCCGATCATCGATAATGGCCGAGTTGTGATCTGGGGCTCAGATACTTTGTATTATCCTTATGATTTTCCGCCCGGCACGGTTTCAGTTGAAATCAAGGCGCATGCGCAAAGTGAAAAAGGGGAACTGCCATTTATGATCAGCGGCGTGGGCGCGAATTATTCGGAAATGTGGAAAGTTGAAAATACGCAGCCGGAAGTGTATTCCTACACGGTGGCCACAAAAGGCCGAGAAAAGGTGTTTACCATTCGCTGTCCATATATTGATCGGATCCAAAAGAGCATCATCGCCCAAAACGGAAATGTAGGAGGGATAAAACTATTTATTGATGAAGTAAAGTTGGTCATAAAAACAGCGGAAGTTCCGTAATGCAAAAACTCTTAACACAGCATTCTCAGAAACCAAGCCTGCATGAGAACTTTGATCTGGTAATCGGACTCAGCATTCACCCTAGAATTCAGACGCGACGCTAAAACTTCTTCAACCCATTAAACGCAAAAGACGT
>CAIWRB010000286.1 GCA_903914955.1 uncultured Chloroflexota bacterium | reverse complement strand
GGACTCAAAAACAGAATCAAAGGCTGGGCAAAAAGAGCTGTCATTGTCATGGATCAAGAACCGCAATGGCTTTTCTCTGTCGGAAAGTTCCCAAACCAATTGTCGGGCTTGTTGCGTAACCCATACCTGATTGGGGTTGGTGGTGATACCAGCAAAATGGACGCGGCGCGATCCCAATTCAATGAAGAAAAGCACGTATATGGTATGAAGAAAGACAGTTTCCACTGTGAAGAAATCACACGCCAGGATCTGTTCTTTGTAGTGGGTCATGAGATGACGCCAACCAATGGATCCATTCCGAACAGGCGCTGGTTGAAGACCGCACCGATCAAGCACATTGCGTACTGTTGTCAGGGAGACCTGTAAGCCCAACTTGAGAAGTTCACCCGCAATCTTGCCGTATCCCAAGCGGGAGTTCTCTCGAGCGAGACGGAGAATCAGGCTTTCAGTTTCCTTGCTGATCGATGGCCGTCCACCTTTGTTTTTGTTGGGATAAGTCCATTTTCGGCGAACCAGTGTTCCTGATGCCAGCGCAGCACGGTTTCGGGCTCGAAGATACGGATGACATCCCGGAGTTGATTTTCGGTTTGGCGCGTCGTCTGCTTGAACTTGGCGGTCAAAACGGCCAGGGTCAATTTCTCTATCTTGCTGGGTTTAATCGGGTGATTGAGTTTACGTTGCAAGATGGATAGTTGCTGACGCAACGCCAGGATTTCCAAATCTTTTTCCTGATCGGATAATCGTCTGACGTTGAGGATGGCTAAAAGGGTGGAGAAAATGTGCTTGAGAATGAACCAACCCATCTGATTTTGTGCTCCAAAGTGAGAGATGGCTCCATTTTACCAACTCAGCGCGACTGGAGGAAGGATGCTGTTTTTCTAGAGTAAATTACTTGGGATGAGGTTTTTGCACGGTACGCGATGATTAGGATTGAAGATGCCGGTTTTGTCCAATGTTTGATGCGCTCTTTTAGCCAGAGAAGGAATTTGCCAATCATGCTGTTCCCGTGAAATTATGAGATGAGAGTAAAGTAGCATGAAAATCTTTTTTTTACCGCTCAAATCCGGGCGGATAAAAGAAGTAACAAACATAGGGATTTATCCCGCCCTATGAACTAAAGTATCTGCATGCTTTATACGCACTTTCAAAGGCACCGCTTCTCTGGAAATATTTTGATATAACCCCGCTTGAATTTCAGCATAATACTGCCAACGGGATGTGCTGATAATACGCACATCCAGTACCACATCATATTTCAACGAAACTTCCGAGCTGATCTTGCTGATAGATTGCTGAACCTTCCAGTGATCATCTGTAACAATCAGCAAAACATCGATGTCGGAATTTTGTAATGAATCACCGCGAACCCTTGAACCAAACAACGCCGTATACTGAATATTCTCGCCATATGCCATACGAACCGCGGTGAGAAAATCCCTAACAGCTGTTCTTTCCCTTGAAGATAGATTTAAAGAAGTTCGTGCTTTCGTAACCATTTTTCAACTTCCTCAACAAATGCGCGTGCTTTCATAACAACTTCAACAGCCTGGTCTTTTTCTAAATGATCGTACAATTCATAATCGGCTGTCTGACGGCTTGACATAATAAATTCATAGTCGTCGCTCCACTTCTGATCAAGTTCGCCTGTCTTGATGAAGTATTGTCGAAAAAACGCAAGCACAGCGCTGTGTTTCCCAAAAGACTTTCCTTTTGAATACAAAAGCGCACTTGCCGCATAAAAAATAGCATAATAGGCTCGATTGCATGCTGAAGAGTAATGTTCAGTGCGAAGAATTTCATCCGCGACTTTGAGCATCTCATCAGCATGCTCCATGTAAAGTTTATAATTGTCTTTTGGGTCAGGCATAGCCAAAGTATAACGCAAATGACAGTTCTATGAATACTGCCTTTTTAACGATCAAGGATATACGCTGGCTTGTGCTGGCTACTTGACTCATCCTCCCAGACTGGTGAAGTAAAACAGTGCTCTGCGTGTCACGAGTGGACAGAAATGGACATTTGTCTCGACTTTAACGAAATTTGCCATCAATTGCTAGACAGTCTCAGTGTCCCCGCATAAAATGAGCAAGTCTTTACAGGAAAAGCACCTAAAAAGACACAAAATCAACTCATAGTCAGTAGGAAAATAGTTACGCTTCGCGGGTACGATCCCGGTGATGCAGAGCATGTTGTCCACGTCAGGTCTCACCAGCCGCGCGCGAACTTTCTCGGCGCGCTCCGCCAGAGTGGAGACATAATCCAAGAGTTCCTTCCCGCCGTCGGTTAAGACCTTCACAGGCTTTCCTTCAAACAGGTCAGGATGCTCGATCCCGGAATGATCATCAACGCGTTTCGCGTCAACGACCTGAAACCAGATCTGCATCAGCTCGGGCACATTCACGAACTTTCGAAAGCGCGTGTTCATGCGGAAGCCTGATCCATCAGGTGTCATCTCCAATCCCGCCTCTGCCAGTGCGAATTGATTCGCCCAGGCATCGAAATGGGACAGGCCGAGTTCCTGCAAAGTTTCCAGTTGGAAGTATCTCTGCATAGTGAAAAACTCAGCCAGGGTATTGGTAACGGGCGTACCCGTCAGCCCGATGACCTTGCCGCTGTTGTGTTGCGTCCAACTGAACTTCACGAACATATCAAATGCCCGCTGGCTGTCGGTGTTGGTTAGCCCGGCAATGCGGGTCATGCGGGTTGAGAAATACAAATTTTTAAAAAAGTGGAATTCATCGACGATCAACATATCCACACCCAGCTCCTCCCAGGTGATGGTCTTCTCGTCATCCTTGCGCATATCGGCCAGGTTGTCGAGTTTCACCTGAAAACGCTTGATGCTTTTTTCGATCTCCTTGATCGCGCGCGTCGGAGATTTGTCCGCCTTGAGTTCCGAGAGATAGTCGAACAGCGTATCAATTTCACGCTGATAGAAATCAGATTGTGTCTCAGCGGAAACGGGCAGTAACTTGAACGATGAAAATGGAACGATGATGATGTCCCAATCGTTGGTGGCCACCCGTGAAAGAAATTCTCCGCGCTTCGACTTGCTCAGATCAGCGGGAGTTGGAGCGAGGATATTGGCACCGGGATAAGCCGCCAGCGCG
>CAIWRB010000285.1 GCA_903914955.1 uncultured Chloroflexota bacterium | reverse complement strand
TAAGGAACGGTTTTGCTTGTAGTATACTAAACATAGAAGCTCTCGGACTAGAGAGCCTGGGCTTTGCCCTAGAAGCCCCCGCCTTTAGGCGTGGGGAGTAGTCACAAAAAGCCTGAAAGATAAACAAAATCGTCGAGCACTCAGGTGCTCGACGATTTTGTTTTATAACAGCGGAAAATTTATAACTATAATTTCCGATGAAACGCCAGCAATGTATACGCCCCAGTCCATGGTTTCCCCAAGCGATGATTATCTGAAACGACCACCTTGCTAAACCTCGAAGCGATCTGCGGCATAAGCATGGCCACGGCAGCCCAATCATCTTCCAGCACAGCGGCCTTCATTTTTTCTGCTGATTGACCCGCCCACATCCATTCCATCCGGAATTTATCAGCCTTCACCCAATAGTCACGTTTTTCCCACGCAACCACAGAAACATCAATTCCATCCGTAATGGACTGCAACGCCAGCGCGATGTACGCCGCCAGGTCTTTCGCTTCCGGCGTAACCGCAGTCTGTTTTGCCAATTCTCGTATGCACAAAACAATGCCTTTCGTTAAACGAGTTCGTTCTTTTCCAACAGAATCAGGGTTGATCACACGGCTCAAGATTTTTCTCCAAGATCAAATATGGGCATTAAATATCAAGTGCGGGATTATACCGCTTCTGCATGAATCGGATAAAATAAAGCAGGAGATTAATTCAATAAATGAAGTACCCGATCACGGCCATTATCTTTGACCTCGGCAATGTCCTCATCAAATGGGATGTTCACAACCTGTACAAGCGATTCTTCCCCACTCCTGAAGCTGTCGACTCTTTTCTGCAAGAGATTCGTTTTTACGAATGGAATGCGCGCCAGGATGCAGGCCGTCTATTTATAGAAGGTGTGGCCGAACTCTCAGCGGAATTTCCGCAATACTCAGAACTTATTCAGGCTTATGATACGTATTGGGAAGAATGCATCCCAGAGACAATTGTCGGCACGATAGAAATCGCGCAGGCGCTAAAAAGATCGGGCTGGAATATTTATTTACTGAGCAATTTCTCTGTCGAGAAATTTTCGATCATTCAAGCCCGCTACGATTTTATAAAGATCTTTGACGAAATCATTATTTCAGGCGAACATAAAGTTATCAAACCAGACCCTGCCATCTATCAACTCACCTTAGAACAGATCAAACGTGAAGCGCGAGAATGCTTATTCATTGACGACTCACTCCCAAATATTGAGACTGCAAAACAATTAGGTTTTAACACCATCCAGTTCAATTCTCCTGAACAGCTGGATAAAGATTTGAATGTCTTTTTGGGTGAATTCTACACAAACCGGAATTAACAAATGAATATTCAGAAACAAATGCTCGAAGCAATCGAATCAGAACTTCAAAAACAGGTGGCGCGGCTGGATCAACCGCGCACCAAACAATTCCATGAGATGCTTACCTATCACATGGGCTGGACCGGTGAAGGAGCAGGCTCTGAAGCAACGGGCAAACGGATACGACCATTACTTGTCCTGCTCACAACAGCTTCTTGTGAAAATGAAATGAAAAAAAGTGAAACAATAGCAACTCCTTATTGGCTGTGCGCCAAACCAGCAGCTGCAGCGATCGAACTTGTCCATAATTTCTCCCTTGTACATGACGATATTCAGGATAATTCAGACAAACGACGCGGCCGCAATACGGTTTGGGTCAATTGGGGCGCGCCAATGGCGATCAACGTTGGAGATGCTTTATTCGTAATTGCCAATCAAGCCATCCTGGATTTGATGGAATATCAATCCGCTGACGTTGTTAGCAAGGCGGCCAGCATTCTGAACAACAGCCTTCTTGAGCTAACACGTGGCCAATTCATGGATATGTCCTACGAAGATCGAAATGACCTGAGTATTGATGATTACTGGCCGATGGTCGGCGGAAAAACCTCTGCCCTGCTCTCTGCCTGCACACACATAGGCGCATTGCTTGGATCCGCCAGCGAGGACGAACAGGAAGCCTATCGCCTCTTTGGCTGGCATCTTGGGCTGGCATTCCAGGTTCAGGATGATATTTTGGGGATTTGGGGCGATGAAGCGCTAATCGGAAAATCTACTGCGAGCGATCTCGTGGAAGGCAAAAACTCCCTACCGATCCTTTACGGGCTTGGAAAACATAATAAATTCGCTGAAAGATGGTCGCAAGGACCGATATCAATGGGAGAAGTAAAAGCCGTGGCGACTCTGCTTGAGGACGAAGGAGCTAAAAATTTCGCGGAAGAAACTTCAAAAGTTGAGACTCAAAAGGCTTTGGAATATTTGGATCAAGCGAATCCACGGGGCGAGGCTGGGAAGGCAATTCGTCAACTGGCGAATACGCTCCTAACACGGAAGCAGTAAACGGGTTTGAGTTGAAACGGTAGATTCATCAGACTGACATGCCGTGAGAAGGAGATGGGGGAACTTATAGATAATAGTAGTTCATTTCAAGTTCCTGGGTGAATTTTTTCAAATTTACCAAATAGTCTGCTCGAGCCCAAAAGGAATTCGAAACTTGAAGCGAATGAGCGCACGAGTAAATCCAACTACCGACGACATCTTTATTATCTAAAAATGCGCTCAAATCAGCTTATTCAAAATAAAGTCTGAGCGATCAGACAATTAATACTACTGCTTGTATTATGCAAAAAAGTCTTGTATAGTATTCAATAAATCCAGGAGATAAACAATGAGACACAATCGACGGTCACTCAAACTTCTTGCCATCGTACTTCTCGTTTTGCCCGCGCTAGCCTGTCAGACAATTACAAAGGCGATCATGCCCAACCCAGCGCCGCCCAATCCTGTATCAAACAGCGGTGAAGTCAGCTTGTCCATGGACTGGCTTGTTACAACAGACGAATTAATTCCCATCTCGTCAGACGTTGGGATCATGGAATGGAAATCAGTACAGGATACTCCTGGCGAGAATAGGATCTGCCGTACCTTTCAGGGAGTGAGTTGGAGCGCAACTCCAAACGAAGGAATGAATTGTATTTTCAAAGTTACAACGGGGATTTCGTTTGATGGTGTAGTCAAATCCATGTTCAGGGATGGACAATTTGTCGAAGGTGAGCAGGCTGTCAACTCAACACTAACTATGGATGGAGAATTCGCCGTCTATGCCGGCAATTATCCAAACGGTCACGCGGTCTTCGATCTGGTATTGCTGAAAGATAACCTGGTCTATTGGTCAAGCGTCACGCTCGGGGTGCCTGTCGGAGAGACCCCGCAAACGATATATCAAAGTGCTCCGGAAGTTATTGATGCATTTCTTGCAAATGTGATCAAGATAAATTTAGAAAAAAGCAAATAGAAATCAAAATATTTATTTTTCCACTCCTCATTTTGCAAGAAATATAAAGGCGAAACTGTAGAAGAATGGATTATTTTATAGCGATTTATATAGGACAAGTGTTATTCTTCTTTGATGTCAGATATTTTTCTAAGCCCGCGAATGCAAAGGGCCGCATGGTTGCATTCAGTAAACTGTCATGTGTCGAGAAGGGCAACATTTATTTTGATGTTTTGACCAACCTGATATCATCAAGATAAAAAGAAAGGGGCTTCGCCTCACCAGGCCACATATGCAGGAAAACCATAGAAGTAATTTCGCTAATTTTATCTGGACGACCCTCGGGATAAAGTAATTTAAGCGGAACTGAAATCCGGTGCCATTTGCCGTCTACAAGTGGTTCATGATCTATAAAGTTCCGTAGATAAACAAAAGGAACAATCTCTTCAAATTTGCCGGAAAACGTCATGTCTAGGTTTGGCTCATATTGTGGCGCATACAGGTACATTTCCAGGAAATCATATTCACGAAGGTTGATTACATTCAACATTTGGAGGTCAATTCCATCCCATTGATTAAGTATTTTCACTCGGATCACCTTCCCTCGTTCATTAATTGGATCATCTACGATTTCTTCCAATCCATTTCCTGCCCAGGGGCCAAATACTGTACCATTTTCCAGTTTGTCGTTGAAAATCCAATAGGAAATTTTTAATAGATTTTCATCAACCTGGGTCGGTAGCGCTGGTAGGGGGTCAGGTTCCTGCCCCTTGTAGAATGCTCGAATGTAAATTTCCGCAGGTTTATTGTGAGGGTTGAAGTTCAGATCTCCCATTCCTCCCAGAAGCGGGC
>CAIWRB010000284.1 GCA_903914955.1 uncultured Chloroflexota bacterium | reverse complement strand
TTCGTCGTCAGAAATAGCCTTGGGCATTTGAGAATCGAAACTTTCATAGACATTCGTTAATATGTCGAATTCTTCTTGTGTTGCAACGCGAATGCCTGCAAAATTTTCTGGAATGGAAGATGATGCAAGCTGTATTTCGACAGCAATCGCTATAGCAGCATGTAGATCAAAAGCAAAATACTTGTTGAAGTGAACAGTTTTCGCCTCTTCATCTGCGAGCGACCAATTAATTGTTTCGACAACGTAAACATCATTGTTTTTGAACATGTGTTCTTCCGCAAACTCTTTGGAAACATGTTCAAAGTGATACACACCACGCCTTGGTTCAATTGCCCAACCGCTTTCAATTTCATTTCTTTTATCCATAATTCTCCTTTGAAAATTGTATCTGTATTGTAGTGCTGTTTTATGGGATAACTACTTACGATAAAGAGCTGGCGAAAGTAATTAAAAAATTCCCCGGAATACTGCGAGGACAGGCTTGTTCTTCCATGATTTTATGGACTTTTCCGAAATCATCTTAATCATCGAAGAGTGCTGTTGGGCTGATCCCGGCAAGATAATGGAAATTCCCTTCGCCTGCAGTGCGCATCAAGGTGTTGATAACAGAATGGATCTTGCGGTCATCATCATGGGGACCAGAGATATAGAACGGCTGACCGTCTTTGCCCAAAATTACATTATTTATGCGCGGATGAGTCTCTGGCGGGTCGAGCACCTGGTCACAAAATTGTGCGGTGAAATCAATATGCGGGTTGAAACCATATCGTGCCGCGTACTCCATTCCGCTGTAAATGATCTCGTGCGCAAGTTCAATGGAACAAGATTCAGGCTCGCCGTTGCACATTTTGGGTAATCCACTCTGAAATTTCTTCAATGGATAATCTGCATTAGCATACGCGTCTTTAATGCCGAGGCAATAAAGATCCACGAGGCATGAAGCAAAAATGACTTTATCAGCGTCCTGCTGGCGGGCAACGACAACGTTTGTGATTCCTTCTTCCCTCCAACCCTGAATGACCCAACAACCCAATATTGGATATTCGCGCGCTCGTTTAAGATAATAGCGTGGACCCAATATTTGTATTGGGCGGATGCGAGAGATTGGAATTTGCAAATTCGTTTTGGGCAGACGGGGAACTTTGTTCTTTTTATGTTTTCCTGGCATTGTGTTTCACCTCATTCATTCAAATATATATTTGCTGAAATTAGAAAAGCGCGTTCCGGCTTGCCTGTGAATTGACCATCATCATACACGGACAATTCATATTTCTCATGGCTGTATGTATAAAAAGCAAATCCCCATTCGTCATTGCCGAAATAACGCAAGCGACAAAGATGGTTGGGAGTATTGCGGATGCGCTCGGCATATTCTTCACGAGTTTCATCCCAATCTGCGGGAGGCCAGCCATCGGTGAGAACGGGCTCGGTATACGCGTCAATGTAACAGAATTGATTCTTGAAACGAATCTCAAGACGCGTATATTTGCCTTTGAATTCCTTCTCTGCAATCGCGCGGATTCGTTTCTCCACATCCGCTTGAACCGTGGGCGGGATTTTGATACCACCTGAATTGGGATCGAACATCCATTGTTTTGGTGTCATAGGTTGATCCTTTTTATTTAATAGAGTTCAAAAAAACCATCCGTGCCAAGTTTTGGAATTAACCTTTTTGCCAGCTTGTCTATTTTTCCAGAATGACCTACGTGGATCCAATCGTCAATGCTGCCGCTGTAGCACCAACGCTCGGCATGATATTCGCGAGTCTCATGGTCGTCCAAAACAAATCGCATGACGGGCGTGAACTGAGTGTAGCGATCCAGTTCCACTTGCAGGCGTTCCTTCACCCCTTCTATATTTAGTCCAGCCTGCCCAAAAATAATTCGCATGCTATCGATTCCGCCTCCAATGCCTTCATAGATCATGATCTGATCAGATTTGATCGCCACACGATAATTCTTTGTTTTGGGGTGCTTCTTTAATACCGCATCCACGCTGGCAGATTCGTCGGGGTGGATCAAATGCGGACGCGCCTTGACCAACGACACAATCGCATTTACGCTTTCTTCGATTTCATATCCAGCAGGAATTTCTTCCACAGGTTCATCTTTTTGTTCTTTTGCAAAATAATAGCGCGGCTTGCCTGTTTTGGTCACGCCTCTGTTGAGAAAATAGGTAAAACCTTTACGGTTGGTGTAAGTAGTAGGCATGGCCGAATTTTACTTTCAAGTTATCAGGAAATATTCTCGCTCAATACTGACTCAAACAAACCCTCCACCTGCCGCGTGGACTCGCCCATCCGCCCCCGCAGCGACTCGACCCGCGCCACCACGCCCGCAAACTCTGGCGTCATTTGATCCATAATACTATGGTTGATACGAGAAAGAATACCAACAAAACGAAATTATCATACGAGTCGCGAACGAGTTCGTGCGCCCTGCCGCGCAAAATTTTCAGAACGGGTGCACGAAGCAGGTATGGAACTATCGGCAGGAAGATCACCATCCAAAGCGGGTAGGCGGAACGTCCTGAAACAATGCCGTATAACATAAGCAGCATGGCAACTGCTACAGGGAAATAAGTGATCAGCACAATGCGTGAAAAGAGTGCTTCACCTGTTTTGCCAGCAGACTCGACATCCAGGTTATTTTCCCGCGCCACTTTTGCGCTGCTCCCAATTGCATAATACGACGCATGCCCGACCCCATACGCAACAGCGACCAAGGCGAAGGAGAACGAGACTGCAAACGCGAAGCCTATTCCAAAAGGCAGAAAAGCGTAATAGATGTGGAATGTACTTAGTAGATACAGCCAACTTCCAATTAATCCCAATGTTCCCGCTGTGACCAAACGCGTCTGGGGTAGGCTGGACATCCGTTCAGCGAGTGTTTGTTTGGAATTGGGAATGTGATAATACAGCAAGTCGCCTATTCCAGTGATGAGTGCACCGAGAATACCTGCTATTCCGCAAAGTCGAATGATGGTTAATGGCTCAAACAGCATATTGTCTCCTTCAGTTCCCAAAACTCTCGCTCAACATTGACTCAAACAGCCCCTCCACCTGCCGCGTGGACTCACCCATCCGCCCCCGCAGCGACTCGACCCGCGCCACCACGCCCACAAACTGGTTTCTATACATTTTTGCGGTTCACCTTTGTTTTTACTGGCTTTATTCTTTCTTCTAAATTTAGCCGGTAAGCAAGAATAGCTTCAAAGATATAACTATAAAACCACTCGCTCTGCCTTTTTGCGCGGGTTGCTACTTGATAGGAGAGAAACAACAGAAATGCAGATAGAAGCAGGAATAGCAAATTCATCGTGTTGACGTATTGAATTACTTCACACATTCCGAGAATTGCGAGACCAAAACTTAGATTAAATAGCATAATACTTAAGGCATTAAACTTATCTGCGTCTGCTGCTACAGAAGGATTATGAAGATAGATATATGATCGCAAAACCGACCAGTCTTTGTCATCAAATTCAATTGTCCATCGGTCCGCGTATTTTTGCTTGATGCTCTCCAACACACGCGTACTTGTTCCGCTTTTTCCAAAGAAACGTGACCAAGCTGCCCCTACTCTTTCCATTGCTGATCCGACCACATAC
This sequence comes from uncultured Chloroflexota bacterium, assembly GCA_903914955.1. Taxonomy (GTDB): domain Bacteria; phylum Chloroflexota; class Anaerolineae; order Anaerolineales; family Villigracilaceae; genus Villigracilis. Next base: position 5,026 of record CAIWRB010000284.1, on the reverse strand, counting down.
GCCATTAATAATAAAATCACAGATGGAAGAAGCCCAACATCTTTCAAGTTATTTATATCTACTTTGATCCAGCCTAAGACTCTTGCGGTTTCACCAAAGGCTATTAGATAAAAACCGCCTGGAACAATGCGAGAAAAAATGTCATATGCACCAAGTCCAATGTTCATAGTTGTACTCCTCCAAAACTCTTACTCAACAGACTCTCAAACAACCCCTCCACCTGCCGCGTGGACTCGCCCATCCGCCCCCGCACGAAGTCCCCGAGCGAAGCGAGCGGGAGCGGCTCGACCCGCGCCACCACGCCCGCAAACTCTTCTTGCATAATTACTACTTCACTTTGCGCCAAACTGCGCAGCTATTCTCTAGTCCGAAAATATTTTTGCTGGAATGTTTGCGAATAACATGTTCAACCAAGTCAACTCGCTTTTTGAGTCTCTTGGGAATTTCCTTGTGAACTGATTGGAAAGGTTGGTTGTTGTCTTTATATACATACAATAACTGGACATATAACTTTTGATACTTTTGTGCCAGCACCAAAATAAAATCATGAGAGTCAAACTCGTTCTTGGGCATCAAATTCACAATTCTTGGAAATAATTCTTCTAATCTTTCAAAACCTTCTTTAGTCATATGATCTCCTTTTGAATACTAACTTGAAAACGATTGACTCAACACGGACTCAAACAGCCCCTCCACCTGCCGCGCGGACTCACCCATCCGCCCACGCAGTGACTCGACCCGCGCTCCTTGATCTCTTTTGCCAGCGGCGGAATAAATTCCTCTAGCCAGCCGGCCACAAAACTATCCGTCAGGTCGTTATGCCCCGCGCACATGTAGACCTCTGCATTTGGGTAAGGCGACTCCAGTAAAGCCAGCGCAGCGAATCCCGAACGATAGCCGCCAAAGATGTCATCTGCCACTAAAATGCGTTTCGGTTCTGTGGCTAAAACCAGTTTGATCTGTTGAAGGAGCGTTTTCCGCCATGCGGTGTGATCAGCGGCCCATGCAAGATAGTGACCAAGGCGTCCCGGCTCTCCCCAGCTACATTCGCCGAAGCAAAATGCGGGGCGGGATGTCCCGTAGCGCGCATGATAGATTTCATGTTTCTCCTGACCGATAATCGTGCGCGTGGATGCAGGGAATGATGCGCTTCTGGTCTCCGCCCATAATGCTTGCGCCACAACAACCGGCATCCAACCTGAGTGAGCGAGTCCGATGACGAAATCTGGTTGAAACTTTTCAACTTCGCCGCAGATGTTTTTTCCAAGCCGGTACAAGGCTTCGAGGGTGGAGAGGGTGACTTGTGGATAAGATGGCATGGATAATTTCTCTGCGTTATTTGCGTTATTTTTTGCGATTCCGCTTGCGCGATTTCTTTTCCTGTTTGTGTTTGTTCTTTTCCTTCTGTATCTTCTTTATTTCTTTCTGGATAATGGGATGGCTTTTATCCACGACTATCCGGTCCCCTTTGAAGAAAAATGGATTTAAGCGCGGCTTGCTGCGCTTTTCCCTCAATCCCAACTTGATTTGAGTATCTTCAAAGTCACCGTCAACGGATTCATCCACGTTGCCTGATTTGAATGCTTCCTCGATCAAATCGAGGTGTTCGCGGGCAGCGCCCATTTGCACGAGATCAGAAATTAGGGAACCATTGAGGGACTCGTCGTTATCTTTGTAAATTTGCAGCGCGGCGACAATGGCTGCCGCGCATTCTTCCTTCGTTTCGGGATGTTCTTTCACCATTTTTTCAAGGGACGCGCTGGCGGCAACACGCGCCCAAGTTCCATGTTTGGTATCAGAAAGATATTCCGCCAATAGATGGATCGCAGCGGGTCCGATCATTGGGAAGACTTTGAAAGAATCCTCTCCATACCAATCGTCCATGTAATCATCTATTTCTTGCAAGATACTTAACAAAGCAGGGATCGCTTCTTCGGCTTTGAGTTGTGCCAGCGTGCGCCAGGCGTGAATTTGACCGTACCATTCGGTGATTTCGTCATCTTCTTCGGAGAGATCGGACGGGCTTTCCATCCAGCGTAGTTTTTTATCTTCAACCAAACGAATCAATTCAGGAATATGTTCACGGGTGAATCCCATCTTTAAGTAATCACGCCATCCTCGATTATCGGGACTGCCCAATATCAGCAGCTTTGAAACGGGTTCGGTGTAGGTGTGTTCGATCATTTTATATTCCTCTGTAGAATTTTCTTTTTCTTCGGTAACTTCTGAATCCGTTCCTTGAGTTTTTCATATTCTTTACGCAAGTAGTCTTCATGCATGCCGGGTCGCAGGCTGGCTTCGTATACACCCAGCGCGAGATCATATTGTTTGTGTTTTTCAGCTGCACCAGACAGTGTAGTAATACGCTGCCAGGCATCGGTTCCCATATCTTTGGCTATCGGGACAAATCGATCGAACATGGTTTGTGTGGCATACAGCAACCCCAGCATGGTCAGCGCCTTTTGAGATTGGTAGCCCAGTCCCAAATCAGCTAGTTCCTGCCACTGCTTGCGCAGGATGGCTTCGACAAGGAGGGCTTCCGATTTGGAAAGACTGGCAAAGAAATCTGGCTGGTTGCGATAAGTTAGGGCGTAATCTTCCCAAATCAATAGTTCGAGCAAATCCTGGAAGTAGGTTTCCAGTGGCAGGTTGATCTGGGTGCGATCCAATTGATAATAAGTTTCGAAGACGCTTTCATAGAGGTCGCCAATCACCCCATAAGAAACATCCACCCCATTCATATTTTCCAGGACTACGGTCAAAAACGCGCGGTATAACGTCAGTTGACTGGGAACGTCTAGATGCGATTCCTTTTTGGTCAGGAAGTTGGATAGCTTGCTTTCCAGTTTGAAGGATTCTTTTTCGAGATAATATTTGCCTGTTTTGAAAATAGCTACCAAGTCCGCAGCAAAGATTAGCGGGGAGATGGGGAATTTTTTCCAATAGCCGCGCAAGGCGCGGGAAGCGCGTTGGCGACGCGGCGTCTCAATCATCCACTTACTTCTCTCCTGCTCCTTGAAACTAAATTCCAGCACCTTGCGTTTAGCTTTGGCTTTCTGTTTTTTCAGGAAATCCGGAGTGGCGCTCTTCAAAAGATCATCAGTAGCCAAACCAGTCTTTTCTAGTGTTCTGCGCAAGTGGCCTAAATGATTGATCATCCCTTCGGCATGGTCTCGCTGCCAGGAGGGCGTTCTGGTTTGCTCGCGGAAATGGTTGAGCATTGATTCCCAATCCCCACCAAATTGAGCGGAGAGGAGAATCGAAATCCATAGATCCCAATACGTGGCATAGAAAACGCTCTTATCCGGGAGGATGATCTCGCGGTATGGATCGTTTCCGTCTGATAGGTTAGAGTCGTTTGTCATTTTATTTTTCTGCATCCATATACTGTGGCGGACTTTGCCCAAAACGGTTTGATGCCACCAGCGGATAAATATTCACGGCTTACCCTCTTAGAAGGCACGCAGGTATTGTGATGGAACGGATGCAGGTTGTTTGAGTGACTGAGCGGCATGAAGTGCCCAGTACGGATCGCGCAGCATTTCACGCCCCAGCAAGACCAGGTCGGCGCGCCCGTTGCGGATGATCTCGTCTGCCTGTTCCGGTGCGGTGATCAAGCCCACCGTTGCGGTAAGAATATCTGCGCCGTGCCGCACGGCTTCGGAGATGGGAACTTGATAACCAGGTCCAGCGGGGACTTTGGCTTGCGCCACTCCGCCGCCAGAGGAGCAGTCAATCAGGTCAACTCCTTCCGCTTTGAGATGCCGAGCAAGTTGGACAGAATCCCCCACGCTCCAACCTCCATCGACCCAATCCGTGCCTGAAATGCGGACAGTTAGCGGGAGGCGTTCGGGCCACACTTGGTGAACGGCACGGACGGTCTCCAACAGGAATCGAACGCGGTTTTCAAAACTGCCGCCATATTCATCTGTCCGTTGATTGGAGATGGGTGAATAAAAACTGTGAAGCAGATAGCCATGCGCCGCGTGGATTTCGAGCCATTCAAAACCAGCGGACAACGCGCGCCCAGCGGCGGCGCGGAATGAATCTTGGGTCTGACGAATCTCATCCACGCTCAGCTCATGCGGAACGGCATAGTCATCGTTGAACGCAATCGGGCTGGGACCAACTCCCTGCCAACTAGGCAGTTCGTCGGATTGGCGCGGCTTTCCACTATCCCACGGGCGTCTCGAGCCAGCCTTTCTGCCTGCATGCGCGATTTGAATTCCAGCCACAGCCCCGTTCTCTTTGATGGCGCGAGTCACACGAGAGAGCGGCTCGATGTGCTCGTCCGACCAAATGCCAACATCATAGGGTGTGATCCGTCCAATTGGGTCAATGGCGGTGGCTTCTGCAATGATCAGACCTGCGCCGCCTGCTGCGCGCGCTCCCAGGTGAATCACCTGCCAGCTGTTGGAAAATCCATCTTGATAACTGTACATGCACATCGGCGAAACGCCAATCCGATTGCGTAATGTGACGTCTTTGATGGTCAGAGTTTCGAAAAGATGGGACATGGTAATCTCCAGATAAATCAGGGATGTATTAATCGCTTTACTTCTTCACTTCGTTTTCATCACCAACAATGATCGTGCTACCGCTGGCATCACGGCAGGTGTGTTCAACTCCATCAATTGCGATGGTGATCTTGCGGTCTTCAATATCGGCTTTGACCAGTACTACATGTGACCTGCCTGTGGGAATACGGGTTCATTGCTTTACTGATGTGCTCCTTTGGTGCAATTCACTTTTCGCACTGCTGAATAATTTGCTTTATTGTGTAGCAAACGTGAGGAAGAAACTAATCCACACTTTTAGGAAACAAACTCATGGCGCGTTCGGTCAGGGCGGTGATGGTCAGGCTGGGATTGACGCCGACGTTGGCGGGGATGGCCGAACCGTCCATCACGTACAACCCGGTATGGCCAAAGACCTCATGGCGCGAGTCTATTACGCCGCTGTGTGCATCCACACCGATTGGACAGCCTCCCAAAATGTGCGCAGTAACCGACATGTTGAACATGCT
>CAIWRB010000283.1 GCA_903914955.1 uncultured Chloroflexota bacterium | reverse complement strand
GAAAATGGCCTTGACATACGCCCAAAAACCTTAACTTGTAAGTGATGGGGTTAGACTAAACACTCCACCTTCAGTGGATGCGGGCACGAGCAGTTCATATTGCCAGTTTCTTCTCCATCTGATCATGATGTGGCGCGAATTAAAGATTGAAACACCTGATCATACCAACCTGGTAATGGCTCATGTCCAAAATCAGGGTATATCACCATTCTTTTGGGCGAAGCAATCTTGTTATAAACAGCAAACTGTGAGGAGGGAGGACAGATCGTGTCCATTAAGCTAGTTCCCCAAAGGATTTCAGCCTTGATACGAGGAGCTAGAAACTGAATATCAATATAGCCCAATTTTTCAAAGATGGCTGCTTCTCTCAAATGCATAGGATCTGAATGACGGAAATATTCTTGGAGTTCTTTATATGCATCTTTCGCTTGATCCATTTCCCAAACCCGTATGTAATCACTTAGGAAAGGATATAGCGGTGCCGCAAGTTTTATTCGAGGCTCCAAGGCGGCGCAAGCAATGGTTAATGCACCTCCCTGACTTCCACCCATGGCACAAACTCGATTCTCATCCACGCCGGGCATATCCATAACAATCCTAGCAAGTTGGGCAGTATCGAGGAATATTTGACGGAAGAGCATCTTTTCAGGAAAACCCTGCAGAGCATCATCCAATCCACGGATGATATGCCCATGAAGGGTATTGCCAATGACACTTCCAATATCTTCTGATAATCCTGCCTGTCCACGACAATCCAGTGCAGCCACGGTAAAACCTGCTGCAACATAGCCAAGCTTATCGAACCAATCCCCAGAATCACCTGTATATCCATGAAACAACAATACGGCAGGATGTGGAGATTGAGTCATCGAAGGACGCAACAACTTGGCATGTACGCGCGCATCTCCAACACCAGTAAAGAACATATCAAAACACTCAACGTTCGGTGCTGTAAATTCAGCCGCAATCAATTCGATTTTTGGATCTATGGATCGCATTTCTACCAAGCTCCTGTCCCAGAACAAATCGAAATCAGATGGACAACGATTCTTACCTAGATATGTTTTTAGCTGTTCAATGGGTAAATCAAAGGTTAGGGGCATTTTAGGTTTGTACTTTTTTATGATCTCTTTTGGGGGTAGTGTTGCCTATCCCTTGACTGCGCCTTGTAGTAGCGCCATGATGATCTGGCGCTGAAACAGCACAAAGACGATGAGGGTGGGTACTCAAATCAAGATCGTGCCGGCGCATAGCAGGGGTACATCAGTTGCATAGTGTCCCTGGAAAGCACCCAGCGCACCTGCCATTGTTCGTTTCGTTGGGTCCTCGACCAGTACTAGCGCAAGAAGAAACTGGTTCCATGTCCAAATAGACATGAGAATCCCAAGCGAGGTGATGGGCGCCTGTGCGAGTGGTACGTGGATGCGCCAGAACAGATCCCAAGTGGTAGCGCCATCGACCCGAGCCGCCTCTGATATCTCGGTCGGCATGTTAACGAAGTGGGCGCGCATCCAGAAGACCGCAAATGGCATGTATAAGGCGATCAATGGCAACGGAATCGCAAGCGGAGTATTATAGATCCCCATGGCTCGCTCCAAATAATAGATTGGGATGATGATCCCTGTGAATGGGAGAGTCAACCCTAAAACGAATAGGAAGAGAAGCACGTTGGCACCACGGACTCGTAGTAAGCCAATGGCAAATCCAGCCATCGTCGAGATAATTAGTGCAACCGGCACTACGGTTAGCACAATGAACGTGCTCGACATGACAAGCGCCGGCATCTGCGAGACCTTGAATGCCTCCACGAAGTTGCCCCACTGTGGATCCGCGGGCCATTCGAGCCCACCGGGCACAGTCCCCGATGGATGTAGGGCCGTTATGAAGATACTGATAAAGGGCAAGATCGTGAATGCCATCAGTACTACGAGAAATGCCCGACCCACAAAGAGTTCGCCTCGTCCAATTTTCATTGTGCACTCTCCACTCGGCTTAGCCGCTGAATCGGGATGAGTACTATGATAACCAAGAACATAAGTATGACGGCCAGAGCAGAAGCTAATCCTACCGCTCTTTGGGTGAACGCGAGGATGTACACCTGGAGTCCCGGAACCGCCGTCGAGTTGCCTGGTCCGCCGGCTGTCGCAACGTAGACGATATCGAATGCGGCCAGCGCGGCAATCACCGTAACGGTCAGGCACACACTAATTTCTTGTTTGAGAAGTGGGACGGTGATCGTGAGGAACTCCGTCAACCAGCTTGCACCATCAATCCTAGCCGACTCATAAAGAGCTGGATCGATCTTCGATATGCCGGTCGATAGTAGAACGGTGCAGAAGCCAAGTAGTACCCATATCCCGATGATACCAACAGCTGAGAGCGCCCAGTCGAAGTCGCCCAACCAAGCGCGGGTAATCTCGCCGAGCCCGATGAATTTGAGTATCTCATTTACTAAGCCCGAAAGAGAAAACAACCAACCCCATATGATGCCGGCAGCAACGAGTGCTATGACTTGGGGCAGGAATAGAACGGTCCGAACGATTTCTCCGAACCGCCCGGATGCCACGCGGTTGATCACGCTCGCGACAACGAGTCCGAGCCCCACCGGAATAAAGCTAAACCACACGACCAACCAGAATGCATTGAAGATTGTCCCGATCAGGTTGGGAGCCTGGAAGACAGTTACATAGTTCTTCAACCCCACCCAAGTCATAGGACCTGTACCGTTCCACTTGAAGAACGAGTACACGATGGTCAACAAGAAAGGCAAAAGCACAAAGACCGCATATATGAGCAATGCGGGCAGGACAAACAGCCAGCCAACAAAGGCCTCCCGACGGGCCAGTGTATTGAGTTGGGTCTGTCGGGAGACTGGGAGAGCCGCAGGACGATTATCTACTGTCATCATCTCACACCTATCTGGCAGGCGCAGGCATCACCCTGCGGCACTCACCATTATTGTTGCGCGATTTCTAGCTCGTATTCTGCTTGAACGGCCTTGAGCAGACCGGCTGCATCTTGCTGGCCGCTGACCATCTTCTGAAGTTCAGGCGTCCAGCCCTGCGCGAATATGGAGCTCGTTGCATTAGCGATGAAGTCCATTGCGCCGCCATCTGCGCCCATTACAGGTCCAGCAGCGAGCGTCTCCGACGTAACCGAGCCGGCAGAAACTTCAGGCATCGTGGCATCCGACGGACCACCGGGGTTGGAACCGCCAATAGCAACATCGATCTTGCGAGCTTCAGTATTGGTGGCAACCCAGTTTAGGAAGAATGCAGCGCAGTCCGGGTTCTTTGCATTGGCTGCAATGCCAAATGTCAATGGAGCAGACATGGCTGCATAGCCACCACCAGCCTCAGCAGGCGGCATCAGGAAGAAGCCAATACTTCCGGGCAGGTCCTTGTCGTATCCAGCATTTTGCCAGTCACCATTGAAGGTAAACACACCCTCGCCTTTGCCGAAGCGGGCGGCTGCATCAGTGTACTCAATCGCGTTGACGTCAGCTGGGAAGTAGCCATTCTTGATCCACTGTTCCAGATGCTGGGCAGCGATCAGGTTTTCGGGAGTATCAATCGTCGCGCCAGCCTTCTGGAAGATCCAGTCGTTGATGGGTCCAACCGGGCCATAAGCTGCCATGAGGTTTTGGAGCGGGAATGCGAGCCCCATACCGCTCTTCGCGCTACCCCAGATCATGATTGGCTGAAGCCCTGCTGTCTTGGCTTTGGCGAGCAGATCCTCGAACTCAGCAACTGTCTTGGGGGGTTCGGTCATGCCGATTTGGGCCGCTAATGTTTTATTATAGAACACACCAGTCAGACTGTAGTTAAGCCCCATGGCATAAAGCGTACCGGAACCACGAACGCCGTCGGCGTCAATGCGGTTCTGGTTAAGCTGCGGCACTGGCCAGTCGTTCCATCCGAAAGCGGTGGCGTAAGGATCTAGGTTCATCAATAAACCATCCTTGGCGAACGAGACCATTGTCGGCAACCGAAGCAGATCAGGCGCATTGTCGCTGGCAAGTACAAGCGGTGTCGAATTGATCAGGTTCGCAAATTGGTCCTGACTAATATCCCAAGTGACGTTCGGGAATTGCTTGGTGAATTCTTCAGCAAGCTTGAAGGGTATATCGAAACCGGTCTCGAATGATGCCTTGAGCACCACAGAATCTGCCCCACAACTGGGCCCCGTGGCAACAGGAGCTTCGGTAGCAGCGGGAGCTTCAGTAGCCGCAGGGGCTTCGGTGGCAGCAGGGGCTTCGGTAGCGGCAGGGACTTCAGTAGCGGCGGGCGCACCACAGGCAGACAACAATAGGGAAGCCAGAACGAGCAGGCTTATCACAGACCATAGCAGGGATTTCTTGTTCATTTTTCTCCTCATGATTTTAATTATAGATTTCAATTGTTGGACGGACATTTATTGAGTTTTTCATACTTTGTGAAAACACACCTCCTAAAGATTAGAGCGGGAAGGTATCTGAAAGTGTTATTTTGAAAGCACTTTCATAAAGAGTTTAGCATAACCGTCTACAGGAGTCAATAGTTAAATTAGAGGTGTTAAATTAGAGGATCACCCAATCAGGATGCGTGCGGTACAAGTCCCTATCGGGGTTGGCCATTTCAGGTTCGACCCACAGGCCAAAATCCATACCGAGGTTGTTAACCCTTTGAATCAGTCCATTGAGTCCGTTGGGAAATTTGATCTCATCAGGCCACCAGTCGCCGGGACCGGTGTTATCCCAGTTGCAGCCATGAAACCAACCGTCATCCATTACGAATAATTCCACTCCCAATTGGGCAGCAATCTCAGCCAATGCTGATTGCGAAGGCTCGTCTAAATTGAAGAGAGTCACCTCCATGAGTTGTAGATGATCTTGTGCAGAACTTTTTCTTGCGGGATGATCTCGTCGCACGCATAATTATGGAAGATGCGGCTGGCAGCACCGAATCCATTTTGAGTGTATCCTGGGATGGAAGCAGGTGTAACGAAGGGCTGCTTCGGCATTAACTTCCAGGCGAAATCCCAATCGTTGAGTCCGATGCTGATGCGGGTGGATGCGAACTCGGTCACTTCGGTGCTGAACCAGACTTCGCCATTCTCTTCGTTGGCATTGCGGTCAACCGCAAACCACGGATTGGCACGATGGCTTGGGATGATGCGCCTGCTTTCGATAACCTTCAAGCCCAGAGTGAGCGCTTCACGCTTCATGTGGAATTCGTCATTGTGACGGCCATACTTGTGCGTCAGGGAATAGTCCGTGACGGAGGAGAGAGTTAATTTTGCAGTGAAAACTCGTTCCACGAGGATGGGATCATCACCAAGGTTTTCGAGCGTGCCCAGCATTCGATGAGGTCATACTCTTCATAAACGCGTGTGTAGTGGAGAGTTAAATCAACGGGTAGAAACTATCTTTTAACTGCAGATCAAGCACAGGCGAGGAAGAGGCGGTGACTTTAAAATCTTCATAGACTAAAACCACATCCCGCACTTCATCCGCAAATGTGACTTTGAGACACGGGTCAATATATTTGGTGCCCGCATAGCCGGGATATTCCTCAGGGATAAAATGGTGAAATCCATCGGTGAAGGCGAAGTATTTGGTACTGAATGGCGCGGAGTAATCTTCAACAAAAGGAAGACGCGCTCCCCAGTAACTATGAGTGAGTAAGCCGACTTCATTTTGCCGATGGCATAGCCATTGTTGCGCGTTTCAAGAATCCAGCCTGTTGTGGATGAATGGATTGGCATAAGATACCTTCCTAAAGATTATGTAGTCTGGCGTTCGATGATGGTGAGGGATAAATTTACATGTTGAGGAGGGCGTGAGGGATCTGCTATATGTGTGAGTAATATTTCAACTGCAAGCTTGCCTGACTCATCCAGATGCTGGCGGACTGTTGTAAGGTCAAGGTGTCCAGCTGAATCAATATCGTCAAACCCGATCACGGCCAGCTGCTCTGGCACTTTTATGCCCAATTCGCGTGTCACTTTCAAGACGCTAATTGCCTGAATATCGGCGGCGGCAAAAATTGCTGTTGGGGGAGTTGGAAGACTTAATAACTCGCGCGTTGCTTGAAGGGCATGTTCTGTGGTGTTTGTGAACAATCGGACATATTCATTGGGAGACTTAATGCGGGCTTTTTTCATCGCAGCTTGAAATCCTTTTAGGCGCATGCCAGCCGGGTGGATCTCAAAATCGTGGGTCTCTTCGTCACCAATGAATGCGATGAGCTTATGCCCTTTATCCAGCAGGTATTGTGCTGCCATTTGGCCGCCTTGAAAATTATCTATTTCAATGCTGTTGAGTTCAGGATGGGAAAATTCGATCAATACAGTCTCAATGCCATGTTCTATGAGCCGTTGCGCATCTTTTTTCTGAATGGGCAGTGACATGACGATTAGGCCGTCAAGATTACCCATGAATGGGATCGAAGAAAGATATCCTTGTATATGATCGGAGGATTCAACTGTGAAAATTACCAGTTCATAGTTAGATGCTGCCAGTGCGGATGCTATGCCTCGCAAGCGCTGTACGAAGGAAGGAGCGGTGAAGAATGGGGTGATCACCCCGATTCGATGGGTGTTGCTTAAGGCGCGGGCACGCGCTTCGGCTTTTGGAACGAACCCAAGCTTGTCGATCGCATCCAGTACGAGCGCGCGGGTTTCGGGGTTTACTTTTTCGGGGTTGTTCAGTACACGCGAGATCGTTGAAATACTGATCCCCGATTTTTTGGCAACATCATAAATGGTGGGGTTCTTTTTTCTGGGCATGTTTATTCTCTTGAAAGTAGTGGTGAAAGCACTTTCAGTTTAGCATGTGATGATGTAAAGCGTCAATACCAGAGATAAACGCTGCAGTGGCTGTCTTATCCATCTACTCCGATTTATTGGAAAAAAACTGTACACTATTTTTTTGGTACCGCTATAATCGGTAGTTGGTAACTAAAAAGGAGGAAAAATTTAGTAGGATGAGGCCTTGCCATTTTACCCGACACGGAAATCCCCTGTGCTGGCTACTTCGCTCATCCGCCGGGAAAAAGAGGATTATCATGTTATTTTACTCTCGTCTCATAATTATCCGGGAGCAGCATGATGAGCAAAATCCTTCTCTGGTTAAAAGAGCGCGTCAAAAGCTGGATAAAACCGGCTAAATCAGTCTTGATCATCGGCACCCTTTCAGATCTGACTCGCAGCCATACCGATCTGGTTGTAGAAAATGCATTGTTGCGCCAACAACTGATCGTGCTAAAACGGCAGATCAAACGACCACAGCTAACCAATCCTGATCGTTTTCGCCTGGTGTTTCTATCGCACTTTACTACCTTCTGGAAACAAGCACTACATATCATTCGGGTGTGTTTCAAATGAGTTGAAAGTCTGGTATCAATAAAGCAGGTTCGAGAAAACCACTTTGGAGATAAACCATGACTTTCAACTCACAAGTAATTATACAAGATATACGAACAGATT
>CAIWRB010000282.1 GCA_903914955.1 uncultured Chloroflexota bacterium | reverse complement strand
TTATAAAAACCCGTTTGACCGATGATGCCAGCAAGGCAATCAAGGCGGTTCTGTCTGATTTTGAATTGAATGTGTTGCTGTCGATGCAGAAAAGCCGTTGGTTGAATTTTTTTGGCTGCTTGGCTTGTGGCATTCTTGGCGGTCTGTTGGTGTGGGTCTCCGTGGCGTTCACCCAATATGTTCAAAATCAGCGTTACATCGCGTTGGGCAGGGCCACCGCCGCCACATGGGATAGGCTTGACGGCAAGGCCAGGGCGGTTATTAACGCTGAACTAGGTAGACCAGTGGGTCAATTTGAAGCAGCGCCTAAGCCGTTGGCGGATAACCTAAAAGGTCAGCGCGAATAAAAAACGATGAAAACAATTAAAGCAATTTAAAAAAATACAATAAAAAAATTGTAGACCATAGAAAACTTGTTGTTTAATATAACAGTCTATGAACACACCAACACTAGAAGCATTAGACACGTTTGGCAAGCGGCTCAAGTACGCCATGAAGCTTCGGGATGCCTCGCAGGCTGAACTTGCGGGTGTCATCGGTTTAAAGCAGCAGGCCATATTTCTTTTGTGCAAAGAAAAAAGCAAAGGCACAAAGCACGCCTTTGCGATTGCGCGGTATTTGCGGGTCGATCCCGAGTGGTTGATCCTGGGCAGCGGTCGCCCGCCGGGCGGCATTGACAGTGAAACAGGCCAGTCCCAGGACGATCTGTTCGCCCACGGGCTGTTGACTTCGCAAGAGCGGGAGTTGCTGGCTCACTTTCGGGGGTTGACCAAGGCCCAGCGCGACGAGGAGGCTCTTAAAGTTGAGAAAATGGCAAGGCTCAACAAGGAGATGGTGGCTGAGTTGAGTAGAATGCTTAAGTGATGATGTTTAAGTGAGGCGGAAACGCGCATCGGGAAGGTGTCGATTGTGTAAAGTTGATTCTGTAAAGCAGCCGATAAAAACGAGCCTTTATAAAAAAGCCGCAGCTTGTAAATTTTATTTATCGCTTGCGGCTTTTTTATGGTTGATTAAGGTTAAGATATTGTTTGAATATGACAACAAGGATGTATTATTGTTGTCGGCATAACGATGATTCTCTGCCGGTATTGTCTGTGAAGTCATTGACAGGGGTTTATTTACTGCGGATTGCAAGCATCATTGAAGAATTCACATGTTGGATACAATTAGCTTTGGCGACTTCATCAGGCAGGAATATGGGCTTTCCTTGGTCGGTGATTTAAAAACCGATGGGGGGTTTCATTATTTAGGCACGACGGAGGATAAGAAAGGCAGGAAGCCGTTTCGCTACTGTGTCCATTTGGACGATCCCCCTAACATTTACTACAACGATCTGAAACGCGGCTTTCGCGGCACTTGGTATCCGCAAGGGTATGAGGCTCTGGATGAGGCCGAGCGGGTCCGGCGGCGGCGTGAATTTGGGTTGCGTAAACTCAGGCAGGATGCCGAGGCTCAAGAGAGGCAAGCCCAGTCGGCAAAGCTGGCGCGGGATTTGTGGGCCAGGGCGGTTTCAGCCAGTGGCCATCACCCTTATCTGGTCCGTAAAGCGGTGGATGCCCACGGGGTTCGTCAATTGCCGAAATGGCAAAAGCGCAGTTTTCAGGAGGATGGCGCTTTTGAGACGGTCATCGTTGAGGATGTCCTGTTGATACCCATGCACGATGGACAAGGCGGGCTTTGGAACGTGCAGGCGGTTTTTCCTGAATTCAATGAAGCTTTGGGCCGTGACCGTGATTTTTTGCCAAGGGCGCGGGTCACTGGCTTGTTTCATTGGATGGGTCCGCGAACCCGTACTGTTTATTTGGCGGAAGGTTACGCGACGGCGGCGAGTGTTTTTGAGGCGACCGGCCAGCGTGTGTTGGTGTGCTTCTCGGCGGGCAACCTTCCTGCCGTGGCTCTGGCGGTCCGTGCGGCGATGCCCGATGTGCAAATTGTCGTTTGTGCGGATAATGATTTGCCTGACAAGAATGGCCGTCGGCCGGGGATCGACAAGGCGGAGGAAGCGGCGGCCCTGGTCGGGGGCATTGTGGCAATGCCCCCAATCAAGGGCGCGGATTTCAATGATTACGCGGCGATTCTGAAAACATCCAACAAAGGCCCGCTGAGAATTTTCGCGTAGCGAAAATCAGGCGGCTTCTTTATGGTCGTAAATCGACCCATGCAAGAGTGTAATCGAAATGTCTATTTGTTGCTCCAGCATTTCGGATAGGGCCATGGCAAGTTCCCCGGTTATTTGATCCTCCCCCTC
>CAIWRB010000281.1 GCA_903914955.1 uncultured Chloroflexota bacterium | reverse complement strand
TGCTGGACAGCAGCACACCGCCCAGGAATTTTGTGATTGACTTCATTTTTATCGGGATGTTCTTGTTTTTACGTCGCCTTTTGTTCGCGGATCGGGTGAAACTGGTCGGAAATTTAATCTTAATCTCCGCAGGTATCTTGCTAACGGTTTCCGTTTCCAGTGAGGGCACTATTCTGGCACCAGCAACAGCATTATTTTCGATGCTGGTAATTATGTCTGGATTTATTTTCAATCTACAGGGCATCATCGCTGCCACTATTATCAGTTCCTTGCTGGTGGCCTGCTTGATTCTGGCCCACCAAGCAGGTATCCTGCCCCCGCCCAATTACACAGAATCTACTTTTCAATGGTTCGCGTTCACAAGTACGTTTGGGCTGACCGGCTGGCTGGTGTATTTTTATAATCAATTAACAGATCAGGCGCTTGAACGCTCAAGAATGGAAATTCGCGAACGTGAACGCGCAGAAGAAAAATTACGTCAACAAAACGAATATCTCTCCATTTTGCATCAAATTACGCTTGACCTGCTAAATCGCCACAGCGTAAATGAATTACTTCAAGTGATCGTAGATCGTTCAGTTATATTGCTAGACGCTCCTTTTAGTGAACTCATGCTTGAAAAAGATGGCGAGCTTGTGGTTCAAACATTTACTCAAAATCAAGACTCCCTCAAAGGAGACCGAGTTGGACGCGCCGAAGCCAAGTTGAGCTGGTCAGCCTTCAAAACAAAAATGCCTGCTGTTTTGGATGACTATTCTACCTACCCAGATCGTCGAGAAATTTACTCTGAACACACATTACATGCCGTAGCCGATTTCCCAGTACTGATCAGGGGCAAAAGTGTAGGCGTACTGGCTATGGGTCGTTCCCAGGCAGAGTACGTTTTCAGCGAGACACAGATCAAAAATGGGGTGTTGTTTGCGCAACTCGTTGCGTTGGTGTTAGACAACGCCCAACTCTTTTCTGACGCAGAACATGAGATATCCGAACGCAAGCAGGCGGAAGATGCCCTACAAAAAGCCAACGAACAATTACGCGTCGATATGGAAAAGATCGAGCAACTGAAAGAGGAATTACACGAGCAAGCCATCCACGACCCGCTGACTGGGTTATACAATCGCCGCTATCTGAACAAAACCCTGGCGAGTGAGATAACGCGAGTCGAGCGGGAAAACAACTCGTTAAGCGTCATCATGTTAGATATTGACCATTTCAAAATGATCAACGACACCTACGGACATCCAGTTGGTGACAAGTTTCTGGTGGAGATCGCCAGCCTGATGAAAAAACACACGCGCGACTCGGACATTGTCTGCCGTTATGGAGGAGAAGAATTCCTGCTGGTATTCCCCGGCACAGCATTGGCTTCTGCCGCAAGACGCGCAGAAGAGATCAGGCAAGTGTGCACGGAGATCATCATCCAACATGAGGGCAAAGACTTGAATGTCACAATTTCCGTTGGCGTGGCGACCTATCCCACTCATGGAAAAGAGGCCGAGGAGATCATCATCAAAGCCGATAAAGCTCTGTATCAATCGAAACAATCCGGGCGAAACCGGGTGACGGCCTGGGTGGATGAGAAAATAAATTAATATCTAAATATGGAATTCGTGTTTTTCACGAATAATATCTTTTCGTCTAATCCAATTCAGGAATGAGAATTTAGAAATTTTAATTGGGCAATATGTTCTGGTGTGGTGCCGCAGCAGCCCCCGATTATTTTTACAGGCCAGTGAGCGGCGTGCTCATAATATTTTTTCGGGTCTTCTGAATCCGTGTTGACCCAGCCAACTGCATCATCAACGTAGCCGATATTGCCATAGGCGATCAATGGGAAATCGTTTCCGCAGGTTGCCTGAAGTTCAGCAAGAGGTTTTGCTAAATCGGGGGTTGGCCCGCAATTGACTCCGATGGCAGAAATACCAAGCGGCAACAATTGAATCGCGGCATCCGTCAGGGATTCACCGGAAAGTATTTTTCCATCACGGTCACAGACAAAACTAACAACCACCGGCGTGCCGGTAATAGTCGCAAGTTTCGCGATCGCAACAGCTTCACGAATTGAATTGATGGTTTCGATCAGGATCAAATCCACACTACATTCGATCAGGTCGATCACACGGTCAGAGTGTTCATCGAGTAGTTCTTCATCTGACGGGACCAGATCGGGGCGATAACAATCTTCGAGAGTGGAGATCGAACCAGCTACAAAACGCGGCTGGCCTGATGGAACATTGATAATCGCAGCGCGCGCAAGTTCCACTGCGAGACGGGTTAATTTGCGGGCGTGATTCGCGTTTCCGCTTGGGGCGAGGGCACGGCGATGTGTACGGAATGTATTCGTGGTGATAATATCCGCGCCAGCGCGAAGGTAGTCTTCATGAATTTGCTGAAGAATATTCGCATCACGGTCATTCATCAACGCATTGGCTGACCAAAGCGGCAAGCCGGTATCCACACCACGGCGATTGAGTTCGGTGCCGGTCGCGCCGTCGAGTATGAGCTGACGGGGTTGGGAAAGGGAGGTTAGGAAAGTCATCGGTTATCGGTATCCAGTGTGAGAAATTTATAATTCAGAAATCTTTAGATCAACATTACTTCAACCACTTCGCCTGCGCTTAAACCTGTCGCGTCGGGGTATATGCGCAAGAGTCCATCGGCAGAGGCCAGGGTGAAAATCAGATTGGATTTTCCGAATATTGGTTCGGCTTCATAATTTATGATCTGCGAATTTCGATTTCGGATCAGCTTCACCGGCCACCAATCTTCGCGGCCGGCTTGGGATGGAAGGTTCACGGTCAATTTGGCTTGGACAGTAGCCTTGGGTTTCGGCAGCGCACCCAAAAATTTTTCAATAACTGGCACCACAAATAAATATCCGTTCACCAACGCGCTGACGGGGTTGCCGGGCAGGCCGATCACAACTTTGCCATTGCACACGCCCAGGATGGTCGGCTTGCCGGGCCTTGTATTAATTCCATGCACCAAAACGCCAGGCTCGCCCAACGTGCGGATGACATCGGCGGTCATATCTCTGGTGGATGCGGATGAGCCCGCGGTGATGATAAGCATGTCGCATTCGGATAGCGCCTGCGCCGCCGCGGCTTTCAACACCTGAAAGTTGTCACTAAAAATCCCATAGCGGATGGCTATGCCGCCAGCTTTTTCAACCAGCGCGCCCAGAGTGTATGAATTAATATCGCGGACTTGACCCGGGCGCGGCGTTTGACCCGGGTCAATTACTTCGTCACCAGTGGAGATCAGTCCTACCCGCGGTTTTTTTGCGACATGGATGGAGGTGAATCCCAATGCCATTAATCCACCGATCTCTGCGGGACGAATCACAGTCCCTTTGGGGATCACCAATTGTCCTTGCGCAACATCTTCGCCAATGCGGATCACGTTCTCGCCATCAGCCACAGATTTGAATATCTCGATTTCTGAATCCTCTGTCAGAGAGGACTTGGAATTTTTTTGAGGGGTTATGCTCTGTGTATATTCGATCATCACTGCGGAGTCTGCTCCGTTGGGGAGCATCCCGCCTGTGTGGATCAACGCGCATTGACCCGGACCAATTTCAAAAGATGGCGTGTCGCCCATTGGCACTTCGCCGATCAAGGTCAGATACGCGGGAAGCGAATCACTCGCGCCAAAAGTATCCTTCGCGCGGACAGCGTACCCGTCCACGGTGGTACGGGAGAAGTCCGGCAATGGACGCGGGGCGAATGTGTCAGAGGCGGTGAAGCGGCCTAGAGCGTGGAGCATGTCTATTGATTCAGAATCAATGGTCGGCGAAGCAAGATGCGAGAGCAGCAATGTCCGCGCTTCATTGGGAGGGAGTAGAGTCAAAAATTCAGGCATGGGAATGAGTTGAGTTCTTAACGGATCCAGAAGGTGAGAGTCAAGAAATAAGTTGTCAGGCCAAAGACTGCGAGCGCTGTCACGTTGAGCAATATCCAATTTGGTTTGCCGCCGAGAGAGATGTGACGCAAAAGAATGATCTGCAGGATTGCGAATGGCAGTGTCAAAAAGGCAGGCCAGAGAATGGAAAATCCGAGGGCCGGCGCGATCGCAAAAATAAGGTAAGCCAAAGCGATCAGGCTGTGATGAAATGGAACAGCGCGTTCCCACGTGAGCAGGCGAAGAAGTGTGGCGCGTTGATATTTTTGATCTGATGGATAAGATATAAAGTTGAGAATGAGAAAATACGCGAGCGCAAGCGCCGTGAGGGGAATAAAAATGAGGATGAGTAAGCGATGATTCTCCTTGGCCTGTAAAAGAAAGCCAATGGATGGAATCACGTACGCAATGTGCGTGGCGAGGGTCAGTTCGCCGAAGCCGCGAGCAAGCAGGCGGATTGGCGGGATGCCATATAGAATAACTAGCAGGAAGGATGAAAGAAGAAGGATGAAAGAAGAAAGAACGAGCGCCTGATTGATGTAAAGAAGATAGATGATAAAGGCGGTGACTGTCAGCGCGGCAATTGAAAAATAAAGTGTGTTGTTACGAAGAGTCTCTTTTTGTTGGGGAGTTTGGTTTTCAACCAGCGGTTCATTGACAGGACGAAAAACTTCGGCCAGCAGGAACATGCTCAATTGCGCGAAAATAATTATGGTCAAGCCAAGCCAGAATATTCCGACACTCAGGGGTTTTCCGAGGTAAGCAGGAATGCTGGCTCCGAGGGTATAGGTGAGCGCAGCGAGGAGGAGGTGCAGGGGGCGGGTGAGTTTTAGCAATGTGGTGTGGAAAGTTATCAGTAAAACAAAAAACGTATGAAATGTCTGGCAAGTCTGTTGGGAGTGAGCGTATCGACCACCGAAGTATTATTATTTCAACAGAAATTCTTCCAATCGTTCCACAGCTTGCGGGAGGTTTTTTCTTCCAAGACCCAATCTAAAATGGTTATTGGATTCATCATATATCGTACCGGGCAGCAGGAGAACGCCAACTTGCGTGACAAGTTTATCGCAGAAGTCTTCGATATCACCTTTGAGAAGCCGCGGGAAGCCCATCGAACCTGCCCGTGGACGGGTCCAGGCAAAAAGATTTGAGTGACGGGCCAAAAAATCATCCATAACAGTGAGATTGTCCTGGATGATTTTGAGATTCCGCCCGGCCAATTTTGCGCGGTAACGCATGGCCACTTCCGCGAGGAATTCACTCGGTGCGGAATTGCAGATGGTGGTGTAGTCTTTGAGTGAAGCCATGTTTTCATAGACTTTTTTATTGCTGGTAGCGATCCAGCCGATACGCAGACCTGCAAGTCCGTAAGTTTTGGAAGTTACTCCCAGTGAAACGGCATGTTCACCATAATCACAGGCAGCGGGCAGAAGCGTGGCTGGATCGTATTCTGATTCGCGGTACACCTCGTCAGAAAAGAGCAGCAGATTATTTTCCTGCACCAATTTGTTGAGTGCATCAAAATCCGCGCGGGACATGAGGTAGCCGGTCGGGTTGTGCGGCGTGTTGATGACGATGGCTTTTGTATTCGGACGGATCAGGCGGCGCAGCTCGTCGAGATCCAGCGCCCACTGATTTTCTTCATGCGCCAGCCACGGGCTGATATCACAGCCGATCCCGCGCGCCACTTCCGCCAGAGATTGATAACCGGGCGTATGCACAATAACATGGTCATCTGCTGTTAGCACGGCGTGCATAAAAAGATAGATGGCTTCCCCCGCGCCAGTATGAACCAAAATATGTTCAGGCCGCAGGGTCGGGTAAAGATTGCAAATCTCTTTTCGCAGGGCAAGGCTGCCCTGTGATTCGGTGTAGCCAAGCCAGAGTTGCGGAAATTTTTCTGCGGCGCCCTCTTCAAAAGCAAGCAGATCCGCAATGGACATGGCTTCACAGTCTGAAGAGCAGAGCAGGAATTGGGTGTTGAATTCGTATTTGGCGAAGTAACGTTCGAGTTTGAAAGGGGGAAGATTCATGGGGGAAGGAGAATCCGTGTGAATGAATTATGAAGGATGAGTTTAATTTAGCGCTTTCTTCAGATCACGATAATGGAGCTGGTTATGGAGGTAAAGCATTTTCACCATTTCGCGCACGGTGGTTACTTCAAGGAATGGGTGGCGACCTTGAATCTCAAGCTCGGATTCTTTCAAGGCTAAAACCCATGCAAGGCTTTCGGCGCGGACGATTTTGTACCTTTCGATCAATTCAGCAGGAGAAAGGTCCTTGGTTTTTTCCTGTTGAGACTCGTTGAATCGGTCAATGGAAAAATCAGGTGCGGAGCCGCTGCCGCCCAAACGGATCTGTTCGAATAATTTGACCAGCCCGCGCTCAGAGGTGACGAAGTGCGCAAATACATTACGGATCGTCCAAGTTGTACCTTCAGTGTAGACTTCTACTTTCCATTGATCCTCTGTCAGGTTGGAAAAGATAGTTACAAATTTTTCACCTTCGGTTCGTAATTTTTCGGCAAGCTCTTCGATCTCAGACATTGAATTCTCCTGTCATGGCGGTTGAGCGGCAATAAATTATGGTTCGGGATAGCCCGCGTAATTGATGGATTTCTTTCCTGTGGTGGGATAGTAATATTTTTTCATGGTCGAGATCTGCTCGATCAGGTGTTTGCTGTCGGCAAAATCAGGCCGAACATAATAATAATGTGTGTCGTACGGGCTGTCGCCAAAGATCGCAGCGAGCACGTAGCCATTCGCTTCGGCGTACTGCTTCATTGTAATCGTCATACTGAACCATTTTTGGGCGAGGTTGGCTTCGGTCAACTTGGGGGGGGCGAGCGGTGAATAATAATCATGGAACATGATTATCTCAGGTTTATATCGGCCAAGATATTCCGCGGTTATCGCGCCGTTGTGCGCGATGAACTGGTCGTTCAAGCCCCAGGTATCGATCGCGTCCCAGCCGGAATAATATGGAAGCAAGCCCGCTTCGGTGGTGGCGATGACATAACCTTTGCCCCGGTATTCCGCCAGAAGTTTTCCCATACCATAACGTCCGTCATTTTCATAAGCCGTTGTGCAAGTCTGTTGATAAGAGGTGAGAAAGCAATTTTGAAACCACGAGTAGTAAATGATGCTCGCTGACAAGAATATTAATGCGATGGAGTACATGTTTCTTTCTCTACCTGAAAGTTGGTCTGGCCGCGAGAATTTGAATCCATCTACAAGCCGAGTCCACGACATGAGAGCGATGGGCACGAGCGCATATTGAAAGCGCGCGCCATAATTCATCTCGTCTGAGATCAGAACGAAGACGGCCGCAAAACCAAGAATAGGAATGAGAAAAGCCAATGTCTGTTTTGTAGTTTCGCGTGAACGGAACCCAAGAATGAAAGCGATGACCATTGGCAAGCACAAGCGCAGTGTGTTCAGCAGGGAATTATTGAACGAATCCCATTGCAGACCGCCTGCGCCTTTTTTGTAAAATGGATTGGGCAATGGGTAGCCAAAGTAATTCCAACGCCAAACAAAATACGCGCCGCCTAATACAAGAAATACTGCGCCAAAAACAATCAAGATCGAAACGGATCTCCTTACCCCGCGCATGACGATGACAGAGAGCAACATCAATGAAGCAAGGATGACACCCTCGGGGCGGATTAGTCCGGTAATGAGTCCGCTGACTGCGAAAGCGAGGGTAAGCCAAAAGGGATAGTCTTCTTTTTGAATCAGGATCAGGCCCAATGCCCAGGTAGATGCGGCGGCGAGCGCAAAGAACGGAGTGCCAAAATAGGCAGCCACATAAGAAAGTCCAGTTCCAACGATGAGATAAAATCCGCTTAGAAAAGAAAAAAGAACGCTGGCTTTGTTGACGCGCCGATTTGTCCAGTAGACGATAAGAACGGTCAGGATGTGCGAGACGAATCCGATGCCGCGAACAGATTGGCCGACTGTCAAACCAAGTTTGATGAAGACGGCAGAGACAACCATGAAGAGAAAATCAGTCGCGCCGTCTACGGGATGTTCGCCGATGTTCCAAACAATGCCGTGACCGCCTGAGAGGTGCTGGGCGTAGCGCATGAGCATAGCGGCGTCTTCAAAAGGCGGGATGGAGAAATCTACCAACTGCGCGGCGTAGATAAGCGCAATGGCGATGAGGAGGATGCTGAGAAGGGGGTCGAGGCGTTTTGAGGAAAGCATTAGGAATCAGGAGTGAAGTATTATTTCGGATTCTTCTTATAACAATGAATAGCCGCCGTCCACGACAATGGTCTGGCCAGTAATATACTCGTTATTAATGAGAAATTGGAGAGTATATGTGATTTCATCAAGAGTGGCGGGACGTTTGAGCGGTAGGCGGCTAATGAGTTTTTCCCATTCTTCGGGGGTTACCACGTCAGATGGCAGTACCAGCCCGGGGGCGATAGTGTTAACTCTGATGCGTGGGGCGAGGGCTCGGGCAAGCAATTTTGTGAGGGATTCCAATCCCGCTTTACTGACTGTGTAGGATGGGTAGCTGCTCCATGTTTTTTGGGCGGCAATGTCTGAGATGTTGACGATGAGTCCGCCCGCGGTCATTCGTTTTGCGGCGTGCTGCGCCAGCAAGAAGGGTGCCCGCAGGTTGAGGTCAAGGGCGGCGTTCCAATCTTTTAATTCTAGGTCGCTGGGGCTGCCGGTGGGCATGATGGCTGCGGAGTTGATGAGAAGTCGGAGGGCCGACTTGGGAATTATAGAATCGATAGCAGTGAAAAGAGATTGGATCTGTTCAGGCTGGGCCAAGTCGGCTTTATGGATATGAACTTTAACACCGAATTTTTCTATTTCTTTTTTTGTTTGTCGCGCTTGTTCTTCGGCGCTATGATAATGTAATAGAAGATCATAGCCCATCTGAGCGAGGGTTAGGGCGAAGGCTTTACCAAGCCTGTGGGCGGAGCCGGTGATAAGAGCAAAAGAGGGAGACATTAGGAATTAGGGGTCGGGAGGAGATTTTACGGCGAGTCCGCCGCTCTGAATAACGTAAGTATAGATCGTGCTGGTTTCGACGTCTTTGTGGCCGAGAAGTTTCTGAATGCTGCGAATGTCGCAGCATTCAGAATGCATGAGAGGGGTGGTGAATTGTTTGACGCGAAAGGCACCGTGAATTTGATCGAATAGCTGGAGTGGAAGGTGTGGTTAGTGTCATTTGGTTACCTATCCAAAGGAAGGGCTGGATAATTTTAAAGATAAGCTATTATACAGAATTATTCTGAATAACGACCCAAGCGGAGATATTTTAAGGCATGGCTCCAAATACACATTGTTGTGCTATGGATAGACGATGACACTGGTATTCCAATTTTACACTTAGATCTCCACACACTTTTTGAATTTGTCAAAAACCCATGCAGACCTTTATGCGGTTGCTTAATAAAGCAGCCAGTATTGGCAGGTTGTGTTTTAATAATTACCAAAGATTAAGTTGTGTGTAAAAAATAATTCAATTTTACGGTTTTGTCTATTCCTGGCAGTCGAGTCTTGCGTTGCTTATCGATTGCCTACCGAACAACAGCAGTGTCAATAGATAACTCCGAAACTTAAAAAATAGATCTCAATATGAAGATTGGCTCTGAATTGAAAATTAAGTACAACCGGTCCTGCTGTTCGCAAGTGTAAAGGGTTCAGTAGCACATCATAGGAGAATCAATGAATAATGTTCCCCTGCCATCGCCAACTGTCGATCTTGCAGACTCAATCCTTGGAGTCTGGAGACTCACATCCCGGGAAGATGTGGACTCGTTGGGAGATATCCGAGTTGATCCTATTCTCGGTCCAAACCCTCTGGGCATACTTTGCTTTGCACCAAATCATTTTGCAGCCCAGTTTATGAGACAAGATCGAGCAATAGATGAGAGCGCACATGACCAAATCCAAAGTAAAAACAATAGCAGCGCTGTTAATGGATACGATGCCTATTTCGGTACCTACATTCTGGATGCTACTAAAGGCACTCTTAGCATATATCTCGAAGGGTCAATTTCCCCTTCCAATATTGGAAGTTCTTTCTTAAGAGATATTCGTATTGTCAATGATGAACTCGTCATTCAGTTGCAGACCACAACCGAAGATGGCACCCAAATAACGCGGACGCTTACTTTCTCACGTTTGGGCTAACGTCACAGTATTCCTCTGAGAGTAAATAATCTATGACAAGAAAAGTTTTTTGGGAAAATCCTTATCTAACCGAGCTAGAAACCACGATAACAAGTGTTATTGATAATGACATCACTGTCGATCAAACGATTTTTTACGCACAATCTGGCGGGCAAGAGAGCGACCATGGATTAATAAATAATTACCGCGTTACACAAGCCCGCAAAGAAGATAAAGAGATTATTTATACATTAGAAGATGACCATGGTTTGCGACTTGACGATCGGGTAATGATGAGAATTGATTGGGAAAGACGTTATCAGCTAATGCGGCACCATTTTGCCGCGGAAGTGATATTGGAGTTGACCTATCAGAAGTTAAAAGGTATTGAAAAGATCGGGGCTCATATCTCACAGGATAAAGCACGGATAGATTTTAAGTGGGACGAGAATATTTCCAACATATTTCCGTTTCTAGAGAAAGAAGCAATCAAAGTTATAGAGTCGAATCATGCGATCGAGAGCGCTTTCAGCGACGTCGTGTCTGAAAAAAGGTACTGGAAAGTAGAGGGGTTTTCACAAGTTCCTTGCGGGGGAACGCACTTAAAAAGAACTGGTGAAATTGGAAGGATTGAACTAAACCGCAATAATATTGGTAAAGGTAAGGAAAGAATTGAAATATTTTTAAATGACAGTATTGTTTAAAAGAATGACTGCTGAAGAGCAGCCGTTGGTATCAGGAATATAAGATTGAAAAGGATATAAACTCTGCGCGCGTTGCACTTATCTGCAGTCCCTACCAAATGGGTTTCAACACCTGATCTGTATAAAACCGATGTCGCAATCCGTTTAGCTTTCAATATGCTTCTTCTGAAGGAGGTTCTATCTATATGAGCCCTATCCGTATGTCCCGATTAGAATCAGCGATCCGCATCGTCCTCGAGTTTAACGAGGCCTTCAACCGTCATGATGTCGCTGGGATGATGCAGCTTATGAGCGAGGATTGCGTCTTCGAAAATACTGCCTCTGCCCCCAATGGCGCTGTGTATTCGGGGAAGGAAGCCATAACTGAATTTTGGAAGAATTTTTTCCGTGAGTCGCCCAATGCGCACATTGAAATCGAGGAAGTTTTTGGCCTTGGACTTCGGTGCGTTATGCGGTGGAGATACGATTGGCTGGATATAGAAGGAATAAAGGGATATATACGGGGAGTTGATATATACCAAGTGAAGGATGGTTCCATCTGTGAAAAGTTATCCTACGTCAAAGGATAATGTAGAAACGAATTCGCATTTTTCTAGTCTAAAAAAGATCCGCGCCGACTCTGGTACATTTCGTTTTTTCAGCGTTCATGGGTACGAAGCCACAGGTTAAACGAAATTAATATCAATTAAAAAATAAGACACGCGAGAAAATTACCCGCGTGTCTGCATGTATACAGGAAATATTATCCCTTGAAAAAATTCGAGATAAAGAACCAGATGTTGGCCGGTCGTTCTGCAAGCCGGCGCATGAAATATGGATACCAGTGTGTTCCAAATGGAACATATACTCGCACAGGATAACCTTCATTTACGAGTTGTTCCTGCAAATCACGGCGAATCCCGTATAGCATTTGGAATTCCATTCCATCTTTGGGAAGTCCCACTTTTTCAGCATATTGTTTGGCAAAGGCGATACGTTTTTCATCGTGAGACGCAATGGCAGGAATGGGCGGGAAACGGCAGTCGCTCGATAGTTTTGTCTGGTTGGCAAGCGAAGCGTCTATCATGATCTTGGTCAGCAAATCGTAATTCGCGTCCACGTCCGCTTTTTTGGGGAAGGCTTTATCAGCTGGTTCGTCGTAAGCTCCCTTAACCAAACGGATGGGCGTTTTATCCTGCAGTAATCGAACCAGATCGGCTTCGGCGCGATACAGATAGGACTGCACAGCCGTGCCGATATTTGCATATCCTTTTTCGCGCATCATGTAATATAGATTAATGGTTTTTTCTGTATAAGGAGTATCTTCAATATCCACACGCACAAAGGTGTTGTTCTTTTTTGCCCTGGCGACAATTCGCTCCAGATTTTGGGCACACAAATTTTCGTCCAGACCCAAACCGATCTGAGTCAACTTGATGGAGATGTTGGCTCGGGCAGTGGGATCTGCTCCGAGGGCATCGAGAGACATAAAAATATCATCAGCTGCTTGCTGGGCTTCTTCAGGAGTATTGGTATGCTCGCCAAGATGGTCAAGCGTGGCATTCATTCCCCTGGCATTCACTTCACGGACGACCCGCAAGGCATCCTCAAGCTTTGTCCCTGCTATAAAACGAGAGGCGGTGCGCCATGCGAAACTCCAGCTTATTACCAGGTTTTGAGCCCAGGCAGCTTTGGATAAATAGATGAAAAATGAGCGAAGCATATTAATCCTTTTTTTGGGAATGTGCCAAGGTCGGCACGGGTTGGAACCAGCCCAACCGATAAATACATTCTAGCACAAGCACCATTTTGGGTGTGTTATACTTTTTAGGTGATATTTGTCATTACTTTGGAGGCCGTGTGAGAAATCGTAATACCAACACAATCCTTCGGGGTGCTTCCATCCTTTTTTTGACCGGCGCACTCGTTCTCAGCATCGTTTCCCTGATCGGCTATAGCCGTCAGCGTAATAATTACCCCGCAAGCATGACTATCGCAGGAGTCGCTGTCGGCGGTTTACCCCCACAAGGTGCTTCTCAAAGACTACTGGAAGTGTACACTTCTCCAATAGAAGTAAAATATAATGGCGCTATCATTCACATTGACCCGGGCGTGGTTGGCTTTCAGCCCGATGTTGAAACCATGCTTGCCGCGGCAGATCTCCGCCGCACAGGCCAATCCTTCTGGGGTGGTTTTTGGGATTATCTATGGAATCGGTCATCAATCGAAACAGTAATTCCACTAAGTTCCGATCTTTCAGACGAACGTTTGCGCGAATACCTTCAGAACGAGATTGCTTTACGCTATGACCTTCCTCCAGGCCCTGCACAACCGATTCCTGGCGGTACCTCGTTCCTACCCGGTACGCCCGGGCAGACTCTTGATCTTGACCGCGCTGTACAGCTCATCGGAGATGCTCTTCGTTCGCCGAGTAATCGCTCGGTGGCGCTCACCTTCACACGCAGTTCCGCTGCCCGCCCGACAATCGATACACTTACAATCCTGCTAAAACAACTTGTGACCATTTCCAACTTTGACGGCTTGATCGGTTTCTACATGATGGATCTCCAGTCGGGTCAGGAAATCCATTTCATCATGAACAATAAACAGGAGATCCCGAACGAGCCTGACATCGCCTTTACCGCATCCAGCACCATCAAGGTTCCGATCGTTACCTCCTATTTGATCAACCGGGGAAGTGTTCTCGACTCGGAGACATCCAATATTATTTCGCGCGTGCTGGGCAAATCAGATAACTCAGCCACAGATCTGGTTTTGGCGGGAATCGAAAAAAATAAAGGGCCACTCATCGTTACCCAAAACATGGAAACGCTCGGCTTCACCAGTACCTACATAGGTGGTTTCTTTTATAATGGCGCACCAAATCTTTTACCCGGAAGAATAACCCCCGGCAATCAACGCGGTGATGTGTTCACCGACCCAGACCCTTATTCTCAAACCACCCCTTCTGAAATGGGAACATTGCTCGCAGATCTTTATCAGTGTGCGCAGAATAGCGGCGGTGCGCTGATCGCGGCTTTTCCAGATAAGGTTAATCCTGCTACCTGCCAACTGCTGATAGATTTCATGGCCCAGGATAAACTTGGCTCGCTGATTCAAGGCGGCGTGCCGGATGGCACGCTGGTTCCGCACAAACATGGCTATGTACCCGCTTCCGATGGCGTTGTCCATGATACAAGTGACGCTGGCATCGTTTACACACCCGGCGGAAATTTTGTATTATCCATCTATTCATATCACCCCGTCACCAACATTTGGGGTTTTATCAACCCGCTATTCGGCGATCTCACAAAAGCCGTATACAACTATTTCAATCTTACAGTTCAATAACACATAGACTACTGGAGAAATCTCAGTAAGCTGGGTATTCTCATTGACAAATGATTTTCCATCACTCTTTTTGATATTCCTGTTTGAGCGAAAACGGCTCTTTTTTTCACACTTCGTATATAATTCAACATATGAGCGCATCGCTGGGACTGTACCGCTTACAACAAGTCGACCGTCAAATAGATCGTTCGCGTGCGCAGCTGGATATAATCCGCCAGATGCTTGAAAACGATGTTGAAATGCGTCAGGCGCTCATTCGCGTTGAAACAGCCCAAGCCGACCATTTTCATTCCCATCACGAACTTAAAAATGCAGAGGCAGAAGCCGAGGCGCAGAAAATAAAAATCGAACAAGCCGAATCAAATTTATATGGCGGCAGGGTGCAAAATCCGAAAGAGCTACAGGATCTTCAAAAAGATATCATCTCGCTGAAGAAACACCTCACCACATTGGAAGAACGCGAACTTGAATCGATGATCAAAGCAGAAAAATCCGAGAACGATCTGCAAAGCGCGAAAACGGATTTGGAATTGATGCAAGCCCGCCTTGGCAATGAGCATAAAAACTTAATTGCGGACCAAACCAGGATCATGGTCGAACTGGAGCAATTTTCTGAAGAACGCGAAGCGGCTCTTGCACCGATCGAAAGCAACCTACTTCACACATACGAAA
Organism: uncultured Chloroflexota bacterium; assembly: GCA_903914955.1. GTDB lineage: Bacteria > Chloroflexota > Anaerolineae > Anaerolineales > Villigracilaceae > Villigracilis. The sequence goes on along the minus strand of CAIWRB010000281.1, from coordinate 2,334 downwards.
ACCTGCGTCAACAAAAACGAGGCGTGGCCATAGCAGAGATAAGCGACGGCGCCTGCGCGGCCTGTGGCACAATTTTGAACGCCGCTCTTCAGCAAAGCGCGCGCGCTCCCAAACAATTAGCAAATTGTCCATCCTGCGGACGAATCTTGTTCGCGAACTAAAAAACAAATATGCTTGATCTTGCAATTTATCCCTTCTCCTTCTTTGTAGGTTTTGCAACCGCCTCAGTATTCTGGTGGCTTGTTACCCGCGCCCGTCCACTATGGGATGAAATGCGCGCCAGCTTGAAAGAACAACGCGAAGTCACACACACGCGCAAGACAAGCTCTGTTGAAGAAAACCATCGCCGTATCACCTTACGACGCGCACAAGGCATGCACCTCGCCGCGCCACTCTTTGCGCTGGACGAGATCATTCTGGAACCACTACTCATCGCGCCGCCGCATATCGTAGTACCCGGCGAACCCCCGTATTTTGAAGATGTCATTTCTCTAACTCTGCCCTACCTGCCAGCCTGGCCCGAAATTGCCGCCGTATATCAAGCATCAACATTAACTCTCGCTCAAGCATTATCAGGCAACACGAATATTGTGATCATCGGTCAACCGGGCGTTGGCAAGACCGTCTCACTCGCGCACCTCGCATCTCTGGCTGCGAATCGTAGCGAAAAAATGGGAAGACTGCAAAACGCCGTTCCATTCCTCGTTCATGTTGCCGATCTTAAACTTCCATTTGTAGATTCCAAAAACGCACTCACCCCGCTGATCGATGCCACCGCTGAGTTTGCTTCCATGTTCGATGTAGGTCGTCTGCCAGCCTTTTTTGAAAATACTTTCAAGAACGGCGACGCCCTGCTTCTTGTGGATGGTTATGACGAACTCACACCCGATAGCCAGCAAATCGTGACAGAATATTTAAAGATCATTATTAGAAACTATCCAAAAATACACATCATCACAACCGGAGCGCCGGAATATATGGATGGTTTGATCGGTCTCGGATTTGCGCCGCTCGCGTTGATAACCTGGTCCGAGGGGCAAAACAAACAATTTGTAGAACGCTGGGGCGAAATTTGGACCAAAACAATTGCGAAGGAAGCCTGGGCGCAGGCTGGTCCTGAACAAGTAGATCCGATCCTGCTTAACATTTGGTTGAGTGCTGACAACGAAAATTTATCTCCACTCGAGATGACCCTCAAAGCCTGGGGCGGGTACGCGGGGGATAGCATGGGTCCGCACGTATTAGACTCCATTGCGACACATATCCGTCGGATCGCACCATCAAACACTCCCATTGCCGCATTGGAAACACTCGCAATGCAAGTGTTACTGAGCGCGCAGCCGGTCTTCGATCCCCGCAAGGCGCGCGCATGGCTGAAATCATTTGAAGTAAATGAGGAAACGTCGGAATTAGAAGAAGAAACTACAGAACAATCTATAGTTCAAATAGAAACTAAAAAGAAAAAGAAGAACGAAAAACGAGTAAAAACACCTACCTCTGGCTTGCTTGGAAGAATGGCTGCCAGTGGATTGTTGATCAGCTACCCAAATAACAAGATGCGCTTTGCACACCCTGTCTTTGCGGGCTATCTCGCAGGCCATGCGCTCAGCGAATTCAAAGGTGAAGAAATCCTACTGAGCCAGTCAGATTGGGCAGGCAAGTATCTTGCCATGCACTATTTCGCAGCACGCGGTGATGCCAGCAAACTGGTGAACTCCCTGCTCGAGTTTTCCCGAATGCCGATGCACCGTCCGCTTTTTATCGCAGCACGCTGGCTGCGTGATGCACCAAAGAACGCACCCTGGCGGGGAAAATTATTTAGTACATTGGCAACCATTCTGCAAACAGATGGTATTCCGATCAGTTTGCGTGGACAGGCGATGGCAGCATTCGTTGTCAGTAATGATCCAAGCGCAGCCGCGCTTTTCCGTCAATTTGAGACAACACTGTCCTTCGAACTTATCCACTTGGCTGTGTTGGGAACCGGCGCAATACACGATGCAAAAGCTGTCGAGGTAGTACAACATGTTATGGCGGCTCCCAGCTTGTCAGTACGTCGCGCAGCATGTATGGCCTTGGTTGCAATTGGCACAAATGATGCGCTCGAAGCTGTGGCGGATACCCTGCTCCATGGTGATGAGGATATTCGCCGCGCCGCTGGCGAAGCGCTCGCAAACGATCCAGCCGAAGGTCACGCCATGCTGAAGGATGGCATAACACTAAGCGACATTCTCCTGCGCCGCGCAGTCGTTTACGGGCTTGGGCGCATCCACGAAGAATGGGCGGTCGAAGCGTTGCAAAAAATACAGATCGAAGATGACCAATGGCTGGTCC
>CAIWRB010000280.1 GCA_903914955.1 uncultured Chloroflexota bacterium | reverse complement strand
GTGAGAATTCATAAAATAAACCGAGCCCACCTGGAGGAAAAGGACGATCCCCTGATCGAAATTTCCGCCAAAAATCCCAAAAAAAACTGGCGGATGAATGAAGTAGCCAGCACAACTCCCGTTATATTTTCAAATATCTCTACACTCTCACATTATCGCTAACCAGCCCACCTTGTCGCTTTCTGGCAATTCACTTCGTCCACTGCGCCATATCATGATCGAGTTTATCCAATGTGATTAGCCGCATCCCAGTGGATACCCAGTTTTCTCCCTGGATTGGCTGGCGATTAATCTCTTCCTGATAAGCAACTGCGCCCGATGTCCAGCCGCTACGTGAAAAACCCAGAAAATAAACTTTCCATTTACCGTGCACCGGAATTATCTTCGCAGCCTTCTCTTCGACGAGTTCTGCCATTACCTTTCGTTCGTTACTGGCCAGCGTCCACTTGCATTCACCGAGAATAAGGTTCTTCTCCATTGAATTGATTCCAACCACATCTACCTGTGCCTTAGAATTCCAGACACTGCCAACGTGGTCTGACATTACAGGAAGCTCGCCTAGCGCACCGGCACGCAGAACCCATTCCCGGCACAGTTCCTCCCAAGTATATCTGCCAATAAAATCAACCATGTGACGGTTGATCTCCGCTAGCGCAATATCCTGTGCTCCCAAAGCCAATTGATCCTGCCGGTCAGACAGGAAACGGAAGTAGAAACGCAGGTAGGGATCGGTAATGTGATAACGCCCCGTACGGGAAGGTCTAGTATCTGTGACCGGCACTCGTCTCTCAACAAATCCAGTCTCAGTCAACACTCCGAGATACTTCGATACATGGCCACTTGGCAGGCCTGTAATGGCAGCAATATCCTTGGGGACATGCGCCCCATTTGCAATTGCACTCAGGATTGAGAGGTAGTTGTGTGGGTCAGAAATGAAATCCTGTAAAAGCAGCCTCGGCTCGGACTGAAGTAAATTGTTGGAGGTCAGCAGGTGTTGCTTTATATTCCAGGAAATCGACTTTGATGAATCTAACCGTTCCCAATAGGCCGGGACGCCTCCAAAAATGGAATAGAGAGCAACCCGGTCAACTGCTGAATACTTTGGAAAGAATCCACTCGTCGCCCCGAAGTAGAAAGGTTGAAGATGAATCTGCGCAAATGCTCTACCATACAGTGGTGCTTGATAAGAAAAGAACTCCCGTTTCATCATTCCCAAGTGAGAACCTGAGAGACACAGAAAAAGACTGGTATTCTTTAAAACGTGATCCCATAGATTTTGAAGCAATCCGGCAATTCCAGGATCCACTTCTAGCAGATAGGTGAACTCATCAATGAACAATGCCATACGTTCATCTTTTGCCAGACGAGCAACTTGCTGGAACGCTTGTTCCCAACTGATATAAGTAAAACCGTCTGGGGCTGGTAAACCCGGGTTCCCAAAGTTATAAATCGATTGAGAAAAGGAGCGCAATTGTGCGGCAGCCGAGGTGGGGGAGGCGACCCAATAGAGCGCGCGATTGCCAGTACGTCGGATCCATTCGGCTAGCAATGCTGTTTTACCAACTCTTCTGCGTCCATACAAAACCAGAAACTCCTCCCTGGGTGATTTCCAGAGTCTGTCCAGTACTTCCATTTCGCTATTTCGCCCATAGAATTCGAATGTCATAAGTAACCTCAATTTATTATACTTTTCGGTATTATACTTCAAAGTATAATACCGTGCTCTACTAGATACTTATGCCCTGAAGCTTTACTGTTGGCGTGCGCTATCTGGACATTTGAGAAAAAAACGGGTGCCTGTGCTGGCTACTTCGTTCATCCGCCGGGAAAAAGAGGATTATCATGGTATTTTCCCTCATACTTTCCCGGGAGCAGCAAAATGGGAAAATTCCTTGACTGGTTGCAAGAGCGCGTCAAACACTGGACAAAACCGGCTATATCAGTCCTAATCATCGGCGCCCTTTCAGATCTGACACGCAGCCGTGCTGATCTCGTTGTAGAAAATGCATTGCTTCGCCAGCAATTGATCGTGCTGAATCGACAGATCAAAAGACCCCAGCTAACCAACCCTGATCGTTTTCGCCTGGTGTTTCTATCCCTGTGCTGCTACTTGGTTCATCCGCCCGGAATTGAGCGGTAAAAGAGGGTTATCACGCTGTTTTTCCTGGATGTTTTTTACAAACGAAAATGAGCCCACCTTGAGAGAAAAGGATGATCCACTGGTCGGAATTCCTGCAAAATAAAACAAAAAAACTGACAGATGAGTCAAGTAGCCAGCACAACCATCACCATGAACAGAAATACGGCAATCGCCCCGCGGACAAAGAAAAGGCTAACAACTGGTTTGACTGGAAAGACCTGAGTCTTTTCCAACGAAGCCCATTTGTGAATATCAAATCCAAGTCCCGCGATCTCGACTGCCATCTTCAGCATATCCCTGCGGCTGCGATAGCGTACCATGCCGACCTGATCCCAATCGTCGGCATGCTCAGGGTGGAGGAATCGTCCCTGCACCTGACCGAGAAAAACGGGGTGACCGCCATGTTTAAAAAGAAGCGGAATGATGCCGCGGTTATAGCGGTCATTGGCAATCATTGGATCATCGCCAAAGGGACTGCCTTCCGGGTAAAGCGCTTTCTTGCGAAACTTAAGCAGGTTTACCATATAGTATTCCCGCCCATCATCGTTTTCGGTCAGATCACGAAATTGCTGCAGGATGGGAGACTCTTCTTCCGAGTCTTGTTTGCCTGCCCGCTTCTTTATTTCAGCCAGCAGCGCATCTACTTCAACGGCGGTTAATGGCTTGCCTTTGCCACCATACCAAAACAGGAAAGCGAGATATAGCAAAGTAAAAACAGTGGGGATGAAAATATAATTTATAGACATCTAGTTTTTCGCTTGTGTCCGGACTTGGGTCTTTTTCTGAAACTGGAAAATAATGAACGTGACGATACAGATGGCAAAATTGACCAGCATGAAATATTTTCCATCGAAGGCGGCCTGTCCGTGAACGTTGCCTGACCAGATCCCGACCAAGCCCAAAATGTAGGTAAGCGGAATGATGATCAGTACATAGGGAGATAATTCGCGGGCTTTGCGGCTGATGAGGAGATAGATGAATCCCGTCAGGAAATTGGAGATGCCAAACACGCCGAGCATGAATACCTGATCTTGTGGCGTGGTTGCCATGTCGAATTTCGCAAAATTGGCGGCTGACCAGGTCAGCAGGAAGGTATGCATAAATCCGCGCAGCACATCATAACCGCCGATGAGAAACAAGACGAGCGAGGGCAGCCAGTAAATATCCTTCATCTTTTCTTTCATTTTTTTTCTCCGTTTTTTCAATTTTGCACTTTATTGGTTTGCCGGTAAGCGCTCCACAGCGACCAGACCAACATCAGTGCGGCCAGCGGCAGGATAAGCTGGTTGCCAATCGCGCCGGGCGGGGTGTGGGCAAAGGTGACTGGCTTCATTTTACCAACTAGTTCGCGCAGAAGAACTTCCAGCGCAAGCATCAGCCACATAAACGGGATTAGTGACCGGTAGCGAATGACCACGAGAAGTTGGATCAGCGCAAACAGTAATTGCGAACTGCCCCACAGCGCAAAGGCGAAGATAATCCCGTCCGCGCCCGCCACGGACAGATCCATTCCAGCAATTGTCCCTGCGCCGCCATCGGGGGAAAGAAGATGAATACAACTGCGCACTGTGCTAACGATTGCATACAGGGCAAAAATGTAGAACGGGATTTTTGTCCCGCGGATGACATTGTCTATTTTGGCGGGTAGTATTAATTCAAATATTGTTTTCATATCAGGTTTTCCTTATTTTTCAAAACGAGGCCGAAGCCCCAGGCGGTAAAAATTAGTTCGATGATCAGCGAAATCCTGATTGAAGAGTTACCAGCTTATGCTCCACAACTTAACCCGGAAGAATATTGTCATGGCAATGTCAAGCAACGTCTCAAAAACGCTCGTCCTGAAAGCAAGGAAGAAATTCGCTCCATGCTTAATCGCGGTTT
>CAIWRB010000279.1 GCA_903914955.1 uncultured Chloroflexota bacterium | reverse complement strand
GCTGTTTGAACGTTAACGTTTTGCTGTGTTAGACAACCCGTTACGGAAATAATCAAAGCACTTATGCCGTCTGGCATTGGAAGCGTACGACCAAAAATGGCTTAACAATACCATTTTCTCCTCTTGTCACGATAGTTTTCAAATCAGCGTCCAGATCCTAAGAAAATCTGCAAAAGGTTTGTTCGGAAATATTCTTTTTTTAGAATAAAATCAAGTGTATTAAGCTTTGGACGCTATAATTTTGTTTTATAACTTTTCATACTTGACTATCATACCATTGGACGAGTCGCTGTTTTATGAATCGCACAGTTTAGGATTAACATATAGGGGTAAACCAAAAGTTAGGTTACATCGGACTGGCGCGTAAAATGCACCTGCCAGCAGATTAGTGTCATGTCAAGAAAATAATGTCGTATAAAATGTTTATATTTTCTTCATACTCAACCAAAACCCGGATTGATCATGAAGAAATACAAAGTAACCCTGACCCAAGAAGAGCGCGAAGAACTGGAGGCGCTCAGCAGCAAGGGGAAACATGCTGCTCAAACAGTACTGAATGCCCTTATCCTCCTCGCGTGTGACGAAGGTAAATTTCAACAGCAACGCTCGATCAATGAGACGATTGCCTGCGTATTGAACGTGAGCATGAAAACCATTGACAGAGTTAAAAAACGATTTGTCGAAGAAGGCTTGGATGCTGTTCTGCAACGAAAGCCTTCAACAAGAATATTTCAAACCAAGGTTGATGGAGATCTTGAAGCCCATCTGATTGCCATGAGCTGCTCAGAGCCTCCTGTTGGTTACAAACGCTGGTCTCTGAGGCTTTTGGCAGATAAGGCAGTTGAGTTAGAGTATGTTGATCAGATATCCTATGAAACCGTTCGGCAAGCTTAAAAAAAAACGTCATTAAACCGTGGAAAACAGAAGGCTGGGTAATCCCGCCATCACAGAACGGTGATTTTGTCGCCCAAATGGAAACGGTACTGGACATATACAAACTTCCGTATGATCCGTTGTATCCACTGGTGTGCATGGACGAGTCACCGAAACAGTTGATTGGCGAAACGAAGCTTCCAATTCCGGCACAACCAGGGCAGTTAGCACGTTACGATTACGAGTATAGCCGTAAAGGAGTATGCAACATTTTCATAGCCACAGAACCGTTGATGGGCAAGCGCATCGTAAGGGTGACCTCCAACCGGAAAAAGCAGGATTGGGCAAAGTTTCTTGAAGAGATTGCAGGAAAGTACCGTCATGCCGAAAGAATCACGCTGGTGATGGACAACTTGAACACTCATAAACCCGGATCGCTTTATGAAACCTTCAAGCCAAAGAAAGCAAGGGCGTTGCTGGACCGATTTGAATTTATTCATACACCGAAGCACGGCAGTTGGCTGAACATGGCTGAGATTGAGCTTAGGGTACTCTCAAATCAATGCCTGAACCGTCGAATTGATACAATGACTGAGGTGCGCCGTCAGGTTGGGGCTTGGGAGAAAGAACGCAATAACAAGGAAGCCGTTATAAACTGGCGCTTTACAACAGAAGACGCTCGAATTAAATTGAAGAGACTTTATCCGTCAGTTTAGTCTTGACATGACACTACACCTCTATAAATCATTTCCTTATCCATTGCATCGATCACCGAGCAGGTCGCAATTCGTCACGGTGGCACCGGTGATGGATTTCGGTTTGTTTTCGCAGAGCGTTATCTCAATTTCTGCCATGTTCAGCCAACTGCCGTGCTTCGGCGTATACACAAATTCAAATCGATCCAGCAACGCCCTG
>CAIWRB010000278.1 GCA_903914955.1 uncultured Chloroflexota bacterium | reverse complement strand
TTTCGTGGACGAGCGGCAACGTGTTCATCAACATCGTGATCGTTTCAGATTGCATACCCGTTCTGCTAAACAGTCCAGACTTCAACTTTCCAAATTGGAACAACGGTGGGCAAATCTCCAACCCACCTGATCTCATAGCAAGTTATGCGGAACTGCCTTTTATGACTGTTTTTGCTTTTTGTTTCGCAGAAACTCTACTCTCTCCGACAGACTGCTAGTCAAGAAGTAAACGAACAAGGGTGAATATTATTTATCGATGATTAAGAGATGAAATCGAATTGTGTTTTGCTGCTTGTGATCGGTGTGTTTTCTTAAAAACGATTGTCCAAACGATCCGAGTGTGTATTCAAAAAATAAACTGAGCCCACCCTGGACGGAAAAGAGCGATCGCCTGACGAAATTTCTGCCTAAAAATCCAAAAAATCAGACGGATGAACCAAGTAGTCAGCACAGCTAGTACTCAACTGGTAAACCCTTTTATACAACAACGTAAACATGGACTTCTTTCTTTAGTCTGGTTTCCAGTTTATCCTTTTCTACTTCAATATCATAGCGAGATTGCAGGTTGATCCAGAAACGTTCAGAGAGGCCAAAGAATAGAGATAGACGTAAGGCCGTATCAGGAGTGATCGCACGTTTGCCCAATACGATCTCATTGATGCGTCGCGGCGGTACGCTAATATCCTTGGCAAGCCTGTACTGGCTGATTCCCATCGGTTCCAGAAATTCTTCGAGCAGGATTTCACCTGGGTGAATAGGTGGTAGTTTGTTTGCCATTTTAATCTCCTTAGTGATAATCTACGATTTCCACATCGTAACAATCGCCCTTCTTCCATTGAAAACAAATCCGCCATTGCTGGTTAATACGGATACTGTGTTGGCCTTCGCGTTTACCACTCAATCCCTCTAAACGATTTCCAGGAGGGACTTTCAAATCATCCAGCTTTTCCGTCGCGTCGAGAATCTCCAATTTAATTCGCGCCTTGCGCTGAATATCTACAGGCAGGAAACGGGATCTTTGGCGTAGAAAGAGTTTTCCCGTCTCTTTATCAGCAAAGGTTTTTATCATTGGCTAAATAATAACGCACGACGTTACTATTGTCAAGTTTCTTGCTTATCTGTCTATCCTTCAGATGATCCTTGCAAGCTTATTGTAAAATAAGTCGAGCAAAACTTGGAAGGAAATGAACGATAGTCCGCTGAAGCTACCGACCGATATCCTCAAGAAGCTGGCGGATGATGCAACTAGCCAGCTGGGATAAGGAGAATCGTCTGATGAAATTTCTGCCAAACATCCAAATAAAACTAACGGATGAGCTAAGTATCCAGCACAGGAGTGAGGATTCAAAGAGAGGAAGGCCAAAAGCCTTCCTCTGTATTTACAATGTGCGTGGACTCTGCCTCAATTGGCAAACAACATCGATCAGAGCGAGACACCATACGTTTCGACAAATGCATTCTGGGCGTATGCGAGACTCGCATATCCAAACCCTTTGTCTCCCCAACTGGTTGCGCCCCAACTGTTGCGGACTATAAACCTATCGCGAGTATAACCAACCAATGCAACTGCATGTCCTCCGCGTGTCACGTTTGAATGATAGACATCCAGATTCCCTTTCGTACTGAAGGCCTTATCCCAGGTATCATCCACGTTCAGCCTCGCCAGGATCGGACCCTTGGAAAACAGCCAATTTTTCCAGTTCGTTGGATTCGAGCCCAAGTTAAAATAACTGGAGATCTTTAGTTTGGCAGCTTCGGCGTAGAAATACTTTGAATCGCCTGTGTATAACTGGCCGGATTTGAATGGCAGGAAAGAATCTTTCACGATGCCATATTTTCGAGAGATATCCAGAGCCGTCTTCAGACTCGTGCCTTCATGTTCAATGAAGGTCGTGGGAAAGGAAACTATCTTGTCAGTCTCTTTGGCAGCCATCCATATATAGCGGATGGAGAGCTGATCATTTTCGCTGATCCGTTTTGCTTTGACGAAATGCCAGCGCAGAACCGAGTCAGCTGCGGCCCAGCCCACACATGACCCTGTGGAGCCTTGATCTCCAACATCCCACCAGGTCTCGCGTAAATCTACAGTATCGGGGATCTTCTTTGGCGTTTTGAAAAACAAAGAAGCAAACGCGTGTTCGAATCCCCAATCCTGCTCGACATTGCGGGATGGGATGCAATTCAAGATCCTTCGTGCGGGTTTATTTTTTTCCAACATGGGTTCCTCCTATCAAAGTATGGATTAAATATAAATTTTAAACTAACACAATCACGGTACTGGCGTGGACTCTGCCTCAATGGGCAAAATGGGACATACCTTTGCTGGATACTTCGCTCATTCGCCGGGAAAAAGAGAATTATCATGGTATTTTACCCTGTGCTGGCTACTTGTTCTTCCGCCCGTATTTGGGAGGTGAAAGAGGATCTTAATCATCAGCACCCTTTCAGAGCTAACCCACAGTCGAATATCACAATTCTTTTCAGTATATTCGTATCAAGTGAACTACTCAACAGATTGGAGTTTTCCTAAAAACGATCATCCAAATGATCCGGGTAAGTATTAATAAAATTAACCGAGCTCGGTTGGGCAGAAAAGATCGGTCGTCTGACGAAATTCCTGTTTGAAATTCCAACAAAACTGGCGGATGAGTCAAGTAGCCAGCACAGGGGAAGTGATTGGAGATTGGTAATTGGAAAGACCTCGGAGGTGAAGAATCTTCGGATTTTTTTATTCCATGAGTGTACCAATTGTGATACAATGACGTTATGGTTAAAGACGAAGGCAAGAAGCCTATTTTGAACGTAGCCTTTTACAAAACCGAATTGGATAAAGAACCTGTGCGCGAGTGGTTGAAAGATTTGCCCAAGGAAGACCGTCAAGCCATCGGTGAAGACATAAAAACTGCTCAATATGGTTGGCCGCTAGGAATGCCTTTGATACGCAAAATCGAACGCGGACTTTGGGAAGTGCGTTCCAGCATCAACGCAGGAATTGCAAGGGTGTTTTTCACGGTAATGGACAGAACGATGATACTCCTGCACGGATTTGTAAAGAAATCACAGAAAACGCCGCCAAATGAGTTGGATACCGCCCGCCGTCGTTTGAATAACATTGAAAAGGATTGAGCCATGAACAAAAAACATATAGGAAGCAACTTTGACGATTTTCTCAAGGAAGAAAAGATTTACGAGCAAGTACATGCCGCTGCCATTAAGCGCGTGGTGGCTTACCAGATTGTGGAGGAAATGAAGAAGAAGAATTTGACCAAGACCGAAATGGCAAGCCGCATGAAGACCAGTCGCGCTGCGCTGGAACGATTGCTTGATCCCGAAAACGCTTCGATTACTTTGTTTACGCTGGAACGTGCCGCTTCTGCGTTGGGGAAGACGTTAAGGGTGGAGTTGGGGTAAGGAAAGATGCAATTAGGAATTGGGCAGACCTCGGAGGTTGTGAGACTTTCGAGGTCTTTTTGTTAGGTAACTCTTGTGGGCCAGATATTATCGCAAGTCACAATACTTTTTGAAAAATATTAGCAATAGTATCTCAACAAGTTATAGATGCAGGGTAGTATTCTTTGAAAACTTTGCGAGCATCATCAACGGTGAAGTTCCAGCGGATTATTGTTGCGCCAGACTTGCTGGCTAAAAAAAAGATGCTAAAACTTGACAAGATTTTACACCAAACTCAATTCTAGTGGCGTGTTTGATAAGTAATTTAACATAGTCATTTTGATTTTTTCTCAGCCCAATTGCGAAGATCGCGGCGCGTCCAAGACCAATTGATAGGTTGAGCCCATAAGCGATTATATTCTGGCGTGCTGGCAAGCAAATGGTCAATCAATTGTTGACGGCTCGACCAATCACCGCGTTGTAAGTAACGAACGCCAAAACATTTCAACAAGATTTCTGCCTGATTGAGCCACGAAGAATGCGCAGGTGTCGGGATGATCCGCAACCAATCCCCATAACGGGAACGCAAGAACGAAGCAGTTGCAGTGGCAGTATGACTGGGACCACCATCCCAAATCAGATGAACCCGTTTGCAAGAATAGAATGGTTGCAGTAAAGACGGCAATGCTTTACACAGATGTACGCTGTCATTTTTATCTAAACAGCAACTGCGCATTTTTCCGTTGTACAAGTTGAGCAAGGCTAAGAAGTTGACGATGCCATGTCTTTCATACTCAAATTCTTGACGCGCAATTTGCCCAGTACGCATCGGTTGTCCCGGATGGGTGCGCTGCAAGACCTGGATATTTGGTTTCTCGTCTAACGCCAAAGCAATTTCATCTTGCGCCTTGAGCGTTTCGATCCTTTCATATATCCACAAAATCCGGCTTGCCCGCTCTACAAAGGCTGGATTGAGCGTAGGTGTAATCCAGTAGCGATTCCGATGAGGTTGCAAATCTGCGTTACGCAAGATGAGCGACACCGTGGAATGCGCGATATGAGGTACCAAGCCTTGTTTCATCGCAATCTTGGCTAAACTGCGAGTAGACCAGTGCGTCATTTCTAATCCAACACCCGATGGCTCACTGCAAGCCAATTGCTCGATGGATACTCTTTCGAGTGCCGAGATTTCACGTGGACGACCGGAACGTGGCGCATCATAAATAGCACTCAACCCGGCGGTTTCATAACGACGACAGAGAAACCAAATACCAACGCGTGTCATTTGAACTTTCTGGCATAATTCTTCCACTACTGTTTTACGGTTCTTCATTGCCAGTAAAACCTGCGCTCGGCGAACCACTCGTTGTTGCGTTCGTCCATCACGAAGCATTCGCTTGATTTCTTGTTGATCTGCACGCGATATTTTGACGATCTTAGGTTTACGTCTTCTCATGCGCACTCCTTTAAAAAATGCGCGAGAAGTATACGGTTTATTAAGGTGTTACGACTATGTTAAATTACTTATCAAACGTACCACTAGGTTAATAGATTTCGAAGGAAAAGTATAACCCTACTTTAGGAATGTTGATTACTTAATACATAATGAACCCCAAATGGATCTTAACATTTTTTTGATCCTTCAAGGGACTCGAGTTCGTCTTATATTAACCGCTTTTTACAACCGGATA
>CAIWRB010000277.1 GCA_903914955.1 uncultured Chloroflexota bacterium | reverse complement strand
TGTTCCACACACGTGATTGTTCTTCAGGAGACTCGGCGACCGTAATGACATTTCCAAGCTTGCGAACCGCATCCTTCAACGCCGACGGTTGTTCGCCGCTAAATTCAATGACCAACACTGCAGCAGGATCACCCGTTATCCATCCCATCTGGCGCGCATAAGCCGGGACTCCTCGCGCCAGGTGAATGATCATCTGCGGGATCAGCTCAATGGCGCTGGGTTTAAACTCCAACAACCGCGGAACGTCATCACAGGCCTCTGTGATACTCATGTATGAAATAACGCCCAAAATTGTATGCTTCGGCTTTGAGACAAGATTAACTTTTGCACGGCGCATGACCGCGAGCGTCCCTTCACTACCTGCGAGCAGACTTGCCAAATTAACTTTTGAACTTTGACGATAGACCGCAGACGATAGACCGTAATCATTCGCGTCCCATTGTGATGGCTTGGATGGAGTCCATGGCAATAAATAATTTAGCCTGTATCCCGCCGAGTTTCGCCATGATCTGGGAAATTTCTCTTTGATCGTTTCTGCATATTGCAAACGAACATTTTCGGCAACTCTGGATAATTTCGATTCGCCATATTCATTCCAGGTTTCAGGCGAGCCATCGCCAAGGATAACATCTGCTGAGATTAAATGATCAGCCGTCATACCATATAAAATAGAGTGCGCACCTGTTGCGTTATTTCCAATCACGCCGCCCATCGTGGCTCGTTCTGCAGAAGCTGGGTCGGGGCCAAACATTAGTCCCAATTTCGCCGCAGCCCGATTCAGGTCTGCGAGAACAACGCCCGGTTCAACGATCGCGACATGGGATTCAGAGTCGATTTCGACAATGGAATCCAGATAGCGTGAGCAATCCAAAATTAGCGCTTCGCCGATCGCCTGTCCACCAAGCGACGAACCCGCGCCTCTCGGCAGGATCGGAACTTTATATTTCGCTGCAAGCTCCACAGCGGATTGAAGATCATCCTGCGTTTTTGGAATGGCAACACCCAGCGGCGCGATCTGGTACATGGACGCGTCCGTGGAATACAAGATGCGAGAAGCAGAATCAAGCCTCAGGTCACCTGTGAAATATTTTTTTAGCTCGGCAAGAAAATCAGGATGCATAAAACGATTCTACTCCGTTAAATAAAGGGACACAGAGAGCGCAAAGGTTTGCCTTCGTGAACTTTGTGTCCTTCACTATAAGAACCCCGAACATTTCTTAAAACGTTCGGGGTTCTAAATGTATCACTTCGCCTTTCCTTGATTTGCCACCGCAGCGGCTTTCTTCGCAGCTTCTTCTGCATTGCCAAGGTAATAATTCCTGATAGGTTTTAGATCATTATCGAGTTCATAAACAAGCGGCAAGCCTGTCGGGATATTAAGCTCGGTGATATCTGCTTCAGAAATATTATCAAGATATTTGACCAGTGCGCGTATGGAATTACCATGCGCTACAACCAAGACTCGCCTACCCAACTTGATATCTGGCGCTAGTGTGGAATGCCAGTAAGGCAGAACCCGATCCAGCGTGATCTTAAGCGACTCGGTGGCTGGCAATTGTTCGGGAGTCAATGAAGCGTAGCGGCGATCAAATTTCGGATGGCGTTCATCCGTTAGTTCCAAGGATGGAGGCGGGACGTCATAGGACCGCCTCCAAATTTTCACCTGTGCTTCGCCAAATTTCTCGGCGGTCTCTGATTTATTCAAGCCCTGCAGATCACCATAATGGCGCTCGTTCAATTGCCAGGCGCGAATAAGATCGGAAGAGCACACGTCTGAACTCCAGTCACTCTCGCGCATCTCGTATGCC
>CAIWRB010000276.1 GCA_903914955.1 uncultured Chloroflexota bacterium | reverse complement strand
GCCTGCTTCAGTGACCCAACACAGGTTTACTGCCCGGAGGGAGTGCGTATCGTGCAAGTCGGGATTATTCTCACTGCAGTGTTTGAGATTGGAGTTGGCTTTCTCATCATGCGGATTGGAAAAGCCGCGCTCGATCGTGTTTTGCCTCCTATCGTGACAGGCTCGATGGCTATGGTAATCGGTATCGCGCTGGCCAATGCGGCTTTGGGCAATGCTGGCAACTGGGCGGCTCCTGAAATGGCGACCGCAACGTGGGCAGTAGCTTTCATCACATTGATCGCCACCATCCTTTTCTCTGTTTATCTACAAGGTAAAGGTTTGATCGGCATGTTACCGATATTGCTTGGAGCAATTTTTGGCTATCTGGTAGCCATTCCATTTGGCCTGGTTCATTTTGAAAAAGTTGTTGCTTCCCCCTGGTTCGCAGTGCCGCATTGGACTTTCCCTGCGTTCAACGACCCCAACGCCTGGGGCATGGCTTTGAGTATCGCGCTGATCTTCATTGCAACAGTACCTGAATCCACGGCTCACTTATATCAAATGAGCCTGTATATTGACGAACTCGCCACTGAAATGGGACGCAAACCCTATAACATTAAGGAACTTGTCGGTCTCAATCTGGTTGCAGATGGCGCCGACGACATCATCGTCGGTTTGCTGGGCGGCTCGGCTGGCACGAACTATGGCGAGAACAATTCGTTGATGGCCATCACACGTAACTATTCCACGTCAGTTTTGATGGTTGCCGGTGGCATGGCGATCGTTCTTGGTTTTTTTGCCAAACTCGTAGAGTTGGTCAACACTATGCCTGCGGCTGTCGTCGGCGGGTTGAGCATTTACCTGTTCGGTATTATAGGGATGCAAGGCGTCGCGCTCATTCAATCAGAGAAGGTCAACCTGTTCGACCCGAAACAATTGGCAATTGGCGCTATCATTCTGATTTGTGGTATCGGCGGCAACCTGGCCCTGCCCAATGGTGTATTCCCGTTCCAGGTACCGTTCCTCTTCCCCAATGGTATCCCCGCTATAGTCTTCGCAGCCATAGCAGGTATCTTCATCAACACGATCTTCCTAGTGTTCAAACCTCCCGTAGTCCGCGGTAATTAAAAAAACAAGTGGATTGGGAGCAGAGTCTGCTCCCAATCCACTTGTTTACTCACCATATTGATTGGGGAAAATCAAAGTCACAACAACCAATTCTCACCACCCAATACAGATGTTTTTTACGGCTATAATTAACAGAGATGAGTTTTATCTTCACACTTTTTTCTGGCATCGCATTCCCAGCCCCACCCACGATCACAGGGTGGTTGGTCTGGGTATTTTTTCTGGGGATGCTGGTTTATGCATTGGGTGGCTGGCGTAAATATCAACCAACGTGGAAAAATCGTGAGTGGGGATTTTTCATCGGCTTGCTGATCCTGATACCGGTCACCAGTCTCTTTATTGGACTCAGACTAAATTCCGCATCCGCCCGACCTTTGCCCGGGGTACCAGCTGAGGCGCCTGGTTCAGCGCTGATGATTTTTTCTGCCATCCCATGGATGTTAGCCGGAGGATTGCTGGGTCCCGTCAGCGCAGCCATACTCGGCGCACTCTCCGGACTTTTGCGCGGCGTATGGAATACATATTCATTTTTTTCCATCCTTGAGATTGCGCTGATGGGCGCGTGGTTTTCGGTGAACATGCGCCAGAGCTACCGCACTGCGCTCTATGGCTATTTGCGCCAGCCGCTTGTTGGCGCCTTATTGTTGATCCCATTTCATTTAATATTTTATATCATCAGCTCATTATTCACCCAATGGGGCGTGGATATTTCCGCGCCGGCCACCGCAAGACTTGATTTTGCGCTAAGCAATGCAAGCGTAACATCCCTTACTTTTGGCGGAGAAGTGCTGGTAGCCGGAATTGTTTCGCAGATCATTTCGACGGCATTCCCAAAAGCCTGGGGCAGACTGCAACCTTTGCAGCCATCACCGGTTGAAAAGAGTCTGGAATCACGTTTTCTTTTCGCGGTGGGCACATTTATTTCCCTTTTGTTTTTAACATTACTGGTCGGTGATTGGGTGGTGGCAGGCCGTGCGGCGCGTGAAATGCTGGCAGACCGTCTTTCCAGTGTTAGCGAATCTGCCGCGCAGAGTGTGCCATTCTTCCTCGAAACAGGACAGAATCTGGCGGTGCAACTTGCGTCCGAACCGAATCTATTAAACGACAGTGGCGAAGAGTTGAGATCGTTCTTAAAATTGCGCATGCAAACCGTTCCATATTTTGACCAATTCATTGTGCTAAACGCCAGAGACAAAACTTTTATAGCAGGTTATCCAGACTTAATAAATGAAGCAAGCTTCATTTTATATCCTGATGAAGAGTCGGGAATGTTATTGGCGGTCAACGGTGTACTCACGCAGATCTATTCGATCGCGCCCAACTCCATAGAGGATACGCCGCGCGTTTCATTTATGATTGTCATTAAGGATCCATCAAACTCTATCCAACGTGTGTTGATCGGCCGCACTACATTGGCAACCAATCCACTGACGCAGCCGCTCATCAAGAGTCTCGACAACATGCGCAATCTGAATGGAACGGGTGTTTTAGTAAATGAGAATAACCAGATCATTTATCATTCAGACAAGACTCAGTTGCTGACTCAATACACCGGCCAGCATGGCAATCAAACTTTCTTTTATGATGATACTGCGACAGATGGTACACGTCAGTTAGTTTACTACCAGCCTGTGATCGGGCGTCCTTGGGCGATCGTGTTGACAGTCCCTTCGCAACAGGCACAGCAAATTGCGCTTGACATTGCCATGCCGCTTTCGTTGATGATCATTTTTCTAGCGCTGCTGGCGCTGATCTTTTTGCGTGTGGTCTTGCGCGTTGTAACCAATTCCCTGCAAAGCCTGGCGACCGAAGCCAACCGAATCGCGGATGGCAATCTTGATCATCCACTTCAAATGGAAGGCGTCGATGAACTCGGTCAATTGCGGCGCGCATTCGAGCAGATGCGCTCCAGTTTACAGGCGCGACTCGAAGAGATCAACCGTCTCCTGCGCGTGAGTCAAGACGTGGCATCCAGCCTCGAGATGCAGGATTCTGTCAAACCGGTGTTGGATGCGATCCTCTCGACAGGCGCGAAATCTGTCAGCGTGGTGCTCTCTCCCAGCATCCTGCCAGATACATTTATTGAATTACCATCGCGTTTTGCGCTGGGTGCAGTTAAAGATATTTATGCTCATCTTGATAACCAGATCCTCGCGCTGGCCCAAAAACAGGAAAAGATCGTCATCCCAAATCTAAGCCGCTCGCGAGAATTAACCCTGGATCCAAAATATCAGCAGCCGCTCGCATTACTGGCAGTGGCATTGCGGCATGAGAATCGCTATTACGGCGTGGTCTGGACGGGATATGAACAACCGCGCATGTTCTCTGATTCTGACATACGCTTTGTGACCACGCTGGCCGGGCAAGCCGCGCTGTCCGTTGCGAACGCGCACTTGTATCTGAACGTGGAAGCATCCCGCAGGCAATTGGAAGCAGTCCTCAACTCCACGCCTGATCCGGTGTTGGTGACGGATCATCATAATCGGCTTCTGCTCACCAATCGCGCCGCGGCGGTTGCCCTCGGTCAAAATGCAGAAAAAAGCAGTGGACAGGAAACTGAAAAAGTTTTAAAGCTCAAACCTCTGCTGGACCTTCTGCAGGGTACGACAACAGAGGATCAATCCGCTGAGATCGTGCTATCAGATAAACGCACATATCTTGCAACCGCATCTTCTGTGATGGTGGATGGGCGTCAGATCGGGCGAGTTTGCATCATGCGAGACGTGACTCATTTTAAAGAGTTAGACTCAATAAAATCAGAGTTCGTGGCAACGGTCAGCCATGACTTGCGCTCTCCACTGACTCTCATGCGCGGATATGCCTCCATGCTTGCCATGGCAGGTGAGCTGAACGATCAGCAGCAGGAGTATGCCAGAAAGATCGTATCTGGCGTAGAGAACATGACCCGCCTTGTGAATAACTTGCTAGATCTGGGACGAATCGAGATAGGCATTGGTCTTCAAGTTGAGCGCGTGATGGTGCTGAATATTATTGATCAAGTAACCGCTTCTCTACAATTGCAGGCATCACAAAAGAATATCACGTTGAGCGTGGAACTTCCAAAAGACCTGCCTCAAACAGTGGAGGCGGATCAGACTCTTTTACAACAGGCCCTCTATAACCTTATGGAAAATGCCATCAAATACACTCCGCAGGACGGGCATGTAACCGTCGGCGCAGCATCACAGCCAGGATATTTAATTTTTTCCATAGCAGATTCTGGCATCGGCATTGCAACAGATGACTTGCCGCATTTATTCGAAAAATTCTATCGCGGCAAACAACGCGAAGCGCGCGCTCAAACTGGATCCGGACTGGGACTTGCCATTGTGCATTCGATTGCCGCCAATCATAGTGGACGAGTGTGGGTGGATAGTCTGATTGGCAAAGGCAGTACCTTCTATCTACAGATTCCACTAACACAAACGAAGCAACCCAGTCGTGCGTGAAAAATCAATTAGACAACTACGTTCGGGTATAATCTTCCTCTTACGCAAAAAGATCCGAGTTATTTGTCATGATAAATCCTGAAGATCATAAAAACGCACCATTCATCCATCGAGCGACAAATTATGTGCCGCCACGAGATATAAGCCATTATCTGATCGGTCGTCCTCTCGCAACCGCAGACGCGCCGCACCAGACGATTGGAAAAGCCATTGGTCTGGCTGTTTTTTCGTCGGACGCAATGTCCTCAGTCGCTTATGGGCCTCAGGAAATGTTGACGATCCTCGCGGTGGCAGGCACACAAGCGCTGGGTTATGCTTTCCCATTGGCGATGGCTATTGTTGGTCTGCTGATCATCTTAACTCTGTCTTACGAGCAAACCATTCACGCGTACCCTGGTGGTGGTGGCGCGTACATTGTCTCACGTGATAATCTTGGGGAGATACCGGCTTTGATCGCTGGCGCGGCATTGTTGACGGATTATATTTTGACGGTTTCAGTTTCGATTTCTTCCGGCGTCGCTCAAATTGTTTCAGCTTATCCTGCTCTATTTTCTTATCGGGCATTGATCGCCGTAACGCTGGTTCTTTTTATTATGCTGATCAACTTGCGGGGAGTAAAAGAATCGGGCATCGCTTTTTCGATCCCAACTTATTTCTTTCTGGTGATGATTTTCCTAACAGCGGGGATTGGTTTATATATGTATGCAACTGGTTCCCTGGGTATAGTCCAGGATCCGCCGCTTTTTGAAGTTAACGTACTGCACCCGATCACTTTATTTTTAATCCTGCGCGCATTTTCAAATGGGACAACTTCGCTGACCGGCGTAGAGGCTATCTCAAACGGGATATCGGCTTTCAAGGAACCGCGCAGCCACAACGCGGGTATCACTCTCATTTGGATGTCGGTAATTTTGGGGTCTCTGTTGCTTGCGATTACATTTTTATCCGTACATATCGGCGCAGTGCCTTCAGAATTTGAAACTGTCATTTCACAGTTGACCCGTACTGTTTATGGCGGTCGTAATTTCATGTACATCGGAACCATCGTGGGAACTACCCTCATTTTGGTTATGGCCGCAAATACAGCCTTTGCCGATTTTCCTCGACTTAGCGCACTTGTCGCCGCAGATGGTTTCCTTCCCCGTCAGCTTGCCTTCAAAGGCAGTCGATTGGTTTATTCGTATGGCATCATCTCACTTGCCACGATCGCATCAGGTCTGATCGTGGTTTTTAATGCCAGCGTTTCGGCTTTGATCCCCCTCTATGCAATCGGTGTCTTTCTTTCATTTACATTATCTCAAGCCGGCATGACTCATCGCTGGTGGAAGATGGGACATATCCAACCCGGTGCAGAAAAAGTTGAACGCGGCTCAACCCTGCACCATGACCCCCGCTGGACTGGTAAGATGATCGTCAATAGTGTTGGGTCGTTTGCCACTTGCATCGTCATGCTAATCTTTGCGGTGACTAAATTTGGCGAGGGAGCCTGGGTAGTATTGATTTTAATTCCCATCCTCGTTGGTGTATTTCTGTTCATTCACAGACATTATCAAATGCTCGCCAGCCGGCTCACATTGGAGAATTATGGCGAACCCCCGCCTTATACAGGACGCCATCGTGTAATTGTCCCTATCAGCAATGTTCACCAGGGAACATTAGCCGCGTTGAGATATGCAAATATGCTGTCAGACGATGTAACCGCGGTACATGTATCCATGGAACCTGGCGAAACTGAAAAAGTTCAACAGAAGTGGGGCACGTGGGGAAATTCCACCCGTCTCGTGATCGTGGATTCGCCGTATCGTCTCTTTTTGGAACCGTTGCTTGGTTACATCGAAGATATCATATCCAACCGACAGCCGAATGAAACCATTACCATTGTCGTTCCCCAGTTCGTTCCTTCCAAGCAGGTCTTTAATGTCTTACACATGCAAACAGCGGATCTGCTCCGTAAGGAATTGCTCTCCAAACCCGGCGTGGTAATTACTGATGTGCCTTATCAAACTCCATAACAACTGAAAATTGGATTTGTACTATAATCGCTTCCGCGCGCGCTCACAGCGAGGGCGTATTTTTTGTTCGTATTAAAAGAGAGAAAATGTTAATACCTGAAAATCATCAATCTGAAGTCATTCGGCGTGAAAGCGAATACAAACCACCTAAATCATTAGCTCATTGGTTTATTGGTCGTCCACTCCACACCGCAGACGCTCCGCACCAGACCATAGGAAAAGCCGTCGGCCTCGCCGTATTCGCATCGGATGCGCTTTCATCCACAGCCTACGCTACACAGGAAATTTTGGGGGTATTGGCTGCGGCGGGTACACTCGCCTTTGGCTACGTGTTTCCCATATCGATTGCAATTGTTATATTGCTCGCAATCGTGACCATTTCCTACGAACAGACAATCCATGCCTACCCCGGTGGAGGTGGCGCCTATATCGTTGCGCGCGACAACCTTGGGGAAGGTCCTGCTCAAACGGCCGGCGCGGCGTTGCTGACCGATTACATCCTGACTGTGGCGGTTTCCGTCTCATCGGGCGTCGCTCAGATCATTTCGGCCTATCCCAACTTGTTCGCTTATCGCATTCCTATAGCGGTCGGAGCGGTGTTCTTTATCATGATAATCAATATGCGTGGAGTTAAAGAATCGGGAACTGCTTTCGCCATCCCCACATATTTCTTTATCTTAATGATGATAGCCACTGTCGGTCTGGGCATGTTCCGCTTTTTGACCGGATCCCTCGGTCAGGTAGTTGATCCGCCTAAACTGAGTTTGTTGCACACGGTTGGAGCGCTTACTCCCTTTATCCTTTTGCATGCTTTTGCAAATGGAACCACTGCGCTAACAGGCGTTGAGGCAATATCGAATGGTATCACTGCATTCAAGGAACCAAGGAGCCGCAATGCAGGTATTACCCTGATCTGGATGTCAGTCATTCTTGGTGCTTTCTTTCTTGGTATTTCATATCTCACAGGCAGGATCGGCGCAGTCTTCTCAGAACAAGAAACTATTATCTCTCAACTGGCACGTACAGTCTTCAACGGACGCGGCCTGCCTTACCTCGCAACGATTTGGGGGACGACGGTAGTCCTCATCATGGCTGCCAACACAGCCTTTGCGGATTTTCCGCGTCTCGGAGCCTTACATGCTGGCGACGGTTTCCTGCCAAAGCAATTGATGTTCCGCGGCAGCCGCCTTGTGTATTCCAATGGAATTCTCACACTTTCAATCATTGCCTCGCTTTTGATTATTCTTTTTAAAGCAAGTGTGACAAAATTAATCCCGCTCTACGCGATCGGCGTTTTTCTTTCTTTCACGCTTTCACAGGCTGGCATGGCGCGCCGCTGGTGGAAGATCGGTCATCTCAAAGAGGGAGAAGAAATCGTTGAGCCAGGTTCAACCTTGCGTTATGTGGATGGCTGGCAATACAAAATGTTGGTCAATGGTTTTGGCTCATTATGTACAGCCATTGTGATGATCGTATTCGCCGTAACCAAGTTCCGAGAGGGCGCCTGGGTCGTTCTTATTTTGACCCCGGTATTGGTTAGTATTTTCTTTACCATCCACCACCACTACAAAGACCTCGCCCACAGCCTCTCACTTGAAGATTTTTCAGGCAATCCCACGCGCCAGACTCGCCACCGCGTAATCATGCCGATCAGCGGCGTACATCAGGGAACCATGGATGCACTACGCTACGCCCGCCTGCTTTCAAAAGATGTAACCGTTGTTCATATTTCACTGGATGCCGCTGAAACCGAGAAAGTTCAAAGGAAATGGGTTACATGGGGTGAGGGTACGCGTCTGGTTATTTTAGACTCTCCCTATCGTCTTTTTGTTGAACCTTTGTTGGAATATTTGGAAGGCATTATCGCCCACCGCCAGCCTAATGAGACAATCACTGTTGTTGTGCCGCAATTTATTCCATCAAAAAGATGGCATAATATGTTGCATATGCAAACAGCGAATGTTTTGCGAAGTGAATTATTGAATAAACACGGGGTTGTTGTAACAGACGTCCCCTACCACGTGCATGAATTGCACGAAGCACACAAGGAGTAAACACATGAATTTTATTGTCGTCGGATGCGGGCGCGTAGGCGCAGAGTTATCCTACCGCCTGTTCAAAAGTGGGCACCAGATCATTGTTGTAGATAGCAACCGCGAATCATTCAATCGCTTGCATCCCGATTTTCGCGGACGCACACTCGAAGGAGATTGCCTGGCAGAAAATGTGCTCGATCGCGCGGGCATTACAGAAGCTAATGGACTGGCTTCTGTCACAAATTCAGACACACTCAATGCAGTTGTCGCTCATACAGCGCGTTCCTTTTACAAGGTTCCTGTGGTTGTGGCTCGTAATTACGATCCAACCTTGCGAGTGGTCATTGAATCTTTTGGCTTGCAGACCGTCAGTTCCACATTTTGGGGCGCGCAGCGTGTGGAGGAATTATTGATCAACCCATCGCAAAGAATGATCTATTCCGCAGGCAACGGTGAAGTGGAAGTATACGAGATCATCATCCCTGAAACATGGAGTGGAAGCACTCTCGGAAAATTACTGGAACCGCTCAAACAATGCTTCCCCGTCGCTGTCTCTCGGGCTGGGCGTTCGGCTCTACCGGAACTGGGAACTGTTTTACAATCTGGGGATGCGCTTAATATCAGCACGACTTATGATGGAATTGGCGCACTCACTGCACGCTTGAGTGAAAAGGCGGAGGCTTAATATGTTCGTATTAATTGCTGGAGGCGGACGTACGGGAGCACGTCTTGCAAGTTTACTTCTAAATGAAAACTATAAAGTTCGGCTGATCGAAAACCGCCGCAACTTACTTTCGCTCTTGCATCAGGAATTGCCAACCGAAGTCATCTATGAAGGCAATCCCATAGACCCAACTGTGCTCGAAGCCGCCGGGATTCGCGAAGCCCACGCTGTGGCTTCGGTCACCAGCGACGACTCGATGAATCTAACCATTAGCTTTCTTGCGAAAAAAATGTTTGATGTGCCGCGCACGATCGCGCGTGTAAACAATCCCAACAATGCCTGGCTGTTTGACGAGAAATTCAATGTGGACGTTTCCCTTAACCAGGCTGATGTGTTAGCCCACTTAATTCAAGAGGAAATGTCGCTGGGCGATATGATGACCCTCTTCAAGATCCGCCGCGGACGATACTCTGTGGTGGAGGAAAAAATACCAGCCGGAGCAAAAGCGATCGGAACCCTGCTCAAGGATATGGCACTTGCAGAGCACTGCGTGATCGCAGCCATCATTCGCGACGGAGTCATGACACTGCCGCGCGGCGACAGTACTTTGCGGGAAAACGACGAGATCATCGCAGTTGCCAGCCCGGAAGGCGCACATCGACTTGCCGAGTTACTATCTGCTCCAGTTCACCCAGAACGTAGTGGTGGGCGAAAAACTTCCTGATAAAAAAAGAGTGGTCCCAAATTTGGTGACCACTCTTTTTTTTCCATTCTTATTTTCCAACCATTTCCTTCACCTGCTCAATATAAGACAAGCTTTGATGCCGGAAATACGTGTTATATAACTCGGCGTAATGTCCGCCTTGAGCCAACAAGCCATCATGGGAGCCTTGTTCGATGATGGCTCCTTTTTGCATGACCACGATCCTGTCCGCAGCTTTGACTGTGGACAGGCGATGCGCAATTAGAATGCTGGTCGTATTTTTCAAAATAAGATTCAACGCCTGCTGGATCTGCCACTCAGTGAACGGGTCAATGCTGGCAGTGGCTTCGTCCAAAATAAAGATGGCGGGATTCTGCACCAGAACACGCATCAACGCCACAAGTTGACGCTGCCCCATCGAAAGCCTGTTTCCACGTTCACCAACTTCCGTATGCAAACCATCGGGCAGGGTTTCAAGCCATTCTCCATCGCCGATCTTTTTTGCGAGCTTGAGCATTTCCTCTTCAGGAACTCCGGGCGCGGCATAGCGAATATTCTCTATGACTGTACCTGAAAATAAGAACGGAACCTGCGAGACAATTCCCAATTGACGGCGATATTGGCCCAGGTCAAAAGTGCGGATATCACGGCCGTCGATCCGCAAATTTCCTTTTTGAAATTCATAAAAACGAGCGATCAATTTTGCAATGGATGATTTTCCCGCGCCGGTATGACCCACCAGAGCAAGGGTCTCTCCGGGTTGTATGACCAGATTAAAGTTCGTCAGGATAGGTTCCTTATCCGAATAACTAAAATCAAATTTCTCAAAATTTATTTCACCCTTCAGCCGCGGCACATCCAATTTTTCTGTCTGCAGAACATTTGGGTCGGCATCGATCAAAGCAAACACTCTTTCCGCGGCAGACAATCCGCCCTGAATTTGCGCCCAGAAAGCTGTGAGATTTAATACAGGGAAAAAGAATTGGTCAAGGCTCATGATAAAAAGATACCAAGCGCCAATGCTGACCAAACCCTGCTTCGCGCTCATTCCGCCAGCATAGATCAATACGCCGACGAAAATACCGGAAAGGGCATTGAGTGTTGGGAAGACAAGCGCCAGCACGAATCCACGCCGCACGTTGACTTGATACGATTGCTGATTCGATTCGTCGAAGGATTTGAAAATACTTTCTTCCTGACGAAAATTTTTGGCGATGGAAATTCCGCTGATGGTTTCCTTAATGGCTGCGTTCACATCCGCCATGGCTTTCATTCCGCGTTTGGTTACCCGGCGCGCCAGCGCGCGGAATCCCGCGGCCACTCCAAAGATGAATGGCAAAAATGCCATCAACAATAAGGCCAAATGCCACTCGGTGCGAAAGAGCACCACTCCAAGAATCAGAGCCTGCATCATTTGCGAAATGACGTCAGTGACAATGACCACGAGTTGACCGAAATCATTCGTATCGGATGTGATGCGCGAGACAATACGGCCTGAGGAAAATTGATCGTAGAAAGAGAGATCATGTTCGGCGGCGGCGCGGAATGCGCGCGTACGCAGATCGAGCACCACATCTCCCACTGCGCGCACGATCAGACTCCGCCGCAGCCAGTTCAATCCCCACAGGCCGACTCCAACTGCCATCAGTGTGACTCCCACCAGAGCGATCGCTTGCAGCGTGGGCCGTTCCTTGAGCAGATCCATCATGCGGCTGACAACCACAGGCAGTGCTGCGCCTATGAAAGCCAGGATAATAATGGTGATGGATGAATACACAAGCCGCTTGACCTGTGTGCGGAAGAAGTCAAGAATACGCCGCGTGAGTTCACGGTCGGTATATTGACGGTCATATTTTTCGTCGTTCAGTCCTGCAAAGAAGCCCATTTTAATTTCCGATTTTTGATTTTGAATTTACGATTAATTAAAGAAGTGAAGATTTCAGTCTGATTTGTAATTCGGACTTCTGTCCGCATACGAAATTTTATTCTCTAAAAATTCTCGAATATGCTTCGGAAGTCTTCATCAAATCATCATGCGTTCCGATGGCAGCAATGCGGCCTTTGCGCAAGACGATGATCATATCAGCCCAGCGGATCTGCGACAGGCGGTGCGTGATGATGAAGGTTGTGCGTCCGCGCGCGGCATTGGATATGGCTCTCTGGATTTTATCTTCAGTGGCAGAGTCTATGGCGGAAGTGGAATCATCCAGTACGAGAATGCGCGGGTCGGTGAGAAATGCCCGGGCGAGCGCAATCCTCTGACGTTGTCCGCCAGAAAGAGTCACTCCACGTTCGCCAGCGACTGTGTCATATTGCTGATCAAATTCCTGAATAAACTCATGCGCTTGAGATGCAACAGAAGCGGCGATGATCTCGTCTTTTGTGGCGTCTGGTTTTCCAAAGGAAATGTTGTTGCTCAGAGATCGTGAAAACAAAAAGATGTCCTGCTCGATGATGGAGATCTGCGACCGAAGCGCCGCCAGATTCCATTCGCGCGCATCCACGCCATCTATTAAAACCTGACCTGCAGTAACATCATAAGTACGGTTGATCAATTTTGCCAGTGATGTTTTTCCCGCACCGGTCTGACTTACGATGGCGACGGTCTGTCCCTGTTTTATTTTGAAAGAAATATTATCAACCACCGGTTCACTGCCGTGATATGCAAATGAGACACCGCGAAACTCAACTTCGCCGCGCATGGTCGAGGTCAGACCTGATGCGTTTTGATCGAGCTGTGTTTCACTGTTGATGAGTTCTAAAATTCGACGCGCACTGGACATTCCAGAAGATATCTGCGAATAAGCCCAGGTGGAAGCGAAGGTTGGGAATTCAAGCAAACGTAAAAGACCGAAGTACGCGATCACGGCACCGAGGTCTATGGTTCCCGCGCGAAAAAGCAAAAGCGCGTGGACAAGCCCACCCGCGTAGGCAGCTCCGAGTAACAACATGGAGATGTAGCGTCCTTCAAGATCTCCTTGACGAACGAAAGCCTCTCGTACACGGCGTGCGTTCCCGACGAAGCGATCCACTTCCGCGCCTTCCTGAGCCGCGCCTTTCATCACCTCAACACCGTCCAATGATTCAGAGAGATGCATGTTCATATCACCGAAAGTCGCGCGCACTTCATCCGTGATAGGTGAAAGTGTTTTGAGATAACGCACCAGCGCGATGAAATAAAAGATAGTAAAGATGGCAGGTGTTATCAGCAGGGACGGATGATATCGTGGTGCGGCGAAGAACGGCATCACGATGAACATAAACGAACCGACCACAAGATTCACGCCGGGGTTGAACATGAAGTTAACTTCGCGCACATCGTTCGTGGCACGCGCCATCGTATCACCGACCGGCTGCAAATTGTGGAAGGTCATGCTTTTGCCAAGCAAGGAAAGATATAACTCATCACGAATATCGCGTTCCAAATATTGGGCCAGAAGTTCCGCACCGAAGTTGCGCCCGAGCTGCAACACACCGCGGATGATCTGCGAAATTCCAATGATTATCGCGAGAGGAATCAACACCGAGGTATCCGGGGGAATTTTGACCATCGCGTTGAAAGCATTGCCGGTCAACACGGGAACATAAGCCGCCAACGCCGCGTTCCCAACCGCACCAGCGACAAGCATCACCATGATCCAACCATATGGGCGCGCGTGAGAAACGATCCACTTGACGGCGCTGGTATGGTTATAAGTATTCTTTCTATTTAATGTAAATTCTGCTGGAAGTGAAATGGATGACATATCTTAATTGTACCAGTTTGGTTTGTAATATATTTCTGCTATCGTAAGTATTGTGCAACAGGAACGAAAAATCAAAAAAGCGTAAAAAAGTAGAACTTTTACAAAATACGAACCTTGTCGGGTAAGCTTATGGCAACTTTGAATGGAGAAGAGCCATGAGCGAAAATGAAACACCGCAGCTAACCCATCATGCCATGTTGATCGCCTGGGGGCAGTTTGCCCAATGCCTGGGATTGACAGAACAACTCTCGGCGATCCCGATCAAACAAAAGACGGTAGACCATTCGCCCCAGTCCAAGATCCAGGAATTTCTAGTAGCAAACCTGGCAGGGTTGGCCCACTTGAAAGAGATCAGTATTGCCGCGCACCCGCTTGATCAAGATCTGGCAGTCGCCCAAGCTTGGGGTCAGAGCAGTTGGGCGGACTACAGTGGCGTCAGCCGTACATTGGCGCATTTGATGCGTGAAGAAACAGAGCAGATCGTGAAGGTCTTGGCCAAGGTCAGCCAACCCTTTATAGATAAAGAAGCGGTTCTGGCACTGAGAGTAGAAGGCAGGCTGATCCTGGATGGTGATCTATCCGGCAGACCAGTATCAAGCACCAGCCGCACGTATCCAGAAGTTGGTTTTGGTCACATGGATGATCAAGTACGTCTGGGCTATCAGGCAGCGATGGTGTGCCTGCAGTCCCCGACCTATGGCAGACTTTGGCTTTCAGTGAGCCAGCATCCTGGGGACACAGTTTCATGCACGGAAGCAGAGCCGATGATCCGCAGGTCTGAGGCGGTCTTGGGCTTGCGTCCGACACGACGTGTGGATCTGCTCCGAAAGCGGGTGGCGGATCTGGAAGGCAGGCAAAACAGCCTGAAAGCGGTCAACGAAAAAGCCAGCCAATCTCTAGCAACCGTACGTCAGGATCTAGAGGAAGTGAACCAACAAGTTCAACAGTGGGAATACTGTGTTCAAGAGATGGAAGCCAGTTACGAGGAGAAGGAGCGACTCGTCCGACCGAACAGCCGATTAGCACAATATCGAACCAAGCTCGCTTGCTACCAAAAGCGGCAAAAACGGAGAGAGGCAACCCTAAGTCAGGCAGAGAAAAGACTGACCCGCCAGCAAAAAGAATGGCAAGAGTGGCAAAGTGAAATGGATCTTTTGCAAGCGCGTTTGCTGCAGTTTGAGCAGGATAACCAGAACAACGCAGCGCCAATTCAAGCAATATTCCGAATGGACGCTGGCTTCGGCACAATGGAAAACATAGCTCTGTTGATTGAAATGGGCTACGAAGTGTATTCCAAGCCTCATGGAAACTGGCTGCTCGGTCGTTTGAAAAATTGGGCCAATGATCAATCTCACTGGGAACGCGTTGGGAAGAATGCCGAGATGGTGGCTTGGTCCACGAAGGAGCTGTCAGATTTTCCCTATCCGCTTGATCTTGCCTTGGAGCGCTTTCATATCGGGCAACAGATGCAATTCGGTGGGCTCATTCATTTCGGACAGGATGCAGTGGCTGAGCATTTGACCACCTGGTTTGAGCGGTATAACCAAAGACAAACCATTGAAGCCGGGAACAAAGAGGAGAAGCAGGTATTTGAACTGCACCATCTGAAAGTTCGGTCTCGGCCAGGCATTTTATTGCAGGAACAGTTTGTGGCTTTTGCGGCTAACTTTGTGCGGTGGGCGACGCTCTGGTTACAGGAAGATTGTGAGAATGCTTCTGAGGGTTGGCTTGATCCTGCTCATCCGCATGTCAAGGATCAGGTCAAGGTGGGTGCCCGATCATTAGCCTGGGTGAGCTGGTGCGAGCAAGGTTGTATGTTAAGGTTCGAAGATCACAGCGTATTTGCTGGTCGATCTCTAAAGATCAAAAAACAATGGACTTTTCAACTGGTGCTGCCGTTTGCTAAAAGTTACTTCTTTTCGTGATTTTCCGACTTTTCAAACTGGTTGCACAATACTTACGCTATAGTAACTTCCCGGGTCAAAATAATGCAGGAAAGGGAAGCAACTTTACATGAGAGGTTTTACCCAAAAGGCAGTGTAACATGAACCAACGTCAATCAGGCAAAATATCTTGCGCTCTTAATGCACGAGAATGCGGCCTATCTGCCAGGCATTGGCTGATGCAACGGGAGACCGCATACTTTGCATAAATACCCATATAATATTTTCAAAAGTCCTTGACATTCCATAATTCAGACGGATGAACTAGTAGTAGCACAAGCCAGTACAGTCGAATAGAAAGTTTTAGCCCAAGGTTAAAATTTATTTGCTTCTTCACTCATCACCTGCATGAATAATTCCACGGCTTTCGGGTCGAAATGTGTGCCCTCCTGGGCACGTATGTACTCCAATGCTTTTTCGTGGGTCCAGCTGGCACGATACGGACGGTCAGACCGGAGCGCGTCCCAAACGTCCACTACTGCGAAAAGACGTGCAGACAATGGAATTTGCTCACCTTTCAACCCTTGTGGGTAGCCTGTACCGTCCCATTTTTCATGATGGTAATGTGGAATATCAAGTGCTGGGCGCAAGTATTCGATGGATGAGAGCAGGTCGTAGGCAAATTGGGGATGTTTGTGCATGATGACGCACTCTTCATCAGTTAGGTTGCCAGCCTTGAACAAGATACTATCTGGCACACCGAGTTTGCCCATATCGTGCAAAAGCGCACCGTGCCGAATGTGGCCTATCTGTTCATTGCTCATGCCCATCGTCCACGCTAGTTTGGTAGTCATCTCGGTGACGCGTTGAGTGTGCCCTTCAGTTTCTTTGTCACGCAAATCCATAGCCCGTGACCAACCTTCAATGGTTGCTTCATAAGCCATCGCAAGTTCATTGTTTGAACGTTGTAGTTTTTCAAATAACTGTGCATCATCAATTGCAATTGCGGCCTGTCCTGCCATTGTCTCTAAAAAGACCAGCCACTCCGGGTCAGGGTCGAGCGGGGAGCGATGGAAAACTTCCAACACACCTTTGACCTCGCCTTTGGTAATGAGCGGCACGCCGTAGTAAGCGACAAAAGACTCTCGCTCCAGGATCAATGCTCGCCCCAAGTCACCGCCTGCCTCGAGTATGTTGGGGATGTGAACGATGTGGCGTTCCAGTGCCGCCTGGCCAGCATAACCTTCGCCTAACCGTTGCTGAGTGAACATGGTAGTGCTCGAGCGGAAGCCATACTCGGCAGCCATTTGGAGTTTCGCTGTTGAAGGATCGAACAACAATACGGTTGTAGCATCCACATCTAATTGCGAGTTCACCTGGACCAGCAATAAATTCAGGATTACGCGTAGGTTAAGGTTGGATGTAATTGCCTGATCAATGTTGCGTAGAGCTTGTATCTGACGAAGTTGTTTCTGAATATGTGCCTCTGCTTGCTTGCGCTCGGTGATGTCGTTGAAGGTGACTACTGCACCGATGATGTTTTCATCTTCCCTGATGGGATTGGATGTGTATTCAACCGCAAAAGCACTGCCATCCTTCCGCCACAGGACTTCGTCCGTTATCCGCACGTTGCTACCTATTCGGAAGGCGTTGAAGATGGGACACTCTTCAATCGGATACGGCGAGCCATCGGGACGGGTGTGATGGATAAGCACGTGCATATTCCTGCCGATGACTTCTCCGGGCTCGTAACCGATCATCTGTACGGCAGAACTGTTGATAAAAGTGCAAAGCCCTGCTTGGTCAATGCCGTAGATGCCCTGATCTGTGGATTGCAGTAACAGGAGTTGCTGTCTTTCGCTTTGGCGCAGTGCATCTTCTGTCCGCTTGCGTTCGGTGATGTCCTGCATAAAAACCACGAACCGCCCGCCTTCCTCCGCGCGGTACTGGACGCTGGCCTCGATCTTAAAAAAGCTCCCATCCTTGCGGCGGTGGCGGGACTCGAAACGATCCTCGCCCTGCTCTATGATCTTTTGTATATGGGAGGCTGTGTCATTGACCGATTCTTTAGATTCCAGATCGAGAATCTGCATAGTCAGCAATTCCTGCTCTGTGTAGCCGCTCATCCGGCAGTAGGTTTCATTGACTTCCAGCAGGTTTCCCTGCATATCCACCAACCAGAAGCCGTCCATTGCCGTCTCAAGGATGGTGCGGTGCTGTTGCTCGCTCGCGCGCAGCGCCTCCTCCCCCTGTTTGCGCTGGGACACATCGCGCACGATTGCCTGCATATACGGCTTGCCTCCCAGATCAAGCCGGTTCAGGGAGACCTCGGCGGAAAAAGGTGTTCCATCCAACCGACAGTGTTCCCATTCGAAATGCTGTGATTCTCCTGCAAAGGCAAGATTGATCTTTTTGATAGCCTCTTCTTCTGAAGGCCGACCATCGGGCTGCATTGAAGGTGAGAACTTGATCGGATGTGCGCCAATGATCTGCTCCCGATTGCAGCCAAATACCTGCAACGCTCCTGCGTTACAGTCAACCCACTTGCCTTCGGCAAATAGCAGGATGGCATCAGCCGCAGTCTCGAACAAAGCGCGGTATTTTAGTTCATTATCGATCAGCGCTTCCTCCGCCCGTTTGCGCTCGGTGATGTCATCCATGGCGACGCACACATGCCGGCGGCCGTTTAACTGGATGGGTTCGGCGCCAACACTCATCCAGACCTTCTGCGGCGCTCCGTTCCGAATCAGATCCAGCGCCAGTTCAGCCCCGTGTATCGTGCCGCCATTCGCGATCAATGCTTCAATGCCGTTGCGTACATTGCATATCTTACAAACCTTTGAGTAGCCGCAGCCGCGCGGATCCTTTGAACTGTGGATACAGCGCAAGGCGTTGCCCGGCCGGTGTTGCAGGGCCTCCGAGGGATTACCGCCGGTCATGGATACTGCTGCTCCATTGATTTGAACGATATTAGTTGTTTCATCGAGTATAAACATAGCGACCGGCGAGGATTCAAAAATCGATTCGAGGTTTTCCTTCCCTGTTTGTAGGGCTTCCACGGTCCGCTTGACCTCGGTAATGTCAGTGGAAATCCCGCCAACACCATATATGCCATTTTCGGAATCAAACAAAGGGAATTTGACGGAGAGATACGTATGT
This sequence comes from uncultured Chloroflexota bacterium, assembly GCA_903914955.1. Lineage (GTDB taxonomy): Bacteria > Chloroflexota > Anaerolineae > Anaerolineales > Villigracilaceae > Villigracilis. Next base: position 1,026 of record CAIWRB010000276.1, on the reverse strand, counting down.
TTCCCATCTGGTTCATCGTTCTCTTCTTCAATTGTGATTGGCTGACGGCTCTCGATGACCTTCAAATCGTTGGCGCGATGCTCCGCTGCAATCCCGGCTGGTAAATATTCTTCGCGGAATATGTCAATCAACTTTTGGTGCTTTATGCCAAACTTATTTTCCAACTGACGGTTGATCACCAAGAACCCACCCTCTAAATCAACGGCATAAATGAGTGTTGTGCTATGGTCTATGATGTCTTGCAAGAGTTGCTTGCTGGCTACAAGCGCACTCTCGCTATTACGAATTTTTTTTCTCGACTGTTTTAGTTTGGATACAGTCTTTGGTTTTGACTTGGAACGCCGAGAAGGTTTGGCTAAATGATCAGATTCCGTCAATTTCATTCTCATCACCTCACTTGAAAAGTAAGTTGGGGGCAGGAGCATCATGGGTTGTCCGGCCGTCAGAAAGAAATGGATATCAGGTCAATCGGGGTCGAATTCGTTGCGTTATTTGGACACCGGGCGAACAATAATCTGGGGGAGGCGCTCGACGCCAAAAGCCCTTACAGGTAAATGCAGCTCAAACCCACACATGCCTTGGCGGGCATTGGCAGGGGAAATCCACTGCCCAAGCTTAAGATTAGTTTAGCATTAATCAGACGCAAAATACAAGAGGGTGATAGGGGTGGGCATGCGGGTAGTGGGCTTTTCTCGCTGGAAAAGTTATTTGTTTTACTTTCCATTAGAGTGGTTTATCGAGGGGGTGCGATTCCGATCGCATGGGCTATATTGCGTTAAGGACTGAAAGGTTCATGGAAAGGACCTTGGTTGAATCTGTTCAAAGGATTGCAGGGAAGAACTCCTGCTGATCGGCTGTTGATTGCTGCTGCATATTGTGGCCTATACCTCGATATCCGCAATTCGCATCATGATAAAGTAACTGGATCCAATCAAACCAAGAACCACACAGACGATCCCGGCTGTACAAATCGGGCCGCCTTGTGTAATAGACAAAAGATATTCTGGATTAAGGAACCAGAGAATG